>JANNWS010000024.1:0-1886 GCA_031408575.1 Rhodobacterales bacterium
CCAGAATAACGAGGACACGGTAACGAACGAGGCGCTCCAACGACCACAGCATCAGGCGATCCCCCTGCGCCGCAGCGCCATGTCGAGGGCAACTGCCGCCGCAATCAACAGACCCAGCACAAAGCCCTGATCCGGGGTCCGAACGCCGTTCAGGACCATGACATTGGTCAGAAGCTGCACGAACAAGAGCCCGATGATTGCGCGGGGCACGGACCCCGCACCGCCGCTGATCGAGATGCCGCCCACAACCACGGCTGTGATTGCGCTGAACTCATAGCCTATACCAACCAGTGGACGCGCGCTTTGCAACGTAAGACCCAAAAGCGCGCCCGACAGCCCGCCGCAAAGACCGGTCAGCACGAAGGCTCCGGCCCTGACCGCGCGCACCGGGACTGCGCTGGCCTCGGCAGCGACGGGGTTGCCGCCGGTTGCCATGGTCCAACGGCCCCAGTAGCTGCGCGACAGTACAAGATGGCCCGCGATGGCCACGACAGCAAAGATCAGGACAAGGACCGGAATGCCGAAGATGCGACCCTTGACGAAATCGGCGGTGGCGGGGTTGGTGCCGTAGACGATCACTCCGCCCACGACCGATTGCACGATCCCAAGGACGATCGTCCCGACCCCAAGGGTGGCGATGATCGGGTTGATCCCGATGTAGCCCACCAGAATGCCCGAGACGAGGCCGCAGAGGCCCGCAAGCGTGATGGCCAGCACGAAGGCCGGGACAGTACCCAGCATCGGCTGAAGGGCCAGCGACAGGATCGCCCCGCATGCGATGGTCGCAGGTACCGAAAGGTCAGCCAATCCCCCGACGACCAGCACAAAGGTCATGCCGACGACTATGATGCCAATGATCGACATGTTGGTCAGCACATTGAGGAAATTACCCGAAGTCATGAACATCGGACTCGACAGGGCACCAACGATCAAGACGCCGATGATGGCAAGGATCAACCCCCCGCGGGTAGCCAGAAGCGCCAGCGGCGTTTCGCGGCGGAACCGTTTGGCCTGTGCAGGCTTGGGTTCGGCGGCGCTGGTCATGCGGCCTCCTCTCCGGTCGCAAGGGCCATGATGCGCTCTTCGGTCAGGTCGGCCCGGTCAAGCAGCGCCACCCCTTCGCCGTCGCGCATCACCAGAACGCGGTCGCAGACGCCGATCACCTCAAGCAGTTCCGACGAAATCATGATCACGGCCATGCCCTTGGCCACCAACTCGCCGATGATGCGGTGGATCTCGGCCTTGGCGCCGACATCCACGCCGCGGGTGGGCTCGTCAAGAATTAGGACCGAGGGTTTGGTCGAAAGCCACTTGGCGATAACGGCCTTTTGCTGGTTGCCACCCGACAGCAGGCTGATCCGCCGTTCCGGATCAGGTGGAGAGATGCCCAGATCGCGGACATAGCTTTTGGCGAGGTCCGCATCCTGCCTGCCAATGATCCGCCCAGCCTGCGAGATGCGGCGCAGGATCGGCAGGCTGATGTTCTCGCGGATGTTCATTGCCGGGACGATGCCCATGGCCTTGCGGTCTTCGGGCACATAGGCAATGCCCGCGCGCACGGCATCGGTGGGCGAGCCAATGATAACTGGCTTGCCACCCATCAGGATGCGGCCGGCAACCGGGCGTTCCAGCCCGAAAAGGACACGGGCAAGTTCGGTGCGACCGGCACCGATTAGACCGGTCAGCCCGAGAATCTCTCCACGCCGCGCCTCAAGGCTGATGTTGCGGAAGTGTCGGCCATCGCTCAGACCCTCGACCTGCAGAACCGGCGCGCCAACCGTGGCCGGAGTCTTGGGAAAGACATTCGTCACTTCACGTCCGACCATGTGTCGGATCATCCCGGCAGCCGTGAGGCCGGCGACGGGGCGGCTGTCGACCATCGCGCC
>JANNWS010000025.1:0-4186 GCA_031408575.1 Rhodobacterales bacterium
TCCCTACCAAGACAGTGCGGAGCGATGATTTCCCATTGGGCGTCAGTCAGTGTCGTGCGGATCAAGGTTGCCTCCCATTTGGCAACCTTGAATCACTCAGCGACTGATTTGGGAATCCTCAAACGCCAACAGACCCTAGTACACTGATCGCTCGCCCATGCGTGGATATTAGTCGAGATCCGAAAGTCCGCGTCAATCAAAATCCCGCCACCCCTCACCCCCTTGGGGCCGCCGCACGCCGCAGCCGGTCGTTGATCGCGCGCCCCAAACCCCGTTCTGGCACCGGGGCGACTGCAATCGCTCCCCCAGGCCCCGCCAGAACATCCGCTTCGCGCAAGAGGTGAAACAGCGCCGCCGCCGCCTCGACCAGATCGCCCGTAACCGACAGGTTGAGCGCGCCCCCCGGTGCAGGCCCGAAGCCCACGAAAACCTCGCCCGCCGCAGGCGCTGTCACGCCCAGCCGCACCCGCGCACCCGGCGCGTAGTGCGACGCCAATTGCCCCGGTGCGGTCACTCGCCCCGCCTGAAACGCGCCCAACGGCCCGCCCAGTGCCGCCTCCAGCACCTCCACCGGCAGCCCGCCGGGCCGCAGCAGCACCGCAGCGCCGTCCAGCCCGACAATCGTCGATTCCACACCCACGGCACAGGCGCCACCGTCGATCACCGCCGCGATCCGCCCCGTCAGCCCGTCCATCACATGCGCCGCCCGCGTCGGGCTGACCTGCCCCGACACATTGGCCGACGGCGCCGCCAGCGGCCCGCCGAATGCCCGCAGCACGCCCTGCGCCACGGGATGCGCGGGAACCCGCAGCGCCACCGACCCCAATTCAGCCGTCACCAGCGCCGACAATCCCGATCCCGGGCGCAGCGGCAGCACCAGCGTCAGCGGCCCCGGCCAGAAGGCCGAAGCCAACATTTCGGCCCGATCATCGAACACCGCCAGCGCCCGCGCCGCCGCCAGATCCGGCACATGCACGATCAGCGGATTGAACCTTGGCCGCCCCTTCGCCTCGAAAATCCGCGCCACTGCAAGATCAGACCGAGCATCCCCGCCCAGCCCGTAGACCGTCTCGGTCGGAAATGCGACTACCTCGTCCGCGCGCAGCAGAGCGGCGGCGCGGTTCAGCCCCTCGGGCGTGGGTGGCAGGGTTTCGGTCGCGGGCATGTTGTGACGCAGCGTTGAACTTGATGGTCGCGACCGCAGGGTTCACCGTCGGTCTGGATTGATGACATAAGCCCGCGCCCGCCGCTTGCCAAGGCGCACGGAGACACACGATGCCGTACCGCGCCCCGATCGCCGATTTCCGCTTTCTGTTCGATCATGTGGTGGGGTTGGATCAGGCCATCGCCACCGACCTTTTCGCCGAAGCCACACCCGACACCGTCGAAGCGATCCTGACCGAAGCCGCCAAGATGTGCGAAGGCATCCTCGCCCCCCTTCAGCGCGCGGGCGATCTGCACCCTGCGCGGCTTGAAAACGGTATCGTGCACACCCCACCGGGCTTTGCCGAAGGTTACCGCGCGATTGCCAAGGGCGGCTGGGTGTCCATCGCGGCCAACCGCGATTTCGGGGGCATGGGCCTGCCGATGACCGTGACCACCGCGGTGAACGAAATGATGGCCTCGGCCTGCCTGTCGCTGCAAATCAACCCGCTGATGACGCAAGGCCAGATCGAGGCGCTGGAACACCATGCCTCGGATGCCATCAAGGCGCTTTACCTGCCGAAACTCGTCTCGGGCGAATGGTGCGGCACGATGAACCTGACCGAACCGCAAGCCGGGTCGGATGTCGGCGCGCTCCGCTCCAGAGCCGAGCCGAACGATGACGGCACCTACGCCATCACAGGCCAGAAGATCTATATCACCTGGGCGGATAATGATTTCACCGCCAATGTCTGCCACCTCGTCCTGGCCCGCCTGCCCGACGCCGGCGATGGCACGCGCGGCATCAGCCTGTTCATGGTGCCGAAACTGATCCCGGACGAGAACGGCACACCCGGCAAGCGCAACTCCCTCAGCGTCGTCAGTCTGGAACACAAGCTGGGCCTGCACGGCTCGCCCACTGCCGTCATGCAATATGACCGCGCGACCGGTTGGCTGATCGGCGAGCCACACAAGGGCATGGCCGCGATGTTCACAATGATGAACAACGCCCGCCTCGGTGTTGCCATGCAGGGCGTCGGCGTGGCCGAGGCGGCAACCCAGCATGCGCTGGCCTATGCAATCGACCGCACGCAGGGCAAAACCCCGAGTGGGGCAGGCACAATCATCGACCACGCCGATGTGCGCCGGATGCTGGCCACCATGAAGGCCGAGACCTTTTCGGCCCGCGCCATCGCCCTGTCCTGCGCCGTGGCCATCGACATGGCACGCGCCACCGATGATCCCGACTGGCTGGCCCGCGCGGCCCTGCTGACCCCCATCGCCAAGGCATACGGCACTGATGTCGGCATCGAAGTGGCCAACATAGGGGTGCAGGTGCATGGCGGGATGGGCTTCATCGAGGAAACCGGCGCGGCGCAATACCTGCGCGACGTGCGGGTGACGGCGATCTACGAAGGCACCAATGGCATTCAGGCGATGGATCTTGTCGGGCGCAAGCTGATGGACGGGGGCGAGGCCGCCTTCCGCCTGCTGCAAGAGGTTCAGGATGGGGCAGAAGCCGCCCGCGCCACACTGCCCGACCTTGCGGGCGATGTCTGGTCTGCCGCCGAAGCGCTGCGTGAGACGACCGAATGGCTGGTGGCACAAGACATGAACGATCGCTTCGCCGGGTCCGTCCCCTATCTCCGCGCCTTCGCCCGCATCCTTGGCGGCCATCTGCACCTGCGCGCCGCCATGGCCGATGCTGCCCGGCTGGCACTTGCCCGCGTGGCGATCCGCCGGCTGATGCCGGAATACACCGGCCTTCTGGCGCAGGCGCGCGAAGGGGCGGTGGGCCTCTATGCACTCACGCCCGACGATCTCGCGGCGTGAACCCCACCACCCCCGGCATCCGCTACCCGCTGGACACGCCTCCGGCCGAGGGCAACACGCTGGAAATCGCCCCCGGCGTCCACTGGATCCGCCTGCCGCTACCAATGGCACTGGATCACGTCAACGTCTATGCGCTGGATGACGGGGCGGGCTGGACGATCCTCGATACCGGCATGGACAGCCGCCGCACCCGTACCATCTGGGGTGCCCTGCTTACCGGGCCGCTTGGGGCAAAACCCGTTACCCGCGTCGTCGTGACCCACCACCACCCCGACCATATCGGCCTTGCCGGATGGTTTCGCGCACAGGGCGCGGAATTGGTCACCACCCGCACGGCATGGCTTATGGCCCGGATGCTGGTGCTTGATGTCCAACCCCTGCCGACACCCGAACAGGTCGCGTTCTGGCGTCGCGCGGGGATGGATCCGGATAGCCTTGCGAAGCGCGCAGCCGAACGCCCCTTCAACTTTGCCGATTGCGTCACGCCCCTGCCACTGGGCTATACCCGCATCGCCGAAGGCGACACTATCACAATGGCGCACCGCCGCTGGCAGGTCCGCATCGGCCACGGCCACGCGCCAGAACATGCGACATTCTGGAGCATGGATGACGCCCTGATCCTGGGCGGTGATCAGCTACTGCCCTCGATCTCGCCGAATATCGGCGTCTACCCGACCGAACCCGAAGCCGACCCGCTGGGTGAATGGATCGCGTCCTGCCACGCCTTCCAACCGATCGCCCGAGACGACCATCTGGTGCTGCCCGGTCACAAACTGCCCTTCACTGGCCTGCCCCTGCGGCTGAGCCAGATGATCGACAATCATGACGGCGCGCTCGCACGTCTGCGCGCCCATCTCTCACAACCCCGCACCGCCACCGATTGCTTCGCGGCCGTGTTCAAACGCCAGATCAGCGCCACCGAATACGGCCTGGCCCTGGTCGAGGCGATGGCCCATCTGAACCACCTTCTGCAAAGCGGCGACGCGACGCGAACGCTTCAGGATGGTGTCTGGCGCTGGACCTTGGCGCGGCAAGGTCCGGGCCTCTAAACCGCCCAACGCCGGCTAACAGTCCAGAGTATCCGTCTTGATCAAGCGGTTTTTGGCGCCCACTTGCGATCAGCTTTGACAAGCGCATTTGCGATTTCGATCAGATTTCTCATCACGGCGACGATGGCGACGTTGGCGGGCTTTCCCGCAGTGCGCAGGCG
>JANNWS010000026.1:0-2954 GCA_031408575.1 Rhodobacterales bacterium
CTGCGCGAGCGAAGCTTGCGATCGCTGTATTGCTGCTCTGACAGCGTGCGTGGTCGTGGCGCTCCCGTGACGAACCTGTCCCATAGTGCTTCCTTCCATTCCTGCGAAAAGATCGCACCATCAAACCGTGGGATCAAACACGTAGGATGTATCGGGTGGGCTGGCGGCGGCGCCACGTTCCAGAACAGCGCCCGCCCCGGCCCGCGCATCGCCACGCACAACTCCCACGCCTTGGCATCATAGTGCGGGTCCGCCGGGAAGGGTGCGCCCATGATCGCTACCTGTCCGAAGGCGCGTGGATAGATGTGGATGCGGGCCCCGGCGACATCCTTCGGCGCCAGTTCCCGCCCGATCTGCACGACATGCCGCCGGGCTCTCGGCCAAGCCAGCGCCAACCCGCGCGCCAAAACGCCTGATCCTGCGGCGCACCAGACCTCGTCTGGCTCAAGCCCTGTCGCCAACGCAGCAGCCGCGAGGGCCTCGACCGCGCCGGGGATGTCAGCGCCGAAACGGATCAGCGATGTCCCGGTATCACGGCAGTATTGGCGCGCTCGGCTTTGCACGACGGTCAGATATCCGGGCGACACCGGCACAACCTTTGCCCCCATCCGCGCCGCTTCCAGCGTCCGGGCGTGCGGTTTGGCGCGTTGAGCCACAAAGATCGTGGCCTTCTTGCCCAGCGCCCGGGCGACATGGGCCAGAGCGGTTTGCGCGCCGCCTTCCGGCGGGCTGGCGTAGACGGCTTCCTGCACGCCGTCGAACACCTGCCCGATAAACCTTGCCTTAGTGCCGCCGGGGAAAAGGTCATCGCGGACCACCCAGATCCCCGAATGGGTTTGCACGATCGGCACGGTCATTCTTGGGGTGCCTCGTCGTTGGTGCCGTCGGCCTCGTCGATCTCGCCGAATTCCACCTGCCCGATCGCCTCGGTCGCGCGCTTGGGGTCGCCCTTGCAGAACACCAGCACGTTCTGGTGGGTGCGGCCCAGCTTGCGCGAAGCTTCGAACTGCCGTCCGGCACGGATGGGGAGAGAACCGACGGCAGTGACGAGGATCGCGTCGTTGTAGAACCGGGCGCCTGCGGCCTCAAAGGCCTCGACCGTTTTGCCCGGCAGGTTGACGAAGAACCCGCCCGCGTCGCGCACATCACCAATCACCCAGACGGCGAAGCGATCGTCGCGCAGGCGGGACACAGCCCCGGCAATGATCCGGGCATAGGCCTCGAAGAAGGCCTCCTTGCCCAGCGTCGACAGGTCGGCCGGATCGTCCGAGTAGACCTCGAGGTTCCAATAGGGCGGGCAGCTGAAGATCAGATCGGCGTCGACGCCCCGTGCCAGAGTGGCGATGTCGCGGCTGTCGCCGGTGATCCAGCGCGGGGCAGGGCCTGCGCCCAGCGCCGCCTGTGCCTGATTGGCAGAGACCTGTTCGGCGCGGAGTTCTATGCCGACGTAAGCCCGGCCAAGCTGGGACGCGACGATGCCGCGCACCGATCCGCCCGCGAAGGGATCAAGCACCGTGCCACCCTGCGGGCAGAACCATCGATAGGCGATTTCACAAAGGACGGGATCGAAGATCGATGTGCCCGACGCAGTTGCCGCATCGGAGGCTTGGTAATGATTGGCGAGGAAGGCTTCAGTGGTCAACTCGTGACCCAGTTCGGCCTCTTTGGCGCGCTTCTTGGCATAGAAGCTCGGATCGCCGGAGGAATGCGACGGCATCAGGACGCCGCCGTTGGTTTTTTCGGCACCGACAACATGCTCGCCACGCATCAGGTCCTGGCCGAAAGTTCGGGCGAGGGATTTAGCCATGTGTGGCCTCCTTTTTCTGGCGCCGGGCGGTGGCTGCCTTGGCGACCTGATCGGCCAGACCACCGCCACCAAGGACCGCGCCATCGTTGAACGCCTTAGCCGCGCCCGGTTTGTAATCCTTGCGCGAGCCGTTGCCCGGCATCGGGCTGCCGCCGGGGCAGGCGCGATCGCCCTCGCCGCGGCCGAGTTCTGAGCGGATGCCCATGTCCAGCCAGGCGCGCTTGCGATCCTGCCACCAGCCTTTGCGGGCATCGAGGATCGAGAAGGGAGGGATGCCGAAGCGCGCGGCAAGGCTGCCGGACGATGATGGGACGGGTTCTGCTCCTGCGACCTCCGTGCCGCCGCCTTGCCCCCCGCCGCCAAGCGCGCCCGCATCACCAAATTCAAACCCCGCCAGCAATTCCTCGAGTTCAGCCTCGTCGAAGCCGATCATGTCCAGATCGAAGTTCTCGTCGCGCAGCGCCGCCAGTTCCGAGGCCAGCATGGCGTTGTCCCACCCGGCGTTTTCGGCAATCCGGTTGTCGGCGAGGATCAGCGCACGGCGCTGGGCCTCGGACAGATGGTCCAGCACGATCACAGGCACCTGCGCCAGGCCTAGGGATTGCGCCGCCATCAGCCGTCCGTGCCCGGCGATGATTACATCGTCCTCGCCGACCAGGATCGGGTTGGTGAACCCGAACTCGGCGATCGAAGCCGCGATCTGAGCCACCTGGTCGGCGGAATGGGTGCGGGCGTTGCGAATGTAGGGCACCAGCCGGGCGGTTTGCATCATGTCGATCTGCAAGGGCGGTCTCCTGAAAGGAAAGGCCCGGTGATGAACACCGGGCCAGTTTTGGCGGGGCAGGGAGGCAGAAACGGCGATCGGTGGGTGCGTGCGTACCTGCGAACCCAAGAGTGCGCACCCAAAGCGCGAACCCAGAAAAAATGTTTGACGCTAGAGACTTAACGCGCCTCTGCCCCCCGCATGCAGGTCCGGCCGGGGTGGAACCAAGGCCGGGGGAGCGGAGGGCAGCGCCTGATAAGGGCTTGGGGAAGCGGTCGATCTGTCGCCCATATGTTCCACCAGCCTATCGCTTTTATGCCTCAGATCTGGGCGAAATGTCTCGCCTGAAGTTCAACGTGTTCTGCGGGTTATCCGGCGTGTTGA
>JANNWS010000027.1:0-38253 GCA_031408575.1 Rhodobacterales bacterium
CGCGGACTGCAAGGCATGAATGGGTTTCGAGCACGACCCCATGAATGTTCTTCACTGGGTGTAGCGGTCCTGGAAAGAGCAAGCTCCCCAGACAAATGCCATTTCTCCTGAAGTGCACCCCGAGCACGATTGTAGCCCAGAAAGAGCGCCACAAACACTCCGTCAGAAAGACGACAAGAAATTTTAAATTACAACAAGGGGTTAAGTGGTGCCCAGAGACGGAATTGAACCGCCGACACGCGGATTTTCAATCCGCTGCTCTACCAACTGAGCTATCTGGGCCCCGAGCCATCGCCATCGACTTTCAGGTGACAGGGTATTATGCGAGGTGGCAGAGGCTGTCCAGAGGGATGGGCAAAAATTCTGTCGCTTCTCCGGGCATCACTGCCCCGGATCCTGATCATTCAGAACGTCCGCCTCATCTTCCGCCTCGGTCGCGGGGATCACATAGCGCCCGGTCAGCCAGCGCCCGAGGTCGACATCCGCGCAGCGGCGCGAGCAGAACGGGCGGTAGGCCGGATCAACGGGTTTGCGGCAAATCGGGCAGGTCATCGCAACGCCTCGGTCAACGGCATCCGGTCACGCTTGCGGACCAGTTCGTACAGCCCGAGCGCCGTCCAGCCCGACAGGCTGGTTTCCGCGCCTTCGCTTTTGAACGCGGCGCGCAGCACCTGTTCAAGTGGAACGCGGTCTTTCTTCGGCATCGGCGCAAAGTCGATCACCACCTGTCCGCCAAGCCCCCGCAGTCGCAACTGGCGCGGCAGGTCGCGGGCAGCGGCGATGTTGGCTTTCAGGCTGGCCGCGGGCGACATGTCCGGCCCTGTGTTGACATCCACCGCCACCAGCGCGCGTGTCGGCTCCACCATCATGTGACCGCCACCCGGCAGTACGGCGCGCGGGGTCAGCAGGGCATCGACCATTTCGGCCACGCCGAATGCGGCAAACGCGCCTGCGCCTTCGGCCACCTCGTCGGGGGCGGGGTCGGCCCAGTCGCGCCACGCGGTTTCCTGCGCGCCGGCCCCGTCGGCCAGCAATTCGGCTGGGCCGGTCAGATCGGCCAGAACCGCCTCTGCAAGGCCGCGCATCGCGGTGATATCCTCTGCAATGTCATCGGCTTCGGCCCCGTCGCAGGCCGAACGCAGGATCAGGCCCAGATCGAGCGCCGCCCCCGTCATAGCGCCGGTGGCAAGCGCATCGAGCATTGCCCGCACGTCATCTTCTCGGATGCGGCGCGACACGTTCAGGCCCGGCGCCCCCGGCGTTACAATGGCATAGCGGCTTTTGAACAGAAGCCGGGTGGTGACCGGAACGGCCTTGCCCGGCTCGGCGGCCCCGCTGACCTGCACCAGCACCGGCTGACCGGGTGCCAGCCCCGAGACCTGCCGCAGAAAGCCGGTCCCCTCGGGCAGCTTCACAAAAACTCCGCCCTGCCCTTTCAACGGCCGGTCCACCACAGCGCGGTAGATCGCGCCCGGCACCGGCGCGTCGCCCGCCGGATCGACCAGCAGATCCTCCAGCCGCCCGTCCACGATCAGGGCGGCAGCAGCGCGCCCCCCCAGCGTGTCCAGTGCCACGATGCGGCCCTTCATGCGTCCCTCCGGTGCAGCGGGTATCCTGCCGCCGCCAGCAAAGCCGCCGTTTCCGCCAGTGGCAGGCCGACGATACCGGTAAACGAGCCCGAAATCCACGGGATGAACGCACCGGCGCGGCCCTGAATGGCATAGCCGCCCGCTTTGCCCTGCCATTCACAGGTATCAAGATAGCCGTTCAGCTCCACATCCGACAGGCGTTTCATCTTGACCGCGCTGACCGTCTCGCGTGTCCAGATCCGATTACCCCGCCGCACGGCGACGGCGGTGATCACCTGATGCCGCCGCCCGCCCAGCGCCAGAAGGAACGCCGCCGCCTCGCCGGCATCGCGGGGCTTGCCCAGAATGCGGCGACCCAGCGCCACCGTGGTATCGGCGCATAGCACCACGTCATCGGCATCAGCCGCCACAGCCTGCGCCTTTTCGCGGGCAAGGCGCGCGCAGTAGGGGCGCGGCAACTCGCCCCGGCGCGGGTCTTCGTCAATGTCGGGGGCAAGGATCGCATCCGGCACAAGGCCAAGCTGCGACAGCAACTCTTTCCGGCGCGGGCTGACCGACCCGAGGATCAGGCGCACGTCAAACAAACGCGCGTCGTGGCCCGAAAGCCGGTTGCCTCGATTGCAGGCATGTTCACTTGAAGCGATAGTTGATGCGGCCCTTCGACAGATCATAGGGGGTCATTTCGACCTGCACCTTGTCGCCGGCCAGAACCCGGATGCGGTTCTTTCGCATCTTTCCCGCCATTGTCGCGATCAACTCGTGGCCGTTGTCCAGCTCGACCTTGAATGTCGCGTTCGGCAAGAGTTCCTTCACGACACCGGGAAATTCGAGCGTGTCTTCCTTGGCCATAGTCTCTCCAATAGCGTATCGCCCGCGTCAAACGCAGGCCCCGGGGCTAGATGCGCCTGTGGCCACGGTTTTTCAAGCGGAAAATGGCGGCACTGCGGGCGGCGCTGGCGGCAGGGCCGCAGCCTAATAAAGCACCGTATATTATTGTTATAAAACATATATGTCGGGTGCAGCCAGCAGCGTCACACCCGCGCCGCCAAGACCAGCGTCGTGAAGCCACCTATTGGTTGCCTTTCAATTTCAGGCATTCCATGACCGGATGCGCCGTGCCACAAGAAGAAACCCGCATGGCGACCAACGCCAACGATGACAGGATGCACCCTGCAGGCCATGGCCCGACCACCGCGCGGGACCGCCGATGCACCGTGTATGCCCAATGATGCGACCCTTCAGAAATCCGTCGGCGCTCCGCCTTCCTGTTTCCGTTTCGCCACGAACTGGCGCAATTCTTCGCGGTGATCGCCGTTCATGTCCGGGGCCTCGAATTCGGCCAGAATTGCCTTGTAGATCCGGTGCGCCCGTTCGGGCGTCCAGACGGATCCATCAATCTGCCAGGCCTCGAAATTCCTCCAGTCCGACACGAAAGGCGCATAGAACGCCGTGGCGTAGCGATCCTGCGTGTGCTGGACGCCAAAGTAATGCCCACCTGCGCCCACCTCGCGGATCGCGTCGAAGGCAAGGTCTTCCTCCGTGGTGGCAGTTACCGAAGCCTCGAAATACCGCTGGATCATCTGAAGAACCTCGCAGTCCATCACGAATTTTTCAGGCGAGGCAATTAGCCCACCCTCCAGCCATCCCGCAGCATGATAGACAAGGTTGGTCCGGCTCTGCACCGCCGCCCAGAGCGAGTTCGATGTCTCCCACATTGCCTGCCCGTCCGGCACGTTTGCCGCACAGACCCCGGAGGAGCGCAGCGGCAACTTGTAATACCGGGCAAGCTGCCCCGTCATCTGGGTCGCGCGCATGTATTCCGGGGTGCCGAACGCGGGCGCACCCGATTTCATATCCACATTCGAGGTGAAGGTGCCGATGGCCACCGGGCAGCCCGGATTGATGTATTGCAACAGGGCAATCGCCGACAGCCCTTCGGCCAGCGACAGCGCCACCGCCCCCGCCATCGTGACGGGCGCCATTGCCCCCGCCAGCGTGAACGGAGTCACGATCACCGGTTGCCCCCGACGGGCCAGGCGCATTGCGCCGTCCAGCATCGGATAGTCGTGTTTCAGCGGCGAGACGGAATTGATGTTGGTATACATCCGCGGCTTTGCGTCGAACTCGTCATGCGACAGGCCACCCGCGATGCGGGTCATCTCCATCACATCCTCAACCCGCTCTGCCCCCAGAGAATAGGCATGCACGACCTTGTCGGTCAGGGTCAGCTTTTCATACAGGCAGTCCAGATGGCGCACCGACGGATGAATGTCGATCGGTTCGACCGGATAGCCCCCGGCCACATGGATGCAGTTGAAATACTGCGTCAGCTTCATAAATTCCTTGAACGTCTCGAAGTCACCCGACCGCTTTCCCCGCTCCAGATCCCAGGCGTTGGGGGGCGACGAGACGTTGACGAACACCATGTGCTTGCCGCCGATGATGATCTCACGTTCCGGGTTGCGCGGGGTGATGGTGAACTGTTCCGGCACCGTGGCCAGCATCTCCATCACGAAATCCTCGTCCATGCGGACGTTCGTTCCCTCAACCTTGCAGCCCGCTTTTTTCAGGATCGCGGCAGCTTCGGGGTTCAGGAACTCGATCCCGATCTCTTTCAGGATCCGCATCGCCCCGCGATGGATCGCCATGACGCCGTCCATATCGACAGGCTCGGTCGGACGGTCGGGGTTGACCGGGATGCGCCACGGCATCTGATCAATGGCGGCGGTTCCGGCGCGTTCCTTGTTGCCCGCGCGGCCCCCGGCGCGGCGTCTGCGGCCTGCATCGTCGTTCATCGCTGCTCCCTTGGCTGCTCAGGCGAACCTCAGAGCACAGATTGGCCGATGCCACACCGGAATGGTTACCTGATTTCCGACGCAATCGCGTCGTTTTTGAATGGTGGCTGCGTGAAGCGCCCTCAGTGCGCCCGCTGGGCGTCAATCCAGCCGGGCAACGCGCCAATATCGGGCAGGACCACTTCAGCCAGCGGCGCAAGTTCGGGCGCTTCGGCAATGCCCGTCAACACAGCCACCGGGCGCATTCCTGCGGCGCGTCCTGCAATCAGGTCATGCGTGCTGTCGCCGACCATCAGCACCCGGTCAGGCGACAGCCCGGTCTGCCGCGCGAAGGCCAAAAGCATGCCGGGTCCGGGCTTTGCGCCATGACCCGAATCGTAACCGGCGATCAGATCGAACATCTGATCGACACCCTCGGTCGCAAGATGCGCGCGGGCGGCAGCCTCGACATCATTGGTGGCCAGCCCGATCTTCAGGCCACGATCCCGCAGCGCCCCCAACAGCGGCATCAGCGGCACTGCGGGCATCATCGCAGCGTCGACCGCCAGCAGGTTCATGCGGGTAACAAGCGCGGCTTGGGTCGTAACGGGAAGATGTTCCAGCATCGCCGCCGCGATGTCATGGCTGGTGCCGGCGATGACCGGGCTTTCGGGCGCAAAGTGGCCGCTCACAAGATCGAACCCGATGGACGCTGCCAAAGCATCGGCATGTGCTGTGTCGCGCGCAAGATCCTGCAGCAGCCGGCGCGTCCAGCCGCCCCAGCTTTGCCGGAAGTCGAACAGCGTCCCGTCCTTGTCGAAGATCACGCCGTCGATCATGGCACTTCTCCCGCCCGGCAGGGGCGCGCGGGCAAACTGGCCGCAGCAGACAGGGAATGCAACTGGTCCCAGTTCAGGTCCAATGCATCGCCTGCCCCCCCGGCAGATAGGCGCGAGCCATCATCGGGGCGGTATAGGCATGCCCCGTCGCATCACAAAACGCGATGACCCAGGCATCTTCGTTCATCACGAAATCGAGAACCGAAGCAAGAAACACGGGGCTCTGCGCCCCGGCTGCAAGATCGGCAGCGCAAGCACCTGATGCACCGAGAAAAAGCGGCAAAAGTTCTGGATTGCCAGCCAACCAGCCCAGCGCTTGCAGTGCCAGCAACTCGGCGGATTCCTGCTTGGCTTGCACGTCAATTCCCCTTTGCCAATCCCTCCGGCAGGGTGCCGGAAAGGAAATGTTAACCAATTCGGCACCACATTGAACATAACGGGAATGCACGTAAAGCGGACAGTCTGAACAATGTCAGGTCGGATCCTCATCGTTGACGATATCGCGACCAATCGGATCGTGCTGAAGGTCAAACTGGCCGATGCGCGATACGAAACCTTGCTGGCCGCCGACGGTGCCGCCTGCCTCAGGATGGCATCCAGAACGGCCCCGGATCTGATTCTACTGGATCGCGTCCTGCCGGACCTTGACGGGATCGAGGTGTTGCGCCGCCTGCGCGCCGATCCGCAGACCCGCACTATACCCGTGATCATGACGCTGGCTGCCGGTGACGGCGACGCGCGGATTTGCGCGCTGCGCGCGGGGGCGGATGATGTCATGATGAAACCGTTGGAGGACGAGCGTCTGATGGCTCGGCTGCGCGCGCTGCTTCGCGCCCGCGATGGGGCAGATGAATTGCGCGCGCGCAACGCCACCCTGGGCGCAGTCGGCTTGGCCGAGGCGGCCGCCGGGTTCGAACGGCCGGGACTTGTGGCACTGGTCACGGAACGACCGGAAACGGCCATTCATCTGCGCCACAGTCTGGCCGCCCATCTGACAGACCATATGATGATTCTGTCACGCGACGAAGCTTTGGGCGAGGTTTCGGCCGATCCGGCGCGAATGCCCGATGTCTATGTAATCGAATCGGATCTTGGTGCCGACGGTGGCGGCCTTCGCCTGATGTCGGATCTGCGCAGTCGCAGCAGTGGCCGCCATGCTGCGATCTGCATGATCCAGCCCGCGATGGCGGCAAATCAGGCCGCAATGGCGTTTGATCTGGGCGCGAATGACGTGATCGCGGCCGATGCAGATCCCTGCGAAATTGCCCTGCGCCTTAGGATGTTGTTGCGACGCAAGCGCCACGACGACAAGCTGCGGGCAACGGTATCAGATGGCTTGCGCCTTGCGGTGATCGACCCGCTGACCGGCTTGCACAACCGCCGCTACGCCCTGGCACAACTGGGCCGCATGCTGGAGCGGGCGCGACGTTCTGACGAGGGGGTTGCGGTGATGATCATCGACCTTGACCGCTTCAAGGCGGTGAACGATGCCTTCGGGCATGCGGCGGGCGATGCGGTGCTGGTTGAAGTGGCCCGGCGGCTGTCATCGAACCTGCGCGGAGGTGACCTTTTGGCGCGCATCGGCGGTGAGGAATTCCTTGTCGCGCTGCCGGACACGCGGCTTGCCGATGCAACCCTGATGGCGCAGCGGCTGTGTCGCGCTGTCGAGGAAGCGGCGATCAGTTTCGATCACGCCCGCGCACTTTTGGTGACCGTTTCAATCGGATTGGCGGTTGCATCCCTGCCAGAAACAGCCGAACCAGAGGCCGTGACGACCATCGTCAGACGGGCGGATCACGCTTTGCTCAGCTCAAAGGCACAAGGACGAAATCAGGTGACGATCAGCAGGTCCGCCGCCTGACACACGGCGCGCCTGATCTGCGCCGACAGCAGCAGCACGAAACGGCTTCAGTTGTCCGCAGATGGTGCCTGATTGCGCCTTGGTCCGCGCGACACAAGATCCTCAAGGCGGTCGGCAAAACGCAGCCGCGCCTCGGGCGGCATCGCAAGAATACGCTCCGACAAAAGCCGTTGTCCCAGGTCCAGCCGGTCACGGCTCCGCGCCTGAAGAACGTCGAACACACCGCGCAGCTTTGCCTCATCAAAGGGCTCGGCGCGCAGCGCGGTCAGAAGCTGGCCGTATTCGGCCCGCAATTCGCGCCGCATGTCGCGCGGCTTGCCACCGTCGCGCATGAATGCCTTACCCAGTGCTGCACGATCTTCCGGCGACAGCGCATCGGTAAACGGGCCAAAGCCCAGATCACGCGCCATCGGCCGGCCGGCCTGTCGGGCGTCATGTACCACCGCGCCACCCACCGCACCCAGCACCGCAAGGTTCATCGCAAGCGAAACAACCAGCGCGACTTTCAGCCACCGAGACGTTGCGGGCCGTGCGGCAGGCGGCAAGGCAACGGGCGCATCCGGAGTGGTCTTGTCCATCTCAACCCTCCGTCACGAACGCATCGAGGTTCGGTATGAGTTCGACCTGCTCCAGTGTCGCATTCTGGAGGAAGGCATCCGACATCTTTTGCGTCAGCGCAGAAACCGGTGCCGGCTGCGCCACGCCCAGCCAGACCCCGGCAAGCGTCGCCGTCGCAAGCCCGGCAACCACACCGCCGCCACCAAGGGCTGCGAGCCAGGCCGTCCAGCCGCGGCGGGCCGTCGGTGCCGGACGCCGGGCAGCGGTCGCGCGGGCGCGTTGTTCCGCCAGCGCGTCTGCCTCGATCCGTGCAACAAGGTGCGACGGCAGCAGCGGCTCCACGGCGTGGGCCTGTGAAAAAAGGTCGTCAAGATCGCGGTCGTGCATGTCAGTCCTCGTCGTCATACCCAAGCTCGGCCCTTCGCCCCGACAGCAGCAAAGCCAGCCCCCGCTTGCCCCGCGCCACCAGACTTTCGACCGCTTCCACCCCGATGTCCATCACATGGGCAATCTCGGGGTTTGCCAGTCCCTCCAGATGCCGCAGCACCACCGCCTGACGCTGTCGGTCCGGCAACTGCGCCAATGCCGCCTCCAGTGCGGCCGCCCGATCCGCTTCGATCAGCCGGGCCACCACCGCCGGTGCGCCGTCCTCGGCCTCCGGCACCTCGTCCAGCGCCTTTGATCGTCCGCGCCGCAACCGGTCGGTGCACAGGTTCGACACCACGCGGTACAGCCACGTCGTCACCTGGGCCTCGCCCTGTCGCCAGTCGGGCGCAATGCGCCATAGCCGCAGCATCGCCTCTTGCGCCACATCCTCGGCTTCGGCCCGGTCGCCCAGCATCCGGGCCGCAAATCCCAGCACGCGCGGCGTCAGGCGCAGCGTCAAGGCGCGCGCCGCCGACGGATCACCGTTGGCATAAAGCACGAGCAGCGCCTCATCCGAGACATCCGAAAGGGCATCCAGGGCCATAAGCATCGTGCCTGCGATCTAGCCTGTTTTGATCATCGCTGCCAAGGATGTCGCCCCGGCCTGTCGGTCTGAGCGCCCCGGACGGGCCGGAGCGCACCTCGTCATTCAGTTGTCGTCGCCCCGATAGAACGACTTACCATGCCTGCGGCCGCCCTCCATCCGCTCGGCCATGCGGGTGCGGGCGGTTTCGGCTTCGGCTTTGGTGATTGCACCGTCACCGTCAGCATCCAACCGGTCGAATATCCGGTCGGGCATCGGGCGCGCAGCCATCTCGGCCGCCGACAAAAGGCTGTCGCCATCGGTGTCCAGCGTCTCGATCATGCGGGCGGCGCGGGTGTTCGCCCTTTCGGTCATCATCCGGAGGTCTTGCGCCGCCAGTTCTTCGGCGCTCAGCTTGCCATCGTTGTTGGCATCGGTACCGACCACGGCCGCAGCCCGATGGGCGTCAAGTTCGGCCACGGTGATTTTGCCGTCCTTGTCGGTGTCGATCGCGTCGAATTCCAGCATCAGGAACGGGCCTTGGCCCCGCATCCCTGCTCCCATCATTCCTTCCTGTATGATGCCCTGCCCCATGCCGGGGCCGCGCGCGGCGGCGGGAAGTGCGGTGGTCAGTGTTGCGGCAACAAGTGCGGCCAGCGTGGCGGCGGTCAGGCCCTTGGTTATGATCATCGTCGTTTTCCTTCGGTGGGCGTGCGGCACCGTGCCGCTTGCTCATGCATATCAAACGGCGGGTTCATCGGTTTCCGTCGCGGTTGCTTGCAAAATTTCGCGACATCAGGACGCAAGGCGCAAGGCACCCCTCTACATTTTGCGCCAAGCACAGTACGATTTATAGTGTTAACCCAACAGGCGACCTTTTGATGACGACTGCCCCCCCTGTATCCGACGAAGACAGGCCGATGCGGCCCGCGATGCTGCGCGGCTGGCGGCGGCGCTGTCCGAATTGCGGCTCGGGTCCGCTGCTGCGCGGCTATCTGAAGGTGCGCGACAGTTGCCCCGTGTGCGGCGAAGAGTTGCACCATCAGCGGGCCGATGACGGGCCGGCCTATCTGACGATCCTGATCGTCGGGCATCTGATGGCCCCGGCGATTCTATGGAGTTTCGTGCGGTTCCGCCCCGATCCGCTGATTCTGGCCAGCGTGTTTTCAGTCGGTACGGTGGCGCTGTCGCTGTATCTTCTGCCGCGTCTGAAGGGTGTGCTGGTGGCGATCCAATGGTCGCGACGGATGCACGGATTCGACACCCGTGGCTGACGACGCGCCACGGATCCGCGACGCCGCCAGCATCATCCTGCTGCGCCACGGTGGCACATCGCCGCAAGTATTGATGGGCCAACGCGGCGCCGGGGCCGTGTTCATGCCGTCGAAATACGTCTTTCCCGGCGGTGCTGTAGATACGGGCGATGCATCGGTGCACCTGACCGGCGGGCTGAACACAGTCTGCGCCGCGCGCCTGTCGCAGCCAGCGGGGCCTCAGACCAATGCTCTTGCTGCGGCCGCGATCCGCGAATTGTGGGAGGAAACCGGTCTGGCCCTTGGCCGTCCGGGGAGTGGCGATCTGCCGGACGGGTGGAAAGGTTTCGCAGGCCGGGGGCTTTTGCCCGATGCCTCGGCCCTGCGCTTTGTGTTTCGGGCAATCACGCCGCCCGGTCGGTCACGCCGGTTCGATGCGCGCTTCTTTCTGGCAGATGCTTCGGCGGTGGCGGGCGATCTGGATGATTTTTCGGCTGCGTCAGACGAGCTTGGCCACCTGCACTGGCTGCCGCTTTCCGAAACGCGCCATCTGGATCTGCCCTTCATCACCGAAGTGGTGCTGGCTGAAGTGGCAGCATTGCTGGCCCATGACGGCCCACCCCCGCCAGTGCCATTTTTCGATAATTCAGGTGCCATGCCAACCTTCCGCCGCATCGCCTGAGGGGGGTGCTTTGCCGCGGCATGCAAGCCGTGGGGGACGGCTGCTTACTGCACAGGCGACGCCGCAGACGTTTCTGCCGCCTCAACCACCCGGTCGGCCCCCTGCGGCCAAAGCGGGTGCGGCACCGGGTCTTTTGCATGAAAAAAGTAACGTGCGAAAATCTCGCGGTACGATCCGTAAAGATAGCCATCGTTGCGCCGCAGATAGTGATCGCGGTTCGACCGATACATCGCGGGCAGGCGGTACCAGGCCACAGCGGGATGCATATGGTGGACCGCATGCAGGTTGTTGTTCAGGAACAGCAATGCCAGCGGTCCGCGATCTTCGATGATCACGCTGCGGGCGCGGGCCGCATCATGCGCCCGATGCTCCAGAAACGTCCGTATCTTCAGCAGGCCAAACCCGAGATAAGCCGCAAGCACCGCCGCCCCGATCGGCATGGCCGCGATGAAAATCAGCCAGGCCAGCACCGGGATCAGGCCCAGACCGTGCAGGAGCCACGCCCAGCGCACGGCGCTGTCACCCGCCCGGATCGACGCAATGTCCTGGCTCAGCATGGCCCGGATGCTGAGCGCGGGACCAAGCAAAATCCGCCCCAGCAGCGTGTTGTTCAGCGTCAGCACCGTGCGGCTGATCGGGGATAGCTGCGACCAGACTGCAGGATCGGCAAAATTGCTTTCAGGATCATCATAGGGGTCGGTCAGGATCGGATCGTGGTGATGCGCAAGGTGGGTGTCACGAAACCGCCCGAACGGCACGAACATCGTCAGGCCGGGAAAGATCAGCGCCTCGTTCAACTTCCGCGACCGGAACGGATGGCCATGCAGGACCTCGTGCTGCAACGATGAGAACTGGGCCGTTGCGATGGCACTCAACACGATCCCAAGCGGCAGCCAGAATGACGCCGCCCAGGTCGTCGAAAAGGCCCAAAGAACGTATGTTGCAATCAGCAGAACAAGGGTCGGCCATTCAACTTCTGAACTGTCGTGACGCAACACATCCTCCAGAACATGACAAACGCTTGATTAGCACTTGCCCAGCGGGACAGGAATCCTGAAGATACGCAACACTTGGTCAACAAATTGGATTATTATCACCAAATGCTGGACAAAGTGGACAAACGACTGCGTGCGGATCTGTTTCGGGACAGGCTGGCGCAGGGAATGGCTGCAGCGAACCTTAGCCAAAGCGCACTGGCACGGGCCGTCGGGGTTGATCGCTCGACCATTTCGCAATTGCTGGAAATGGGGTCGGCACGCTTGCCGAACGCCCAGATCGCTGCCGAATGTGCCGCCGCGTTGCGCGTCAGCGCCGATTGGCTGCTGGGCCTTGCAGATCGTCCAGAGCGGCTGGACGATCTGATGGCCAATGCCCTGACCTTGACCGAAGCCCCTCGCGCCCTGATCGACGAGACGATCTTCGGCTGGCACCAGGAGGCGGCAGGCTACAAGATCCGGCACGTGCCGGCGACGCTGCCCGACATGATCAAGACCCGCGCGATGATGGAATGGGAATACGCGTCGTCGCTGGGAGCCACGGCCGAACAGGCGATCACGCTGTCCGAGGTGCGCCTTGCCCTGATGCGCGAAGCGCGATCAGACTATGAAATCGCCATACCGCTGCACGAGCTTTCCGCTTTTGCCAAAGCCGAAGGGTACTATGCCGGCCTTTCGCCCGAGGTGCGCCTTGGCCAGATCGACCGTATCCTTGCGCTGGCGGATCAACTCTATCCCGCCTTACGGATTTACCTGTTCGACGCCCGACGCGTTTATTCCGCGCCAATCACCGTGTTCGGCCCGCTGCTGGCGGTCGTCTACCTTGGCCGCAACTATCTGGCGTTCCGCGATACCGCGCGGGTTGCCAGCCTGTCGCACCAGTTCGACGGGCTGATCCGCGATGCTTCGGTCGGCGCGCGTGACCTGCCCGATCATCTGAGGCGACTGAGGTCAGAGATCGGCTAGACAGCGATCGTTTCAATTTGAAACAAATTTGGCTTCTTTTCGGCTTAAATACCCGATGGGGCAACGTCGGCCGGGGCGGGACTGTCAAACGTCCGGACGGATGAACCAAGAGGCCGGTTTTTCACCCTTTCGGATCACCCACCACTCCAATTTTCAAGACAGCCTGCCATATGGACCGCTAACCGCCCCAGACCCTGTAGCTGCCCATGCACCGCCTGGCGATCGGCTGCGGCTCCGCATCAAGGGGCGGCAACGGCGCGCATCCGCGACAAATCATACCCGTTCCACGCCAGAACCTCGCGCGCGGCGGCTTGCCGGTCAGGGGGCATCACCGAATCACGGTTCAGGACAAATCCGAACTGGCCTGAAGGCGTGCCTATCACCAGCGTGCGATAGCCGTCATCCACCCACAAAACCCACCATTCTGCGCCCAGCCCGTCCGGATCAGCCCCGGCAAGGGTGATGCGGCCCGGCCCGGTCACCGATGCCTCGCCGCGAAAGCCGCGCCGCAGGCCGCCAATGCAAAGGTCGGCCTCAAGGCCAAGCCGTCCGCCCCCTGGCACCACGACAAGCCCGCCGGCCGCACAACCCGCAGCCCCATGCGGGGCGAAATCCGCAACCTGAACCCAACGCCCCGACAGGCGGTCCGGCTGAAACACCGCATTGGAATAGATCGCCGTTCCCGATGCCCGGTATCCAACCTGCGGCGCAGGCGCGCAGGCCGCAAGCAGCGCAAGTGGCATCAGCCACAGACCCGCCGTCATTCGACGCATTGCGTTACCCTTAGCCCATCCTGCTGTAGGATATCCTGACACCCGAACACGGGAGTAATCGGCGAGCATGTCCGGGATCGCGCAAGGCACAGCCCCTCGCAGTCGCTTTCCTTGCTGCATCGTTTGCCGCCGTCACGGGTCTGGAGCACGCAGGCGAAGGTGCCGGATCTGCCGACGCGCGCAAACTTTCCCTTCTTCTTCTCGCAGGCGATCTGGCTTGGCGATTTGAGCGGCTCCGGCACGACAGGCTCCGGCGTCACGGCCGCAGCAGCGGCGGCAACCGCATCGCCGGAGGCCGGGTTGACCGGGATCTGGGTGGCAAGTTGATCTTCGGTCATTGCCGGTGCCGATCCCGCCGCAGCCAAGACCGCAGGTGCCACCAAAGTGTCAGGGGCAGCATCGATGGCACCTGCGGCCGGTGCGCCAAGCGCGGTCACCGTGATTTCAGCAGGCGCTTGTTCGGTCGCAGGCGCACCACCCGGTGGCCGCGGCGTACCCAACTGGCAGGCTGCAAGCAACGTCAGCACAACAAACGCAAGGTTAAGGGAACGGCGCATCGGCCAACTTTCAGGTCTGACGACTTCTGGCGCCAGATGGCCCGAAGCCCGCGCTGCGCGCAAGCCGTTTCAACCGTTGCCCCGCCCTGGTCCACGCACCGCGTCGTGCAGTCCCCAATCAATGGCATTCGGGATAATCGGCGGCACTGCCGCTATACCGGCCAGAAGCTTTTCGCGTATCTTCGACGAAATCTTCGGGTCCGCACTTCCAGCATGCTATACCGGCGCAAGGAGGCATTTTCATGTATCATCTCGCCCTTGTCTTCATCGTCGCCCTTGCTGCTCCGGCGCTGGCGGCACCTGCGGACTATGCGCTTGAAGCAGAAGCGTCGAGCGTCAGCTTCGAGACCGACTTCGGCCCCGACCGCATCACCGGCCAGATGCCAGTCAGCCGGGCCGACCTGACGCTTGATTTCCAGAATGTCACCAATTCCAAAGTCGCGGTGACACTGGATGTCAGTAATGCACGGGCAAGTTTCGTTTTTGCCGCGCAAGCCATGAAGGGGCCGAAAGTGCTCGATGCGCGCAACTTCCCCGAGATCACATTCGCCTCGACCTCGGTTCGCGCCGCGGGTGACGGGGCGACAGTCGAAGGAAACGTGACGATCCGGGGCGTGACGCGGCCGATGACGCTCGCGGCCGCCATCTACCGCCAGCAAGGCACGGTGGCGGGCGATTTGCGCCACCTTACAGTGCGCCTGACGGGTGCTGTCAAACGCAGCGCCTTTGGCGCAACCGGCTGGAACGACATGGTCGGCGATGAGGTGCGGCTCGACATTCTTGCGCGCATCGAACGAGTGGAATGATCCCCATGGCATGGCGCAACACCCCGGATTCCTTTGGTCTTGTCACCCGCATTCTGCACTGGGGCATGGCGCTTGGCGTGCTTGGGATGCTGGCACTTGGCACCCGCATCGCGGGGATGGAGCCGGGGCTTGCCAACCTCTGGCTATACGGATTGCACAAATCGACCGGCCTTGTGCTGTTGGCACTGGTGATCCTGCGGCTCGTCTGGCACCGGATCAACCCCCCGCCCAGACCGCAAGGCGACGCCGAAGCCTGGCCGCAGCGGCTGGCGCGGATCAGCCACGCAGCCACCTATCTGCTGCTTGTGGCCATTCCGCTTTCCGGATGGGTTGCCAGTTCTGCCTCCGGACTCGACGTCATGCTGTTCGACCGCTGGATCATCCCCGCCATCGCGCCGGTGTCAGAGGTGTGGGAAGCGGCGGGTTGGGCAGCCCACGGCGTGTTGACCAAGGTACTCATGGCGCTTGTCCTCGTCCACATTGCCGCCGCGCTGAAGCGCGAGATCGACGGCGACGGCACGCTGACCCGAATGCTGCGGGGCCGCTAGCGCTTGGTGTAGGCTGGCCACGTCAGGCAGGCGGCCTGCAACCCTGCCGCGCCGCGCGCGACCCTTCTGGTCCTTGCCCGGACCTTGCGCTAAACGGAGCGCGGACAGTCAGGCCAAGGGCGCGCGCATGGCACGAATACTCATCACTTCCGCCATTCCCTATATCAACGGGATCAAGCATCTGGGCAATCTGGTGGGCAGCCAGTTGCCGGCCGATCTGTACGCCCGCTACATGCGCGCGCGCGGCAACGAGGTGCTGTTCTTGTGCGCCACCGATGAACACGGCACGCCCGCCGAACTGGCCGCCGCCAAGGCCGGCATGCCGGTGGCCGAATTCTGCGCGCAGATGCACGCTGTTCAAAAAGACATCGCCGATGGTTTCCGGCTGTCCTTCGACCATTTCGGCCGCTCCTCCAGCCAGCGCAACCACCGCCTGACCCAGCATTTCGCGGGAAAACTGGCCGATAACGGGCTGATCGAGGAAGTGTCGGAAAAGCAGGTATTTTCCCTTGCCGACAACCGCTTTCTGCCCGACCGCTATATCGAAGGCACCTGCCCAAACTGCGGCTACGACAAGGCGCGCGGCGACCAGTGCGAGAATTGCACCAAGCAGCTTGACCCGACCGACCTGATCAACCCGCGTTCCGCCATTTCCGGCTCCACCGACCTTGAAGTGCGCGAGACAAAGCACCTCTACCTGCGCCAGCGCGCTCTGCGCGACAAGTTGCAGGCGTGGATTGACTCCAAGAGCGACTGGCCGATCCTGACCACCTCAATCGCGAAGAAATGGCTGAATGACGGCGACGGCCTGCAAGATCGCGGCATCACCCGCGACCTGCATTGGGGCGTCCCCGTAATGAAGGGCGATCAGCCCTGGCCGGGGATGGAGGGCAAGGTGTTCTACGTCTGGTTCGACGCCCCCATCGAATACATCGCCTGCGCCGCCGAATGGGCGGATGCCAATGGCAAGTCCGATGCCGACTGGGAACGCTGGTGGCGCACCGACAAGGGCGCCGCCGACGTGCGCTATGTGCAGTTCATGGGCAAAGACAACGTCCCCTTCCACACCCTCAGCTTTCCCGCCACAATCATGGGGTCGGGCGAGCCGTGGAAGCTGGTCGACTACATCAAGTCCTTCAATTACCTGAATTATGACGGGGGCCAGTTCTCCACCAGCCAGGGGCGCGGCGTGTTCATGGATCAGGCACTCAGCATCCTGCCCGCCGACTACTGGCGCTGGTGGCTGCTGTCCCACGCCCCCGAAAACAGCGACGCCGAGTTCACATGGGAGAATTTCCAGACCAGTGCCAACAAGGATCTAGCGGATGTTCTGGGCAACCTTGTCAGCCGCGTCACAAAGTTCGGACGATCAAAATTCGGCGAGGTGGTGCCGGATGGCGGTACCTTCGGCGACCGCGAAGCATTGCTGATCTCGGAACTCGAAGCACGCATCCGCACCTATGAGGCGCTGATGGAGGCGATGGAGGTGCGCAAGGCAGCCACCGAACTGCGCACCATCTGGGTCGCGGGCAACGAATATCTGCAATCGGCCGCACCGTGGAGCGTGGTCAAGACCGACCCCGACCGGGCCGGCGCAATGGTCCGCCTCGCGCTGAACCTGATCCGGGTCTATGCGGTGCTGTCGCGCCCCTTCATACCCGACGCTGCCGCCACGATGATGGACGCGATGGGATCGACCGACTGGACATGGCCCGACGATCTGTCGGCGGCCCTGACAACCCTACCGCCCGGCCACGCATATTCGGTCCCCGATGTCATGTTCCGCAAGATCACCGATGAGGAGCGCACTGACTGGCAGGCCCGGTTTTCGGGCGTGCGGGCGTAACCTGGCGCCTTGGGAACAGGCATCAGCCTTGACGGAAACGCCGGTGTTTAGGTTTTCTGCGGCGAATAGGGCATCGGTTCTAGCGTCTGGTCCGCCGGGGCAAGCACAAGCGTGATGCCCGCACCCTCCAGCATCCGCGCAATCGGTGACGGTGGCGCACGGTCGGTCACCAGCGTATCGAACGCGGTTGGCTCTGCGATGCGGATCGGCGCATCAAGCCCGAATTTCGTGGCATCGGCCACGACAATGCTGCGGGCGGCACAGCGGATGATCTCACGCGAAAACTCGGCCTCGCGCAGATCGTGCAGCAAAAAACCCGCCCGCGCATCCACTGCGGCCGCTGACAATATTGCAAAATCCACGCGAAACTGCCGCACGAAGGCCAACGCCTCGGCCCCGAACGCGCCGCCGTCATGCGCGCGCAATTCGCCCCCTGCCAGAAAGACGCGGTTCTCTGCCCCGCCCACCAGCATTTGCGCCACCGGCAGGGAATTGGTGACCACCAGCAACTCCCGATGCCCCCGCAAGGCCTGCGCCACATAGGCAGTCGTCGACCCGACATCGAGGAACAGCGACGCGCCGTTCGGGATCATCCCTGCAACCCGCGCTGCGATCCGGCGTTTTGCGCCGGGGTTTTGCGCGAATCTGTGGGCGAAGGATTGCTCCGGCTCCCATCCGCGCAGGAAAACCCCGCCGTGAACCTTGGTGACAAGCCCCTGTTCTTCCAGCCGCCGCACGTTGCGCCGGATCGTCTCTTCGGTCACGCGCAGCCGTCTTGACAGATCAATGATCCGGCCCGACCCGGTTTCACCCAAGACGTCCAGTATATCCCGCTCGCGCTGTCGTGCCGGGCCTTGCATCGTTTTTCCTTCGCCTTACCAGGGTAAAGGTCGCGCAAAAGGCGCAATAAAGCAACGCGCTTACGCGCTACATGCCGTTTTCCCAAGATAAACTCACAAAATCCCACAAAATCCCACTTTCGGATTTCACAGCGCACCTGCGTCTGGGCAGCGTGACTGTGGGGATGCAGCCGCGGGGAAGATCATGACGGCGCTGGAACGGGTGCTTGCCCTGCCGATCTGGCAAGGGCGCGTTACCGCACAACCACTGGACGACGGCTTAACGAATGTGAACTTTCGCGTCGAGGATGCACATCGTCGCGCTGTAGTCCGGATCGGCAGCGATATTCCGGTGCATCAGGTCATGCGGTTCAATGAACTTGCCGCCAGTCGCGCCGCCCATGCCGCTGGCATCTCGCCTGCAGTGATCCATGCCGAACCGGGCATCCTTGTGCTCGACTGGATCGACGGCCCTATGCTGACCGCCGCCGACGTGCGCGCGCCCGGCATGTGCGCGCGGGTTCTGCATCTGCTGGCCCGCGCGCATCGCGACATGCCCCGGCACTTGCGCGGTCCGGTCCTTGCGTTCTGGGTGTTTCACGTCATCCGCGACTATGCCGCCACCCTCGCAGACGGCCGCCATGCGCCCGATCTGGCGGGCTATCTGGCCACCGCCGAATTGCTGGAAGCTGCCGTCGGCCCGGTTGATCTGGTGTTTGGCCACAATGACCTGTTGCCGGCGAATCTGATCGACGACGGCAAACGGTTGTGGTTGATCGACTGGGACTATGCGGGCTTCAATTCGCCGCTTTTTGATCTGGGCGGCCTTGCAGCGAATAACAGCCTTTCGCCGGAACAAGAGTCCGAGATGCTTTGCCTCTATTTCGGATCGCCGCCCGATGCCGCCCTCTGGCGGCGCTACCGCGCGATGAAGGCGGCGGCGGCACTGCGCGAGGCGATGTGGTCGATGGTGTCGGAAACCCATTCCGACCTTGCAGTTGATTTCGCGGTCTATACCGAAACCACGCTTGCGGCTTACCGCGCGGCGTCGGCCGAATTCAACGCAAGCTGAGGATGCCATGACCGATCTTCCCACCACCGCCAAAGCGGTCATCATCGGCGGCGGCATCATCGGCTGTTCGACCGCCTACCATCTGGGCAAGCTCGGCTGGACCGATACGGTGCTGCTGGAGCGCAAGAAGCTGACATCGGGGACGACGTTCCATGCCGCGGGTCTTGTCGGACAACTGCGCACATCTGCCAACATCAAACAATTGCTGGGCTATTCGGTGGCGCTTTATGACCGGCTGGCGCAAGAAACAGGCATCGAAACCGGCTGGAAACGCAATGGCGGCCTTCGCCTTGCGTGCAACGCCGAACGCTGGACCGAGGTCAAACGGCAGGCCACGACCGCACATTCCTTTGGCCTTGAGATGCACCTTCTGACCCCGAAAGAGGCGCAGGAGTTGTGGCCGCTGATGACGGTGGATGATCTGGTCGGCGCAGCCTTCGTGCCGACCGACGGGCAGGCCAACCCGTCCGACATTACGCAAAGCCTTGCCAAAGGCGCACGAATGTCGGGCGTAAAGATCTTCGAGGATACGCCTGTCACCCGGATCCTTGTCGAGGATGGCCGCATCATCGGGGTCGAAACACCCGCAGGCACGATACAATGCGAAAAGGTCATTCTCTGCGCCGGGCAATGGACGCGCAGTCTTGCGGCAAGCGTGGGCGTGAATGTGCCGCTGATCTCGGTCGAGCATCAATACATGATCACCGAACGCATTCCCGGCGTGACCCCCGACCTTCCCACCCTGCGCGACCCCGACCGCCTGACCTACTGGAAAGAAGATGTAGGCGGTCTGGTGATGGGTGGGTACGAGCCGAACCCCGTCGCATGGGCGCAAAATAGAATACCCGAGGGGTCCCACCACCAGCTTTTGACCTCAAACTTTGACCATTTCGAACAATTCATGGATCTGGCCATCGGGCGCGTTCCGGCGCTTGAAATCGCAGGCGTCAAGCAGCTTATCAACGGACCGGAAAGCTTTACGCCAGACGAAAACTTCATTCTGGGCGAAGCGCCAGAGTTGCAGAACCTGTTCGTCGGCGCCGGCTTCAACGCCTTTGGCATTGCCAGCGGCGGTGGCGCGGGCATGGCGCTGGCAGAATGGTTCGCGAACGGTGAAGCTCCGTTCGATCTGTGGCCGGTGGACATCCGCCGCTTCGGCCGGATACATGGTGACGTGGCCTGGGTCCGCGCGCGCACATTGGAAGCCTATGGCAAGCACTACACCATCGCCTGGCCATCCGAGGAATACCGCACCGCCCGCCCAACGCGCCGCTCGCCGCTTTATGCGCACCTCAAGGCCGCAGGCGCGTGTTTCGGCGAAAAACTGGGGTGGGAGCGTCCGAACTGGTTTGCCGACCGGGCCGCAGGCGAAGCGCCCATCGACGTCTATTCCTACAACCGCCCCGGCTGGTTCAACGCCGTGGCGCGCGAACACCACGCCTGCCGCAACGGGGCGGTTCTGATCGACCAGTCGTCCTTTGCCAAGTTCCTGCTGACCAGCCCCGATGCGGCCCCGGCGCTGAACCGGATCGCCGCGAACAACGTCGATCGCGCCGTGGGAAGCCTGACCTACACGCAGATGCTGAACGCGCGTGGCGGTATCGAATGTGATGTGACCGTGGTCCGCACCGCGCCGGCTGCATTCTACATCGTCACCGGAACCGGCTTTGCGACGCATGATTTCGACTGGATTTCGCGCCACCTGCCAAAAGACAGCCGCACGCCCTTGGTCAATGTGAAATCCGCCCATGCGGTGCTGTCGCTGATGGGGCCGCGCGCTCGCGATGTTCTTGCAGCGGCAACGCAGGATGATGTCGCGAACGCCGCGTTCCCGTTCGGCACGGCACGCCAGATCGGCATTGCAGGCTGCCCGGTTCTGGCGCTGCGCGTGACCTATGTGGGCGAACTGGGGTGGGAATTGCACATTCCAACCGAATATGCCGTCACGGTTTATGAGGCGCTAATGGCGGCGGGCGCGCCGCTGGGGCTGGTCAACGCGGGCTACAGGGCCATCGAAACGCTGCGGCTGGAAAAGGGCTATCGCGCCTGGGGGTCCGACATCGGCCCCGATCACGCTCCGGTCGAGGCGGGCCTTGGCTGGGCCTGCAAGATGAAATCCGGAATTTCCTTTCTGGGCCGCGAGGCGGTTGCAGCACAGCAGGCGGGCGGCGTGAAAAAGCGGCTGGCGGGCTTCATGGTTGATGATGCCGCCGTGGTCCTGCTTGGTCGCGAGACGATCTATCGCAACGGCGAACGGGCCGGCTGGCTGTCCTCCGGGGGGTTTGGCTACACGCTGGGGAAACCGGTGGGCTACGGCTATGTGCGCCATCCGGACGGTGTGACCGAAGATTTCGTTCGCTCCGGGCAGTACGAACTGGAGGTGGCATCGGTGCGCGTTCCCGCGACCGTCTCCCTTATCCCGTTCTACGACCCCTCGATGGCGCGCGTCAAAGCCTGAGGCCGCACCGCCCGATCAAACCTCGCGGGCGCGTCACCGATCACCTTGTCGGCGACGATTTCTGCACGAGGCCTCTGCTGCACAAAAGGTGGCTGTCAGCTCTGACCGCCGTCCCGCGCCGGGCGGCTTCGTGCAAACCTTTCCGCCCGAGGGCATTCGCACGCCACACGCTTGCAGGGGGTATTTGCGCCGAAAAGAAACATGAAATGCGGGGCGATTGCGGCAATGACCCCGGATTTAGTCGATGCGCTTGCGAATACGCTTGATTGCCAGCCAGACGGCAAGAACAACAAGCGGCGTCGCCATGGCCGTGGCCAGCCCTTTCGAGAGGCCAAAGTGTTCGGCCAACGGATAGGCTGCATAAATGGCAAGGTTGACCGCGTAATAGCTGATCGCGACCACGGACAACCCTTCGACCGTGCGCTGCAATCGCAGTTGCAGATCGGCCCGCTTGTCCATGCTTTCCAGCAGCTTCTGGTTTTGCGCAGAACGTTCGACATCAACCCGTGTTCGCAGCAGTTCGGCGGCGCGCTGCGCGCGTTCCGCCATCGACCGCAGCCGCGCCTCTGCGGATTTCACTGTTCGCATGGCCGGGTCGTAGCGGCGCATCATGAATTCGCCAAAGGTTTGGCGACCCTGAATGCGAACCTCGCGCAACACCTCGATCCGCTGGTTGACGATGGCCTCATAGGCCGCCGTCGCGCCGAACCGAAAGCTGACCTGCACCGCAAGACTTTCAAGTTCGGCCGAGATGGTCAGCAATTCGTGCAGCGTCGCCTCGGGGCTTTGCCCGGCACTGTCCAGCGTGCCGACAAGCGCCGACAGCATCGGGTCAATCTCGTTCAGGCGGGCTGACATCTTTCGGGCGCGCATCAGGCCCAGCATCGACATCGCACGGTAGGTTTCGATCTCGCACAGGCGTTGCACAATGCGCCCCACCCGGCGCGCACCGGTGCCGGGGCGGATAAACACCGCAAAGCGCATCTGCCCGGCCGGGTCGATGCGGAAATCCCCCGCGATCACAGCAGCCCCATCGACAATGCGGCTTGCGGCAAGGCTTTCCGGCACAAACCAGTCTTCCAGGCTGGCAAGGATTGCATCCTCATCCTCGGGCATCAACTCCACCCGGACCAGCACCGATACAAGGCGTTTTCCGGGGGCTTTCGCCATCCAGTCCTCGGGAAAGACCTGCATTTCCTGCAACTCGAACGGACGCTGGCCGACCCCTTTCGAGAACGCCGAATAGGTCACGAATTCCGTATGGCTTTCCCATTTCAACTCATGCCGCCCGATAGTGCCGGAAAAATGCGTTGCCTCGGGCTGCGGAAGAGGGCTGCCGTTGCGGTCCAGCAGATCGACAAGATGGGCGCGATCACGGGTGCGGTCGCGGTTGGCAGCGTCGAGCGGTTCCTTGATGGCCACGAAAACTGCCGTGCACGGCGCGTCAAGCGACGGGAACGGGCGGGCATGCAGTTCGTTCGTCAGCGGATAGCGCAGCGGGTGATCTTCGATGGGCGGCATCGGCAGGCTCCGGTCGTTACGCACATTCTAGGGCGGAATGACGTTCGACAGAAACGCCAACTGCCTTCGGTCCCGGCTTTCGCAGCGTTGCTGCAAAAACCCTGAGTTCATCTTTTCCAAATCTCTAGATAGCGGCGCCCAACACCGTGTAAACCCACTTTCCAAGCAATACCGGACGGTTATCGGAATACATCGGCATGCAGACGGGCCAACTTCCGGCCATGGCGGAAACTGGCCCGTTTGCGATGCAGTTTGTGAAATCGTGATCAGTCGATCATCGGCAAAAGGGCGTCGATAGACTTCTTGGCATCGCCATAGAACATCCGCGTGTTGTCCTTGTAGAACAGCGGATTCTCGATGCCTGAATAGCCCGTCCCTTGCCCGCGTTTGCTGACGAACACCTGCTTGGCCTTCCAGCACTCCAGCACCGGCATGCCCGCGATGGGGCTGTTGGGGTCTTCCTGCGCCGCCGGGTTCACGATGTCGTTCGAGCCGATGACGATGGCCACGTCGGTGGTGGGGAAATCCTCGTTGATCTCGTCCATCTCCAGCACGATGTCGTATGGCACTTTCGCCTCTGCCAAGAGCACGTTCATGTGGCCGGGCAGCCGCCCCGCCACCGGGTGGATGGCAAAGCGCACGGTCTTGCCCTTGGCGCGCAGCCGCTTGGTCAGTTCCGACACCGATTGCTGCGCCTGTGCGACCGCCATGCCGTAACCCGGAATGATGATGACCGAATCTGCGTCGTTCAATGCCGCGGCCACCCCTTCGGCGTCGATGGCAATCTGCTCGCCAGCAATTTCCATCGCGGGGCCGGTCGTGTTGCCAAAGCCGCCGAGGATCACCGAAATGAAGCTGCGGTTCATCGCCTTGCACATGATATAGGACAGGATCGCGCCGGAGGACCCCACCAGCGCGCCGGTGACGATCAGCAGGTCATTGCCCAGCGTGAAACCGATCGCTGCCGCAGCCCAGCCGGAATAGCTGTTCAGCATCGACACGACCACGGGCATGTCGGCCCCGCCGATGCCCATGATCAGGTGATAGCCGATGAAGAATGCAAGCAGCGTCATGACAACCAGCGGCCAGGTGCCGGCATCGTTGAAATAGAGGATCAACAGCAGCAAAGACCCCGCCGCCGCCGCCGCGTTCAGCAGATGACCCCCCGGCAATTTGGTCGCCTTGCCATCCACCTTTCCGGCCAGTTTCCCGAACGCCACCACCGACCCGGTGAAGGTCACCGCCCCGATGAACACGCCAAGGAACACCTCGACCCGCAGGATGGAAATCTCCACCGGCGACTTGTGCGCCAGGATGCCCGCAAACCCGGTCAGCGTCGCGCGCGCAGCCTCGTCCATCGCTTGCACCGACCCAAGTTCCAGATCGGCGTTGAACCCGATGAACACCGCCGCCAGACCGACAAACGAATGCAGCGCCGCCACCAGCTGCGGCATCTCTGTCATCTGCACCTTTCCGGCGACATACCAGCCCAGCCCCGACCCGATGGCCAGCATCACGACAACGATCCAATAGTGATCAACCCCCGGCCCGAACACCGTGGCCCCCACCGCAAGCGCCATGCCTGCGATGCCATACCAGACCGCGCGCTTGGCGCTTTCCTGCCCTGACAACCCGCCCAGCGACAGAATGAAAAGGACAGCCGCCGCAACATAGGCGGCCCCGACGATACCGATGCTCATCTGGCGATCCTCACGACTTCTGGAACATGGCAAGCATCCGGCGCGTCACCAGAAAGCCACCAACGATATTGATCGACGCAATCAGCACTGACAGGGCAGCCAGCGTCACGACAAGCCAGTTGCCCGACCCGATCTGCAACAACGCACCAAGGATCACGATGCCCGAGATGGCGTTGGTCACCGACATCAGCGGCGTATGCAGGCTGTGACTGACATTCCAGATCACCGAGAATCCGATGAAGCAGGCCAGCACGAAAACGATGAAGTGCGACATGAAGCTGGGCGGGGCGGAATATCCGACCAGCGCCAGCAACAGGCCCGCGATCACCAGCAGTCCGACCTGATTGCGTGTCTGCGCTTTGAACTCGGCGACCTCTTTCACCCGCTTTTCAACCGGAGTCAGTTCCACTGCCTTGGGCTTGGGTTTGGCCGCAGCGATGGCGGCGATTTTTGGCGGCGGCGGCGGGAAGGTGACCGCCCCGTCATGGGTGACGGTCGCCCCGCGGATCACGTCATCCTCCATGTTCTGCACGATCACGCCGTCTTTCTTCGGCGTAAGGTCGGTGACCATGTGACGAATGTTGTTGGAATAAAGCGTGCTCGCCTGTGCCGCCATACGGCTTGGGAAATCGGTATAGCCGACAACGGTCACGCCGTTCTCGCTGACCACTTTCTGATCCGGCACGGTCAGATCGCAGTTCCCGCCCCGCTCCGCCGCAAGGTCGATGACGACCGAACCGGGCTTCATCATGGCCACCATGTCGGCCAGCCACAGCTTCGGCGCGGGCCGCCCGGGGATCAGCGCGGTGGTGATGACGATGTCCATATCGGGTGCCAGTTCGCGGAACTTTGCAAGCTGCACCTCGCGGAATTCGGGGCTGGAAGGGGCGGCATAACCCCCGGTGGCGGCCCCATCCTGCGCCGCCTCGAACTCCAGATAGACAAACTGCGCCCCCATCGATTCGATCTGTTCGGCCACTTCGGGCCGCACGTCGAACGCATAGGTGATCGCACCCAATGATGTCGCCGTGCCGATCGCCGCCAGCCCCGCAACGCCCGCGCCGACAACCAGCACCTTCGCCGGCGGCACCTTGCCCGCCGCAGTTACCTGCCCGGTGAAGAACCGCCCAAAATTGTTGCCCGCCTCGATCACCGCGCGGTAGCCTGCGATGTTGGCCATCGAACTCAGCGCATCCATCTTCTGTGCGCGGCTGATGCGCGGGACCATGTCCATCGCAATGACTGTGGCACCCCGGACCTTGCACGCCTCCAGCAGTTCGGCGTTCTGCGCGGGCCAGAAGAACGAAATCAGCGTCTGGCCCTTGCGCAGCAGCTTGGCCTCGCCCGCTTCGGGACCGCGCACCTTGACCACCACATCGGCGGCCTTGAAGACCGCCTTGGCATCGGCCAGCACCTCGACCCCGACGGCCGCATAGCTTGCATCGGAGAACCCGGCTTTTGCCCCTGCCCCAGCCTGAATAACGCAAACATGGCCCAGCTTGTGCAACTGCACGGCGGAATCCGGCGTCATCGCAACACGTGCCTCGCCGTCGAAAATCTCTTTGGGTGCGCCGATCTTCACTGTCTCTCCCCCACGGTCAGGTCCGGTGTGCTGCGCCAGATGACTGGGCCGGACACATGTAGCGATGTCCGGCACAGTTGCGCAACAATATTGCACAAGAACGTCGCTGCCTTGCAGCAAGTGTCAAGAGGGGCAGCACCGCAGGATCATATCCAACGCCGCGTGCGCGCCTTGTAGGCGTCAAACTCCGCCCCGAAACCTGCACTCAGACGGGCTTCCTCGCCAAGAATGAAACGCGACTGGATGACCACAACAAAGATCGGCACCAGCGGCAGCGCCCACAGCGTATCCCACCACAGGATCGCACCGCACAGGATCATCGCATCGCCCAGATAGATTGGATTGCGACTGAACCGGAACACACCACCCGTCACCAGTGCAGACGGATCACGCCGTGGCACGACCGTGGTTTTCCACGCGACCATCGTTGCGACAGCAGCGATCATGACCCCCAACCCCACGCCGATCAGCCCCGCCCCCGCCCCCGCCCAGCGCCCGACCGACCCAAGACCCGAAAGCGGCAGCAGACGGTCCACAAACCCGGCCAGAGTCAGACATCCGATCAGCCAAATCGGCGGCAGATCCAGCATCGCCAGCAGTTTCGCCATGATCCCCTCCGTGCGGTGACACCCTTGTCGGCGCGAATATTACGCAAGACAAGCGCAGGATTAACTCTTTCAAGCTTGAAATTTCTGCACACCCGTGGCTTTCCATGACAACCTTGGATCGCTATCCTCGGCAGTTGGAGACTTTCATGACCGATTTCACCGCCACCCGTGCGATGTTTCACCTGCCCGTCGGCGTGATCTACCTCGACGGCAACTCGCTGGGGCCGCTGCCGCGCGCCGCTGCCGCCCGCGTTGCGCACGCGGTGACCGACGAATGGGGTGAACTGCTGATTACCGGCTGGAACAAGGCGGGATGGATGGACCAGCCGGCCCGCATCGGCGACCGCGTCGGGCGGCTGATCGGGGCCGAGGCGGGCTCAGTCGTGATGGGCGACACGCTGTCGATCAAGGTCTACCAGGCGCTGGCTGCGGCGCTGGAAATGAACCCGACGCGCCGGGTGATCCTGTCGGACACCGGCAATTTCCCGTCCGACCTCTACATGGCCGAAGGGCTTTGCCGCACGCTGGGCAACGGATATAGCCTCAAAACTGTGGCCCCGGAAAACGTCGACGATGCGATGGATGACACGGTGGCGGTCACCCTGCTCACCGAAGTCGATTACCGCACTGGACGAAAGCACGACATGGCCCGCCTCACCGCAGCAGCCCATGCGGCGGGCGCGCTGACGGTCTGGGATCTGGCCCATTCGGCGGGCGCGATCGAGGTGGACCTGGCCGGTGCCAAAGCCGATTTCGCGGTGGGCTGCACCTACAAATACCTCAACTCCGGCCCCGGCGGCCCTGCCTTCATCTATGTGGCCCCGCGCCATGCCGACGTAGCAAGCCCCGCACTGTCGGGCTGGCTGGGCCACGAGGCCCCCTTCGCCTTTGACCTTGACTACCGCCCCGGCCGCGGGATCGAGCGCATGCGCGTCGGAACCCCCCCCGTGTTGCAACTGGCAGCCCTCGAAGCTGCACTCGACGTGTGGGACCTGGTGACCATGGCCGCCGTGCGCGCCCGCTCGATCGAGCTGACCGAGCAGTTCATCGCGGCGGTAGAGGCCGCCTGCCCTACCCTCACCCTCGCTTCCCCGCGCGACCCCGCGCAACGCGGCTCACAGGTCAGTTTTCGCCATGCCCAGGGCTACGCGATCATGCAGGCGCTGATCGCACGCGGCGTGATCGGCGATTTCCGGGCGCCCGATATCCTGCGCTTCGGCTTTACCCCGCTGTACACAGGTGCTGCCGACGTATCAGGCGCCGCAGCCATTCTTGCCGACGTGCTGGACAACGCGCTCTGGGACCAGCCCGAATACAAATTGCGCTCAAGGGTAACCTGAGCGATGGCCGAAATGCTTTCATCTTTGCCAAAATATCCCCGCCGGAGGCACCCCTCCGTCCGGCCATCGCAGGCCGCAGAATTGCATGCCCCCGGCCGGATGCCCCCCGTCCGGCGCGCGGACAGTGCCGCACAAGAGCTTTTGAAAGCGCTTGCCAAAAATCTTGCAAGATTTTTGCCGTCCTGCCCCAGGCCGTCCGGAGGCCCCAATGTCAGACCCTTATGACCCTGCCCGCGAAGGTGCGCAGATGGCGTTTGATGGCCGCATGTCCTACGGCGACTACCTTCGTATCGATACGATCCTGACCTCACAGCACCTTCTGACCGGCGCGCATGACGAGATGCTGTTCATCATCCAGCACCAGACGTCCGAGTTGTGGATGCGCCTCGCCCTGCATGAACTTGACGCAGCCCGTGCTGCAATCGCCGCTGATCAACTGCGCCCCGCCTTCAAGCTGTTGTCGCGCATCGCACGGATTTTCGAGCAGCTCAACAACGCCTGGGACGTGCTGCGTACGATGACCCCCGCCGATTACACCCGGTTCCGCGACGGGCTGGGGCAATCATCGGGCTTTCAATCCTGGCAATACAGGCTGATCGAATACGCCGTGGGCAACCGCAACACCGCCATGCTGCGCCCGCACGCACACCGCCCCGACCTGCTGGCAAGGCTGCAGGCGGAACTTGCCCGCCCGTCGCTTTATGACGAGGCGCTGCGGGCGCTGGCCCGCGCCGGCCATAACGTGCCGCAGGCAGTTCTGGACCGCGATGTCCGGCAAAGCTGGGTGCACGATGACGCTGTTCAGGCGGTCTGGACCGCGATCTACCGTAACCCCGAGGCCCATTGGGAAGCCTATGAACTGGCCGAAAAACTGGTGGATTTCGAGGATTACTTCCGCCGCTGGCGCTTCAACCACGTCACCACGGTGGAACGCGTGATCGGGCTGAAGCGCGGCACCGGTGGTACAGGCGGGGTCAGCTATCTGCGCCGGATGCTCGAGGTGGAACTGTTCCCCGAGTTGTGGCGGCTGCGGACCGCGTTGTAGCGCAACGCGCTTTGACCTGCGCAAGGGACTGGTCTAGGCTTTTCAGGGTATTGCGGCGAAACGGGCCTAAAATCGGACGACCCGGCAGGGACTGCAGAATGATGCAAACGCAAAGATACTTTATCCGGAGCTTCGCCGCCGCAGCAGCAGGTGTTTTTCTGTCAGCATGCGTTCCGGATCAGGCCATGATCGAGGCCGGGCTGGCCAAGCCGCCCGCAGCGAGGATCGAAAGCGGGGCCTACGTCGCCCGCCGGGATGGCTCGTTCGAGGTGCCTGCCATTCCGCTGGACCGTCTGCCAACCCAATACCAGCGCCAATCGGTCTATTACCCGACGGATGAGGTTCCCGGCACCGTCATCATCAACCCCGCTGCGCGGCACCTCTATCTGGTGACCGGCGACAATACCGCGCTGCGCTACGGAATTTCTGTCGGGCGCGAGGGGTTCGAATGGTCGGGTACAGCCACCGTGGCCAACCGCAGGCCCTGGCCCACCTGGACTCCGCCGCCAGAAATGATCGAACGCAAGCCCGAGCTGGCAAAATGGGAGAACGGGCAGCCGGGCGGGCTGACCAACCCGCTTGGCGCGCGGGCGCTTTACCTCAAGACGAATGGTGTCGACTACGGCTATCGCATCCACGGCACGCCGGAATGGCAGTCAATCGGCTCGAACGCCTCCTCGGGCTGCATCCGCATGATTAATCAGGATATCATCGACCTTTATGCCCGCGTCCCTGACAGCGCGAAGGTGATCGTGCTGACCCGCAACGGCGCGGTGCCAAATGGCCTCACGTTGCCACCGCCTGCGCCCAGACGTGTGGCCAAGGCCCCGCCTGCGACACCGATTGAACCGTCCGTGCCGGTTTTGGGGCCATCGGTCGGGCAGATTGACGGGCGGCGTTAGCGTCCACAGCGCTGCGCATCTGCGGCTTTGCTCCGGTCAGGCGCGCTTGCGGGCCGGAACATTCCGCCGCGCCCAGGCCAGCGCCGCTGCACCAAACGCGGTGAACAGCGGGCGCGACACCGGATCGTCGATCGCGTTCCATTCCGGATGCCATTGCACCGACAGTGTGAACCCCGGCGCATCGCGAACAAAGATCGCCTCGGGCGTGCCATCCGGTGCCTCGCCGTCAATCACAATCCGCGGTCCGGCCCGGTTGATGCCCTGCCCGTGCAGCGAATTTGTCATCACCTCCGGCGCGCCCATCAACCGATGAAACGGGCCGCCCTGGGCAAAGCGAACCGGATGGCGCAGCGCGAATTTCTCTTCAAGCGTGCCATCCGGCGGCATCCGGTGATTCATTCTCCCCGGCAGATCGCGGATCTCGGGGTAAAGCGTGCCGCCCATCGCGACGTTCACCTCCTGAAATCCACGGCAGATGCCCAGGAACGGCTGCCCCCGCTCGACACAGGCGCGCACCAGCGGCAGGGTGATCGCATCGCGTGAGCGGTCGAACGCGCCATGTGCGACGGTTTCCTCTTCGCCATATTCCTGCGGGTGAACGTTTGGCCGACCCCCGGTCAGTAGAAAGCCGTCGCACAACTCAAGCAGGTCAACAACCGACACATAGCGCGGGTCCGAGGGGATGATGATCGGCAGACACCCTGCCACGTCCGCCACTGCTTCAGAGTTCATGGTACCGACCGCATGCACGGCATAACTGTGGTCCAACATGTTCATGTTGCCGATGATGCCAACGACGGGCCGCTTCATGGCGATAATCCTTCCACGATCACAGACACCATATCATGTGTATGACAGTGGTGAAGGGGGCAATAACGCACAACAGCCTTGCGGCGCAGCCTTGCCGGCATTTTTGACGCCCCGGTCACGCATTGATGTCACCACAGGCGGTGTTGCGATCAGCAAGCGGCCTAAACTTAGCTGATCCGCTTAGTTATTATCTTGCAAACCCGCACTCTCGGCCATATACTTAGCAAAATGGCTCAGCATGACCCCACCCTATCGCACATCTTTCAGGCCCTGTCAGACCCAACACGGCGTGCGATCCTGACCCGACTGATGGCTGGCCCGGCCCCGGTCAGCGAACTGGCCCGGCCGACAGGCATGGCGCTGCCCACCGTGATGCGCCACCTCGCCGTGCTGGAGGGCGCGCAACTGATCGATAGCGCAAAGACCGGGCGCACGCGGCTCTGCCGGGCACGCCCGGCCACACTTGTCGCCGCAAACACCTGGCTCGATGCCCAGCGGGCACTGTGGGAGGCGCGGACAGACCGACTGGAAGCCTTCCTCGAAACCCTGACGGAGACGCCAGATGAACCCCGCTCTTGACCTTGAACTGACCCGACTGATGGCCGCCCCGCCCGCGAGGGTCTGGCGCTGCTGGACCGAACCGGATCTGCTCAGGCAATGGTGGGCGCCGCGGCCCGTGACCACGCGCCACGCCGAGATTGATCTGCAGCCCGGCGGGCGCTTTCACACGATCATGGTCCTGCCCGACGGCAAGGATCACCCAACCGACGGCTGCTTTCTGGAAATCCAGCCGGAACGGCGCCTGATTTTCACTGATACGCTCAACGCCGGGTTTCGCCCCGCCACCACGCCGATGTTCGGCTTTACCGCCATAATCTCGCTGACCCCCGAGGCAGGCGGCACCCGCTACCACGCCCTGGTCATGCACCGCAGCCCCGAAATCCGCGACCAACACCAGGCGATGGGCTTTCACGAGGGCTGGGGAACCGCCGCGGGCCAACTCGACGCGCTGGCGAAAGACCTCTGACATGCAAGACCGCCAGATCACCCTCTCCCGCCTCATTGCCGCCCCGCCAGCCAAAGTCTGGGCGGCCTGGACGGACCCCGATCTGCTGCCGCGCTGGTTCGGCCCGCAAGGCTACACCTGCCATACGATAGATATTGACCTTCGGCAGGACGGCCACTGGCTGTTCGACATGATCGGGCCGGACGGGAAAGTCTGGCCCAACCGCCACCGCTACACCCTGTCCGACCCGCCGCATCGGCTTGAATTCCTGCTGGATGGCAACGATGACGCCGCACCTGCATTCGAGGTGGTGGTCACGCTGATCCCCGAGAGGGACGGCACACGCCTGACCCAGACCATCACCTTCCCCGACACCGCCGCCCGCGCCGCCGCCGACGCCTTTGGTGCAACCGAACTCGGCCTGACCACGCTGGCAAAACTGGCCGCACTTGTCGAAAGCTGACTGCCGCATTTCGATTTCATCGGAGCGAAAATATCCTCGGGGAACGGCCGCAGGCCGTGGGGGCAGACAGCCCCCTCTGTCCACCCGTACCGCCAAAGCCCCCGACCCGGTTCCGGCACCGTCCCGCGCGCCCCTCAGTTGCTGTCTGTTTGCGCATATCAGAACGATTTCACCGGCGTGTCTTTTGTCCGGCTTTGCCTCTGCCAAGGCGGGTCACCTCAGCGTGGCTTTGTCTCCGCGGTTTTCCCCGCCCGGCAGCGGTCCGAGCAGTATTTCACCTCGTCCCAGACTTTCTCCCATTTTTTCCGCCATGCAAACGGCTTGCCGCAGGTGGCGCACGTCTTGACCGGCAGGTCGCCCTTGCGCCGCATCTTTGCCATCAAAGATCAAAGCTCAACTGCGCCACAGGAACCACCGCCCGCCGGGCCTTCGGTGCGCGGTCGTTCACGAACCGTCCCGTGCCATCCTTGCGGCTTGCGTGTTTTTCAGCCACCTTTACAGCCGCTTGTGAAAACCCTGCTGCCTTGCGCAGCCCCCATACCGTCTCGCGCGCCGCCCGCGCCGCCGCTGCGACATCAACTAGGGGTTCGGGATACCGATACCCCAGAAAGCCCGAAGCGCCCGGCCATTTCCATGGCTCTTGCAGGAAGGCATCCGGCACGTCGGCCAGTTCCGGTACCCAGACCCGCGTGAATGCACCCGAGGGGTCCTGATCCAGCCCCTGCTTCACCGGATTGTAGACGCGGATGGTATTGATCCCTGTTGTCCCCGACTGCATCTGCACCTGCGGCCAATGAATCCCCGGATCGTAATCCGTAAATAACCCCGCCAAAACCGGCCCCGTCGCCCGCCAGTCCAGCCACAAATGATAAGACGCAGCCGACATCACCATGCTGCGCATCCGGAAATTCAGCCAGCCTGTCGCCGCAAGATAGCGCATGCACGCATCCAGAAACGGCAGGCCCGTCTCGCCCGCAGTCCAGGCCGCAAGGCGCACCGCATCCGGCTCGCGCGGGCGCAGGCCTTCGGTCAAAGGGTGCAGGCAGCGCGTTTCGATGCTTGGCTGGTCCTCGAGCTTCTGGGTGAAATGATCCCGCCAGGCAAGCCGGCTTTGAAAGCTTTTCAGACTTCCGCCCCAGCGGCCGCCGGGGCGTTCGGCCTGCCGCGCGGCTGTCGCCTTGGCTACTTCGCGCACAGAAAGACTGCCCAAAGCAAGATGGCCCGACAGGCGCGAACAGGCCCGCTCACCCGAGACCGGCGATGCCATCGCGGCACGGTACGGTTCGCCCCGTACCGCCAAAAAACTGTCCAGCACGTCCAGACCGCGCGCCCGCCCGCCAGCCTGGCGGTGCGGGCAGCGATCGGGGCGCAGGCGCAGCGCGCGCACCTGCGGGATGGCTCCGGGTGCCACTCCCGCGACCGGCGTCAGGCCACCCAAATCGGCCAACGGCTGCGCGATGAAGGCATCGCGCTGGCGCGCCCAGCCGTCGCGCGCCTTCAGCCGGCGCACGACACCCGATTGCGGCAGTTCCTCCCACGCAACCCCTGCCTCGCGCGCCCAGGCCGCCACCCGCCGGTCGCGCGCAAAGGTCCACCCGTTGCCGGTCTCCTCATGGCTGACGATCTGCCGGATCCGGTGCGCGCGGCACAGATGCGCCAGCACCTCGACCGCATCGCCGACGCGAACCACCAGCGGCGCCCCAAGCGCACCCAAGGCACCGCTCAGATCGTTGAGGCAGTCTTCGGTAAACGACCACTGACGGGCCGACGTGTCCGGCAGCCGCCAATAGTCGGGCTCCACGATGTAAAGCGGCAGCACAGCGCCTCTTTGTCCCGCGAGGGCCAAAGCAGGATGGTCCGCCACCCGCAGGTCGCGCTTGAGCCAGACAAGAACATTCATGGAACAAAGATGTAGCATCCCGCCCGGATTCGTAAACCCCCCGCTTGCACCCGCCCCCTGCCCGGCAAAAGCCTGCTCGACAAAAATGAATTGCGGTTTTGGCGAAAGACAGGCGCAAACCATGAAGCAAAAGCTTGTCTGGTGCTTCTATTGGCGGCGGACAGGCCTTAGGGTTTGGGCAAGGAGAATTTCATGACCGACACGATCTATCTGTCCGATTATTCCGCCCCGACGCATCTGGTCGAAACAGTCGATCTGACGTTCCGCCTGAATCCCGGTGCGACACGCGTGATGGCCCGGATTCGCCTTGCACCCAACCCGGCCCGGCCCGGCCGCCATGACCTGCGGCTGGACGGGGAAAACCTGATGCTGATCGCGCTGTCGGTGGATGGCTTGCCCGTTGAGGCCGCACCCGATGCCACCGGCCTGACCCTGCAAGCCTCCGCCTTGCCTGCAACCGCCTTCACGCTCGAGACCGAAGTGCAGATCGCGCCCCAAGGCAATACCGCGCTTGAAGGGCTTTACATGTCGAACGGCATGTACTGCACGCAATGCGAGGCGGAAGGTTTTCGCAAGATCACCTTCTACCCCGACCGCCCCGATGTGATGGCCCGCTTCAAAGTCCGCATCGAGTCCGACCTGCCGGTGCTGCTGTCGAATGGCAATCCGCAGGCAAGTGGTCCGGGTTGGGCCGAATGGGATGATCCCTGGCCGAAGCCATCTTATCTTTTTGCCCTCGTCGCGGGCGATCTGGTGGCCCATTCCGACCGCTTTGCCACCGCCTCGGGCCGCGAAGTCGCCCTCAATATCTGGGTCCGCCCCGGCGATCAGGGCAAATGCGCCTATGCGATGGAGGCACTGAAACGGTCGATGCGATGGGACGAGACGGCATACGGGCGCGAATACGACTTGGATATTTTCAACATTGTCGCCGTCGATGACTTCAATATGGGCGCCATGGAGAACAAGGGATTGAACATTTTCAACTCCCGCTACGTTCTGGCCCTGCCCGAGACGGCGACCGATGACGATTTCGGCCGGATCGAGGCGATTATCGCGCATGAGTATTTCCACAACTGGACCGGCAACCGCATCACCTGCCGCGATTGGTTCCAGTTGTGCCTGAAGGAAGGGTTGACGGTTTTTCGCGACCAGCAGTTCACCTCTGACATGCGGTCAGGTCCGGTAAAGCGGATCGAGGATGTGCTCACATTGCGCGCGCGGCAATTCCGCGAGGATAACGGCCCGCTGGCCCATGCCGTGCGCCCCGACCACTATGTCGAGATCAACAATTTCTACACCGCGACAGTCTATGAAAAAGGCGCCGAAGTGATCGGGATGCTGAAGCGTCTGGTCGGGGATGCCGCCTATGCCAAGGCGCTGGAGCTGTATTTTGACCGCCACGACGGGCAGGCCGCGACCATCGAAGACTGGTTGGTGGTGTTTCAGGATACCACCGGTCGCGATTTGAACCAGTTCAAACGCTGGTATACCGAAGCCGGAACGCCCCGCCTGAAAGTGACCGAGCATTGGCAGGACGGGACCTACACGCTTGATTTCGAACAGATGAACCCGCCCACCCCCGGCCAGCGTGACAAAGCGCCAAAGGTCATCCCGATTGCCGTCGGCCTTCTGAACACCAATGGCGATGAGGTTCTGCCCACGAAAACGCTGGAAATGACCGAAACGCACCAGAGCTTTCGCTTTCCCAACCTGGCCACACGGCCCATCCCGTCTATCCTGCGCGGCTTTTCCGCCCCCGTGATCCTTGAGCGATCAAGCACCCCCGAAGAGCGGGCCTTCCTGCTGGCGCATGATACCGACCCGTTCAACAAATGGGAGGCAGGCCGCGCGCTGGCCAAGGATGTGATGCTCCGGATGATCACCGAGGGCGCACAGCCGGGGCCGGACTGGCTGGCGGCCCTCGCCCGCGTGGCCCAGGATGCCACACTCGACCCTGCGTTCCGCGCGCTGGCGATGCGGCTGCCGGGCGAGGATGACATGGCGCAGACGCTGCATGATTCTGGCGTCACGCCCGATCCTGACCGGATCCATGCTGCCCGCCGCCGGATGGCCGGCGCGCTGGCGCAACATCTGGCACCCGTGCTGGCACGCCTGATCGACGATCTGGCAGAACCCGGCCCCTTCACGCCCGAAGCGCGGGCGGCGGGGCGGCGCGCGCTGCGCCTGACCCTTCTGGGGCTTGCCAGCCGCATCGACGACGGCACGCGTGCGAGCGCGGCTTTCCGCGCCGCCGACAACATGACCGAACAGGTGGGCGCGCTGGCGTGCCTGCTGGATGTTGGGCGCGGACAGGGCGAATTGCAGGCGTTCGAGGCGCAATGGGGCCACGACCGGCTGGTGATGGACAAGTGGTTTGCACTGCAAATCGGCTATGCCGCGCCCGATCAGGCGGCGGCGGTGACCGACAGGCTGACGCGCCATCCGCTGTTCGACTGGAAGAACCCGAACCGCTTCCGGTCGGTGATCGGGGCCATTTCAGCCCATCACGCGGGCTTTCACCACAGCAGCGGGGCCGCTTACGGGCTGGTGGCCGACTGGCTGATCCGGCTTGACCCGCTGAACCCGCAGACCGCCGCCCGCATGTCTACTGCATTTGAAACCTGGGGGCGCTATGACGCCGACCGGCAGGCCCTGATCCGAGGCGCGTTGCAGCGCATCCTCGGCACCGCCGGACTAAGCCGCGATCTGGCGGAAATGGCGGGGCGGATGCTGGGCGACGACTAAAGCTTGTCCAATAAAATTGGGCACCGCTTTTGACAAACGACAGGCGGAGATCAAAGGCAAAAGCCTGTCTGGCGTTTCTGTCAGCGTCAGACAGGCTTTGGGATCAGCCCGCCGTTGCGGGTTTCGGCGGTGTAAGGCTGCCAAAGATCGTCGCGGGTTTCTTCTGGCAATAGCTTTGCGCCCGCGTCCAGGCCGACATGTCGGCCCGCTTGGAGGCATTGCGAAACGGCGCCCAGTCGCGCCCCATGCCCTGCGCGCCGCCACCGGCAACCATGCCGTCCCGGCGCACCTGCACGGCGGCGATCCGCACGGCACAGCTCAGGTTCGACGCGCCATCCTTCAGCGCGGCAGTGGTCGTCGCCTCGCAGCCATAGTGGCGTGCTGTGCCGGGGGCAATCTGCAACAGACCAATCCACTGGCCACCGCCCCCTGACGCGCGGGGGTTCCAGGTGCTTTCATGTTTGGCCAGCGCCGACAAAAGACCCGACCAGAAGGCTTCGCGCTCTTCTTGCGATGCTTCGGCATAGCCGGGACACCACGTGGCGATATCTGCCGGAATGACGTCAGGCAGATTCACCGACGGCGCATCAACGGCGGCAAGCGCGCGTGTCGTCCACAGATCGGCTTCGGGGCGGTGGTCCCAGCGCATCGGAGGCAGCACTTCATTTTTGCCAGTTGCATCGGCACATCCCATGGGAAGTGCCAGAACGAGGCCAAGCAGCGCTGCTCTGATCCAGGAAACCGTCATCCATCCACACCTGTATTACATCGCGCGCCACGGCCCGACCGCCGGGTGATGCGTTGTTTACCATGCCCGAGGCAACCCTGCGGACGGTCGCCCGCAACATGTCGGCGGTGATCCGCCCGCTTCGCCTGATTCGCATAAGCGGGTTTCCGCCCGCTTCGCTTGCCGCCCCACCCCTTGCCCCGCCCCCCGCCAATCCCTAAAAAGGCTTCAGCCGCCAAGGAGTGCCGCATGCTTGACCTGACCTATGACAGCCCGAAGCCGAAGGTCATCGCGGGGGCAAAGCATGATTGGGAACTGGTGATCGGCATGGAGATTCATGCTCAGGTCGCTTCCAACGCCAAACTTTTCTCGGGGGCGTCCACCGCCTTCGGGTCCGAACCGAATTCCAATGTGGCCTTCGTTGATGCCGCCATGCCGGGCATGTTGCCCGTCATCAACGAGTATTGCGTCGAACAGGCGGTGCGCACCGGGCTGGGACTGAAGGCGCAGATCAACCTGACCTCGGCCTTTGACCG
>JANNWS010000028.1:0-2533 GCA_031408575.1 Rhodobacterales bacterium
CTTGACCACCGCCCCCAACGAGGGAAATCCGCCAGGTGGCGCAAGCAAGCGGCCACCGATGGCCGTTTGCACGAAACCACTGGCATTTGGGTCAGGCACCACACGGCCTGCCATCTCGACACTGCGGCGATGCTCAGCCTCAATGGCCCCTATGGTCAGGATTGCCAGAATGCGCTGCGCCGCCTTCGGTGCGAACACCCGGCCATCGGGCAGCCGCTGTGCCACATCGCGGATCACGGGTGCGCCCGGTTCCGTTTCCGCAAAAGCTACCGATGACCCCAGAACCAGCGCCAGTACTGCCGCCAGAACCCCAGCCGCCATCAACCGCCGCCGCATCAGTGCCATCACCAGCGCACCGCCCAAAAGGCCAAGCAGCCCGATGGCGATCAGTGCCGGATCAGCGTTCCGCAGGCGATCAAGGCCCGACGCCATCCCGGCGCGCAGTTGCCCGGCAATGACAGTGGCCGCTGGCTTTGCCGCCACTGGCGCTGCCACCAGCGGTTCTGGGATCGTCAGGGTTGCGGTCAGAAAATCAATGTCCGTCTCTGCGGCGATCGTGAACAGCAGCTCATAAGTTCCGGGCTCTGCAGCCCAAGGGGCCTCCAGCAGGTAGACCTCTCCATCTTGAACCGCACTGGCTGGGCCTACCGGGGTTTCGACGTCCACCATCGCGCCGATGACCGGGGCATTGGTCTCGAACCGGTCCAGATAGAGCACAAGTCCTGCGCCATTGGCCACGGCCACCAGTTCAAACAGTGGCGAAGCTGCAGTGGCACGGGGTGCGGTCTGCACCGTTGGCGGCGGGGCTTCATCGCCGTGCACATGACCTTCATGTGCAAATGCGGTGCCAGCAAAGGTGATGCCCAACAGGGCCACGAAAAAGCCCAAACGAAATAGTGCCATGAGACGCCTCAAGATGTTGCCGTATCCAGATGTGCTGCGACCGGTTCCGCAGCGATTCCCGGATCAGGCTCTTGGCGGGCGTTTCAACGTACGTTGTGGTGACGGTTTGGGCGCGGTGTGGCCCGGCAATGCAAAGCGGTCGTCGATGGCAACGGCGGCGATGCCGGGATGTGCCGCACTCAGAACAGCCGCTGCGCATCCGCTGGCCGAACAGCAATTCACGCCGCAGCCGGTTTGCTCGCTCAGGGCTTCGGCCTCGCCCTGCGACACTGTGCTTTCGGTCCAATTCGTGGGCATTTGCGCTGTCAAACCGGCGTGGAAACCATGGGCCCGGGCCTCGCTTGCAAACGGGCCAAAGAACAGCACGGCAACCAGAACGAGCAAAGCGCCGATCCGCAGCAACACACCGGACGCGTGGCACTGACCGACGCGGCGCAGTGCCGCCTCGTTCTGCCATGCCACATGTGCAGTGCTGTTAACCAATCGCCCGCGCCCAATCTATTGAAGGTTCCATGCTTTCAAATAGCTTGGGAACTGGCCGATGGCGAGTTCAAAACTGCGTGATGTTGCAGACAGCAAACCTGTATCAGTACTTCAGATCACCAGAGGTGTACGGTTCGCCTTTCACCCCGTATGGCGCGATTGTTTGCCCGGATCCGGATCAGCGCTTGACCTTCCAGCGCTGGAATGAGGAACAAATCTGCAGTTGGCGCGTTGGGTTAAGAGCAATAGCAATGCTTAAGCGTTGCCGGGATACGTGCGCGTTTCATTGAAAGACCCCCAAAATGCCAATCACACCTGATCTGCAGACCAGACATGATCACCCGGCGGCGGACACCATGCCGCCTCAAGTGGCGGCACCATCCGGGGCTGCGACGGCCACTGACCCCGTGTGTGGAATGACCGTCACGCTGAAGGCTGACACGCGGACCGAAAGCTTCAGCGGCAAGCCGTTTCACTTCTGCTCCGAGAAATGCCAGACGAAATTCAAGGGCGACCCCTGGTTCTATGCCGCCGGCAATGCAGCCAAGCGCGGCAAGGTGGCGGCGGTGGGTGTGCAATACACCTGCCCGATGCACCCTCAGATCATCCGCGACGCACCAGGGTCTTGCCCGATCTGCGGTATGGCGCTGGAGCCGATCTTGCCGTCGGACGCGCCCAGCGAGGAATTGACCGATTTTACCCGGCGCATGTGGATCAGCGCCGCAGTTGCGGTGCCGCTGGTCGTTCTGACCATGGGACCACTTGTAGGACTACCCGTCCGCGACTGGGTCGGGCATCAAAACGCGATGTATCTGGAGTTTCTACTGGCCACCCCGATCATCTTGTGGGCGGCGCTGCCGTTCTTCAAACGCGGCTGGGACTCGCTGGTGAACCGGTCACCCAACATGTGGACGCTGATCTCGCTGGGGGTGCTGGCGGCCTATGGCTATTCGCTGCTGGCGACCTTTCTGCCCGGCGTGTTTCCAGAGCAGTACCGTATGGGCGGCATGGTCGGCACCTATTACGAGGCGGCGGTGGTGATCGTGACCTTGGTGTTTGTCGGCCAGGTTCTTGAACTGCGCGCGCGCGAACGCACCGGGGATGCGATCCGCGCCCTGCTGGATCTGGCCCCGAAAACCGCGCGGCG
>JANNWS010000029.1:0-4726 GCA_031408575.1 Rhodobacterales bacterium
CGAGGCCAAGATGCTGGCCGCGCAGCGCCGCGTGGTCGAATTGCAGCAACGCTATCAGGTCATGTCATCCGAAGCCGAGGTCAGCCTGATCACTCAGCAGATCAGCGCGCTGGAAACCCAGTTGACGCAGGAAAGACTGTCGCTTCAGCAGATGAAATCGAACGAAACGCCAAACCTTGCCCGGATGGAGCCCGTCGAGCGTCGCATCCTGACGCTGGGCGCGGAAATAGTCTCGCTTCGAAACCGGCTGACCCAGGATAACGCCGATGGCCTGTCGCTGGCCGAAGTGCAAAGCGAACTTCTGATCGCGCAAGCCGATGTGCAGACGCGCCAGCTGATGCTGGCCACCACACTGCAACAGTTGGAGACCGCCCGGATTGAGGCGAACCGGCAAGTGCGCTATCTGTCGGTATCGGTCAGCCCGGTCGAACCAGACGAGCCGGCTTATCCGCGCGCGTTTGAAAACACCCTCGTGACGATGCTGATCTTTGCGGGCATATACCTCATGATCTCGATGACCGCCGCAATCCTGCGCGAACAGGTCACCGCCTGAGGGATCGCCATGACGATGAAAGACGTGATGATCGGCAACCTGACGGTTGGCAATGACCAGCCGTTGCTGGTCATCGCAGGCCCATGCCAGATGGAAAGCCTTGATCACGCGCAGATGATTGCGGGAACCATGCGTGACGCCTGTGCTGCGGTCGGCGCGCAATATGTTTTCAAGGCCAGCTATGACAAGGCCAACCGCACCTCGCTGTCTGGTCGCCGCGGTGTGGGGATGGACGTAGGCCTTGGCATCCTTGCGGGAATCCGCGCGATGGGTATTCCCGTGCTGACCGATATCCATGACGCCGAACAGGCCCGCGCTGCGGCCGAAGTGGTGGATGTAATCCAGATCCCCGCGTTCCTGTGCCGCCAGACCGACCTACTGATCGCGGCGGGGCAGACCGGGGCCGTGGTAAACATCAAGAAAGGTCAGTTTCTTGCGCCGTGGGACATGGCGAATGTCGCTGAAAAAGTCGCCTCAACCGGAAACAACCGCATCCTGCTGACGGAACGCGGAGTCAGCTTTGGGTACAATACTCTGATCACCGACATGCGCGCCCTGCCTACGATGGCGCGAACCGGATATCCGGTGATCATGGATGCGACCCATTCGGTGCAACAGCCCGGCGGGCAGGGCAATGCGTCCGGCGGCCAGCGCGAATTCGCCCCCGTCATGGCGCGCTGCGCTGTCAGCCTGGGTATCGCGGGTGTGTTCATCGAAACTCATGAGGCCCCAGACACTGCCCCTTCGGACGGGCCGAACATGATCCCGCTCGCGCAGATGCCCGCCCTCGTGGCCAGCCTGATGGCCTTCGACCGGCTGGCCAAAGCCGACCCGCTGCGGGTCTGACGCCTGACCGGCCCCGGCGATACGCGCTGACACACGCCCCTCATTCCCTTTTGGGCATACTTGGCGCGCCGCTCTCAGCGATAAAGGCGGCCACGCTTGAAAAGCCTTCCCCGACCACCTCTTTACGCCTTCAGCGGATCTTCTCTTTCGATATCGTCCAGCGCCCGCCCCTCGAAGGCTGCTTCGAAGGCTGCAAGACGCTTGTGGATCGACAAGAGTTCGATGATCGTGGTCCAGGAATTGACAAGATACTGGAATGAATTGGAGACCTGTCCAAAGGCACTGAGGATTTGCTGCAACGCGCCGAAGGTGATCTTTCCAACGGCGATGGTCGGGATCAGGATCAGATAGGCAAAGATGTTGTCGGCCTGAAGATACATCCCGCGGAACACGTTGAAATAGGCATAGTGGAAGTAAAGGCGGAAATAGTTCGTCCGCACTTGCCGGAACAGCTCGCGCGTGGTCATTGGTCTCGCGCGCGACGCGTCATCCTCGCCGTAAACCAGTTCCTTGCGGTAGGCCGCCTCGACACGTTGGTTGCGGAAGTTCAGGCCCGGCAACCTGATGCCTGCCACTGCCAGCAGGATCGTACCGAACATCGCCCAGAAGATCGAGGCATAGAGCAACGGCTGTGGCACGACGCCGACGATCGGCAATTCCGTTACCTGCGACGACAGCGCCGCCAGCACTGGCAAAAAGGCAAACAGCGTCATGATCGCGTCCATGATCGACACGCCCAGATCTTCCATGATCGAGGCAAAGCGCATGGTGTCTTCTTGCACCCGTTGTGCTGATCCTTCGATCCCGCGCACTTCCGGCCAGCGTTCCATGTAATAATCGTTCATCGCGGTACGCCAGCGGAACACATAGTGGCTGACGAAAAAGCGGGTTGCGACATAAACCGCCACCCACAGGAAGGCAATTTTGGCAAAGATCAGCGTCAGCCCGTAAAGTTGCCCCGCCGAAACTGTACCTGCCCCCGACAGCGCCGTTTGCACATCGTCAAAGAACGGCCCGCGCCAGTTGTTGATCGCGACCGAGACCTGCACACTGAAATAGGTGGAAAACAGGATCAGGGCTGATCCGACAATCGACCACCACTGATACGGGTGCGGCGACAGAATGAACCAAGCGGCCGTAAACATCGCCAGAAACGCCGCGCAGAACAGGTAGAACCACAAGAACTGCGGCGTCACGAAATGCCCCAGTCCCAGGATCGGCGGCGCATCGGGCAGGGCGGGCGCAAACCCCAGCGCGGCGCCGATCTGCTGGCCAGTCCCGTACCAGACGACGACGGCCACCATGACCCAGACCAGCATCGAGATGAAGAACAGCTTCGGTCTGGGAAAGAACGACTTGAACACGGGTTTCAACCTCTTGCCGGATATGCGTCATGACCTTGTACCCAACCAATGCCGCTTGGACACTGTAGATTTTCGTGAGCCCTCGCCAATTGATGCGGCACCGCCCGCCGCGTGACAGGCGTTTTGCCTGCAAGTCGCGCCCCGGCATCGGCAGTTAGGGCGCACCCTATAAAACGCCGATTCAATAAATGAATCAAATTTTTGAGAGGCGCTTCTTACAAAGATGGCTACGCCACCTGCCCCGCCGCCCAACCCGACGACCAGGCCCATTGGAAATTATATCCGCCCAGCCAGCCCGTCACATCAACCACCTCACCGATGAAGTATAGCCCCGGCACCGCCTTGGCCTGTAGCGTTCGCGCATCCAGATCGTCCGTTTCCACGCCGCCCAGCGTCACCTCGGCGGTCCGGTAGCCCTCGGTTCCCACGGGGCGCAGGCTCCAGCGATGCACCAGCCCTGCGATCCGCTCGATCACCGCGTTCGACTGGTCCGCCATCACGCCGCTTACCCCCGCCTCGGCTTCCACAAACCGAGCCAGCCGCTCTGGCAGGATGCGACCGAGTGCCGACCGCGGGGCAATCCGCCCCTCGCCCGCCCGCGCCGCCCGCAAGACTGACCCCGCATCTGCCCCCCGCGCCAGATCAACCGTTATCGCCTCACCCTCGTGCCAATAGTTGGATGCCTGCAACACCGCCGGTCCCGACAGGCCGCGATGGGTGAACAACACGGCTTCGTCGAAACCCGCCTTCCCCGCGCCGACCCGCCCGGCAACAGCCACCCCCGCCAGCGCCTTCATCCGCTCCAGTTCCTGTTCGGCAAAGGTCAGCGGGACCAATCCCGGCCGCGTCTCGGTTACCCGCAGCCCGAACTCTGCCGCCACCCGGTAGCCATAGGCGCTGGCCCCCATCTTGGGGATCGACTTGCCGCCGGTCGCAACCACAACCGCCGCCGCTGCCACCGGCCCGCGCGCGGTCTGAACCGTGTATCCTGCCGTACCCCGCGCAACGTCACCGGGCGCGCATCCAAGCCACACCGTCACCCCCGCCCGCGCCATGTCGGCACGAAGCATATCCACCACCTGCATGGCCGAGCCGTCACAGAACAACTGCCCCAGCGTCTTTTCATGCCATGTGATGCCGGCCGCATCCATCCGCGCGATGAAATCCCACTGCGTGAACCGCTTCAGCGCCGACAGCGCGAACCTGGGGTTGCGCGACAGAAACCGCTCCGGCGCGATCCCCAGATTGGTGAAATTGCACCGCCCCCCACCCGAGATCCGGATCTTTTCGCCCGCCGCCTTTGCGTGGTCGATCAACAGCACGCGCCGACCGCGCCGACCGGCCTCGATGGCGCACATCATGCCCGCGGCACCGGCCCCAATCACTATCACATCAAACTGTTCCATCCGACTGTTCCTAAAGCAAATCGTCGACAGGTGGGAACCGGTTTTCCGGGTCGCCCCACGCCATGCCGCAAACCAGCGGCAGGTGGTTCCGCTCAGACAACGCCCGAACCGATCCCAAATCGGCGCCGTCCGGGGCATCTGGCGATCAGACTGCGGATTGCCTCTTGCGGGCATCCGGGGCCTTCGGTAAACAGCCGCGCAGTTGGGGCGTCGCCAAGTGGTAAGGCATCGGTTTTTGGTACCGACATACCTAGGTTCGAATCCTAGCGCCCCAGCCAAGTTCAGGATCATGGCGCCGTATGCATTGCCCATATGGGTTTCTACACAGCGACGGGTTTGACCCTTAACTCCGGATGCCCCAAGCTTGCCACGCGAATTGCCCTTTGAGGGAACTCGGCTTGACCTCTGACAAGCAGCTAGTGTTCCACACCTGACGAAGGATTCCCATTTTTGATCAGGTGTGTCACTGTCTGGCCATGAGACGCGATGACATTTGTTTGTATTTGAACCCCGCTGACCGTGCGCTGCTTCAAGCTCTGCTCGCCGACCGAAACACG
>JANNWS010000030.1:0-4099 GCA_031408575.1 Rhodobacterales bacterium
ATGACGGGGTGACAGTCGGTCGGTCGGGCCAGTCAGCCCGATCGGAACCCCGCAGCGGGGAAAGCTGCGTCAGTCCGACGATCCGGAGGATAATATGGCTGATAGAAGTGACCTGAGCTTCACAGGTCTTACCGACCAGCAGGCGCAAGAACTGCATTCCGTCTACATGAGCGGGCTTTGGCTGTTCACAGCCATTGCCGTGGTCGCCCACCTGGCGGTCTACATCTGGCGTCCGTGGTTCTGAGGAGGATCCAAACATGTCCAAGTTTTACAAGATCTGGCTGATTTTCGATCCGCGTCGCGTCTTCGTGGCACAGGGCGTTTTCCTGTTCCTGCTGGCCGCGATGATCCACCTCGTTCTGCTCAGCAACCCGTCATACAACTGGTTTGACATCGCGGCCGCGAAATATGGCCGTGTCGAAGCACCGGCGGTTGTCGAGTAACCTGAACGACCGATGTTGCGGGCGGCCTAAAGCCGCCCGTAACCACCCAGAGGCGCAACATCTGGCAGGACGGTCCGGCGCTGCCGCGCTGCATCCCTGTCGGCGAGTGGAGAGGGAAGCATGGCACTGCTCAGCTTCGAACGAAAATATCGCGTGCCGGGCGGCACGCTGGTCGGCGGGAACCTGTTCGACTTCTGGGTCGGCCCTTTCTATGTCGGCTTCTTCGGGGTCACGACATTCTTTTTCGCGGCCCTTGGCACAATTCTGATCTTCTACGGAACCGCCATGAACGGCGAGTGGAACCCGTGGCTGATCTCGATCGACCCGCCGCCCATTGAAATGGGCCTTGCAGCGGCACCGCTGTTGAAAGGTGGGCTGTGGCAGTTGATCACGATCTGCGCAGTCGGCGCGTTTACGTCCTGGGCGCTGCGCGAGGTTGAGATTGCGCGCAAGCTGGGGATGGGTCTGCATGTGCCGATCGCCTTCGGTGTGGCGATCTTTGCCTATGTGACGCTGGTGGTGATCCGCCCGATCCTGATGGGGGCCTGGGGTTATGCCTTTCCCTACGGCATCTTCAGCCATCTCGATTGGGTGTCCAACACCGGCTATCAATACGGCAATTTCCACTACAACCCGGCGCACATGATCGCGGTGACGTTCTTCTTCACCACGACGCTGGCACTTTCGTTGCACGGCGCGCTGGTGCTTTCGGCGGTGAACCCGGTCAAGGGCAAGGAAATCCGCAGCCCCGACCATGAGGATACGTTCTTTCGCGATCTGATCGGCTATTCGATCGGGCCGCTGGGGATTCACCGTCTGGGTCTGCTGCTGGCGCTGAATGCCGGTTTCTGGAGTGCGATCTGCATCGTCATCTCGGGCACGATCTGGTTCGATCAGTGGGTAACCTGGTGGGACTGGTATCTGCAGCTGCCGTGGTGGGCGAATATCGAAGGAGGCGTGAATGGCTGAGTATCAGAACATTTTCACCCAGGTTCAGGTGCGCGCCGCACCTGAAATGGGGATGGTCGAAGATGTCGAAACCGGCAACCGCTCGGCCGGGGCCAGCTTTTCAAACCTTGCGGGCTGGTTTGGCAACGCGCAACTGGGGCCGATCTACCTGGGCACTTTCGGGGTGATCTCGCTGGCAACGGGGCTGATCTGGTTCACGATGGTCGGCGGCTGGTACTGGCATCAGGCGGGTCTCAACCCGGCAGTGTTCCTGCGCGATCTGTTCTGGTTCTCGCTTGAGCCGCCGGCACCGGAATACGGGCTGCGCTTTCCACCGCTGGCAGAAGGCGGGTATTTCCTGATTGCGGGGTTCTTCTTTCTGATCTCGCTTTGTACCTGGTGGGTACGGACCTATCTGCGCGCCGAAGCGCTGGGAATGGGCAAGCATGTGGCCTGGGCTTTTGCCGCCGCAATCTGGCTGGTGCTGGTGCTGGGGTTGATCCGTCCGATCCTGATGGGATCGTGGTCCGAGGCGGTGCCTTATGGCATCTTCAGCCATCTTGACTGGACCAACCTGTTCTCGCTGACCTATGGCAACCTGTTCTACAATCCGTTCCACGCGCTTTCCATCGTCTTTCTGTACGGCTCGGCGCTGCTGTTTGCGATGCACGGGGCGACGATCCTTGCGGTTTCCCGTTTCGGCGGCGACCGCGAGATCGAGCAGATTGTGGACCGGGGAACTGCGGCCGAGCGGGCGGCGCTGTTCTGGCGCTGGACGATGGGCTTCAACGCGACGTTCGAAGGGATTCACCGCTGGGCCTGGTGGTTTGCGGTGTTGGTGCCGATCACCGGCGGGATCGGAATCCTTCTGACTGGCACGGTTGTCGACAACTGGTTCGTCTGGGCGCAGGATCACGGCTACGCGCCGCTGGACTGATGGGGTAGGAGAAGATGATGTCCGAGAAACCGTATTACGAACATACCGATACGCGTCAGCATCTGCGCTATTGGGTGACTGGGCAGATGATGTCCGGGGCGGGAAAGGCGGCGCTCTTTTTGGTGGCGATCGGGGCGGTGCTTTATGCGATCTACCTCGTCTCGCTGATCCTGCCGGAAGAAAGCAAACAGGCGCCTTCGCCGCAGCAGTCGGGCGCGCTTGAAATGCAACTGGACGCGGGTAACCGCACGGTGTGACGCGTTGACCGGTCCCGGACCGGTCAACAGCCCTGCGGGCCGCCACGGCTGCCCATCCTGCTGGCCCGGTTGCCTTCCTGTTGGCGACAGATGCTTTGGGTGTCGCGTGCAACGCATGCGGCACCCGCTTTTCCCTTGACCAAAGGCTGCCCCATGTCCCGCCCGGTGACCCCGCTTCTGGATCGCATCTCGGTTCCGTCCGATCTCAGGGCGCTGTCGGACACCGAACTTTCTCGGCTGGCCGATGAACTGCGCGCCGAAGTGATTTCCGCCGTATCCGAGACGGGCGGCCATCTGGGGTCGTCGTTGGGCGTGGTGGAATTGACGGTTGCCATTCATGCGGTGTTCAACACGCCGGTGGACAAGCTGGTTTTTGACGTGGGCCACCAGTGCTATCCGCACAAAGTGCTGACCGGGCGGCGCGACCGGATCCGCACCCTGCGTCAGGAGGGCGGGTTGTCGGGGTTCACCAAGCGGTCGGAAAGCCCGTATGATCCGTTTGGGGCCGCGCATTCTTCTACCTCGATTTCTGCCTCGCTGGGCTTTGCGATGGGGCGCGAGATGGGGATGCCCACAGGCGATGCAATCGCCGTGATCGGGGACGGGGCGATCAGCGCCGGCATGGCCTATGAGGCGATGAATCACGCCGGCGATCTGGGGACGCGGCTGTTCGTGATCCTGAACGACAATGAGATGAGCATTGCCCCCCCCGTGGGGGCGATGTCGAAATATTTGTCGGGCCTGAACCCGCTTTTGCCACTGGCGAAACTGGCCGAAGGCGTGGAAGCGTCGCTGCCTGGCCCGTTGCGCGAAGGCGCGCGGCGGGCGCGGGCGCTGGTGACGGGGATGCCCGGCGGCGGCACCTTGTTCGAGGAATTGGGTTTCAGCTATATCGGGCCGGTTGATGGGCATGACATGGCCGTCTTGCTGGCCACCTTGCGCGCGGCCAAGGCGCGGGCCAGTGGCCCGGTGCTGATCCACGCGATCACCGTCAAGGGCAAGGGCTATGCCCCGGCGGAACTGGCGGCGGACAGGTATCACGGGGTGGCGAAGTTCGATATCGCTTCGGGGGCGCAGGCGAAATCGAAATCCAACGCCCCCGCCTATACCACGGTGTTCGGGCAGGCACTGACCGACGAAGCGGCGCGGGATGGCCGGATCGTGGGCATCACGGCGGCGATGCCGTCGGGCACCGGGCTTGACATCATGGCGCGGCGGTTTCCGACGCGGGTGTTCGATGTGGGCATCGCCGAGCAGCATGGCGTGACCTTTGCCGCCGGGATGGCGGCGGCGGGGCTGAAGCCGTTCGTGGCGATCTATTCCAGCTTTTTGCAGCGCGGCTATGATCAGATCGTGCATGATGTGGCGTTGCAGGGGTTGCCGGTGCGCTTTGCGGTAGACAGGGCCGGGCTGGTGGGGGCGGACGGGGCGACGCATGCGGGCGCGTTTGACGTGGGGTATCTGGCCAATCTGCCGGGATTCGTGGTGATGGCGGCGGGCGACGAGGCCGAACT
>JANNWS010000031.1:0-5345 GCA_031408575.1 Rhodobacterales bacterium
CAAGTTTCCGCTGCTTGAGCCGGAAGAAGAATACATGCTCGCCAAGCGTTGGGTCGACCATCAGGATACGGTTGCGGCCCACAAGATGGTCACCTCGCACCTGCGGTTGGCGGCCAAGATCGCCATGGGCTATCGCGGCTACGGCCTGCCGCAGGCCGAGGTGATTTCCGAGGCGAACGTCGGATTGATGCAGGCGGTGAAGCGGTTTGACCCGGAAAAGGGGTTCCGCCTTGCGACTTATGCGATGTGGTGGATCCGGGCCAGTATTCAGGAATATATCCTGCGCTCGTGGAGTCTGGTGAAACTTGGCACCACCAGCGCGCAGAAGAAGCTGTTTTTCAACCTGCGGAAGGCCAAGGCTAAACTTGGCGCGCTGGAAGAGGGTGATCTGCGCCCCGAGAACGTGGCACAGATCGCAAAAGACCTGAACGTGACCGAAACCGAAGTGGTCGATATGAACCGCCGTCTGTCGGGGGGCGATGCCTCGCTGAACGCCACGGTCGGTTCGGATGGTGATTCGGTCACCCAATGGCAGGACTGGCTGGAAGATACCGATGCCGATCAGGCCGGCGACTATGAGGCCCGCGACGAGATGGATGCGCGGCGCGAACTGCTGGTCGATGCGATGAAGGCGCTGAACGAGCGTGAGCGTGACATTCTGGTGCAGCGCCGGCTGGCGGATCAACCGGTGACACTGGAACACCTGTCGGAAAGTTATGGCGTCAGCCGTGAGCGTATTCGCCAGATCGAAGTGCGGGCGTTCGAAAAGTTGCAATCGCGGATGCGCGAACTGGCACGCAACAAGGGTATGCTGATACCTGCGTGATCCCGTTTCACGGAAATGGCTGAAACCCCCGCTCGTGCGGGGGTTTTTCATTTGCCAACACAGGTGCCGGCAAACTGCATGGGTGTGAACCCCCGGTTTCCCCGCCGGATTTGCGATAAAAGCGATTTGTGGTGATAGATAACGCCGGAGCGGTTCTGCCAAAGACAGAATCGCGCAAACGACCTAGCGTCCGGCGGATCGCAACAAGAAAGGGGTGACGATGGCACAGGTACTGCGCTGGGGTGTTCTGGGGGCATCGGATTTCGCACTGCATCACATGGCACCCGCCATTCATGCGGCCGAAGGGGCGGAACTTGCGGCGCTTGCCACATCGGACCCCGCAAAAGCGGTGCCGTTTCAGGCATTCTGCCCGGCACTTCGGGTTATTCAGGGCTATGATGCGCTTTTGGCCGACCCCGCGATTGATGCGGTCTACATCCCGCTGCCCAATCAACTGCACGTGGAATGGACGAAGAAAGCGCTGCTGGCAGGCAAGCATGTGCTGACCGAAAAACCTATCGCGATGAATGCCGCCGAAATTGACGATCTGATCCGCCTGCGCGATCAAACCGGCCTGATGGCTGCCGAAGCCTTCATGATCGTGCAGCATCCGCAGTTTCAGCGGGCGCGGCAACTGGTGGCGGACGGGGCCATCGGACGGATCCAGCATGTCGACGCCGCCTTCAGCTATGACAATGCGGACGATCCCGGCAATATCCGCAACCGGCCCGAAACCGGTGGCGGCAGCTTGCCTGATATCGGCGTCTATACTTTTGGCGCAGCGCGTTTCGTGACCGGCGCAGAACCCGCGCTGGACAGTCTGCAGGCGCGCATCCGGTGGCAGAACGGCGTGGATGTCTTCGCGCACGTCACCGGGATGTTTGATGGCGCGGGCGGGCCATTCAGCTATTCCTCGATCACCTCGATGCGGCTGTTCCCCCGGCAAGAGGTGGTGTTTCAAGGCGACTCCGGCCTGATCCGTCTGACCGCCCCGTTCAACGCCAACGTCTTTGGCGAGGCACGGATCGAACTGCATCGCCCCGGCCTGTCGGTGACAGTCGATCGCTATCCTGATGCGCGCCAGTACAAGCTGCAGGTCGAGGCGTTCGGGCGCAGCGCCACCTCCGGCGCACCCTATGCCTGGCCGCTGGAACAGGCGCAGGCGACCCAACGCATGATTGACAAGGTTTTTGCAGTCGCCGAGGCGATCTGAGCGTCGGGCGGCGGCCGATGCAGTGGGCGGTAGCGTACAGGATTCTGTGTATTTCGTGGACGCAGATTGGTGTGAGTGCTGCCCAAATGTTTTGGGCTGGGCAGGGCGCAACCGCAAGGATAAGCAATTCCTTGCAAATTTTGCAGAGCATGGACGGCAACTGTCAGGCTTGATTGACAGAAATACTTTGTTAAGATGGCACGAGGGAGAACTTCGGGGAATCTATGTTCGGTCACTGGCTTTGTTGGCCTGTGACGGGATGGGGCGCATAAATACTCCCTCGGAAAGTAGGAAGCCATGTCTCGAAAGCCCCATGATTTTGGCGGCCTCGACCAGCAAGCCTTTGAAAAGGCGCGGGGACTGTTCTCGAAACGGGCTGGTGTCCTGCCAGATACCGCTGTTCACGCCCTCGCGGCTGAAGTGATCACCCGGCTTGAACGCCGGGGTGCCTCGACACTCGAGGTACTGCCGCCGGATGCAGAAATCGACACGCTTTGCGATGCCCTCGTCTCGCCGAAGGAAGACGCCGGGGCCGAGATGGTGCTTCAGGCGCGCATGCGCGGCATGTCGGTCGATATGGTGTATCTGGGGTATCTGGCTGGGGCCGCGCGTCGGTTGGGCGAGCGGTGGGATGAGGACCGCACCACATCGGCCCAGATGACCATAGCGGCAGGTCGGATCTATGCGATCATGCGGGGGTTACGGCAGGCTTTTGCCTCGGACCAGTGGAACAAGCCCCAACAGATCTGCGCAATGTTTGCGGCTACTCCGGGAGAGACGCACACACTGGGTGTGACAATGGCTGCGGATTTCTTTCGGCGGCGCGGCTGGCAGATCGATCTGCGCGTCGGATTGACCCATCAGGAGCTGCTGTCGGCCTCCGAACAGTCGAATTATCCGATCATCGGGATATCGGCCAGCAGCGAGCGGATGGTGTTTCCGCTGGCGCGCCTGATCGTGGCCCTTCGGATTACCAACCCTGCCGCCTGGATCATGATCAGTGGCAAGGTCGTTGACCTTATCCCCGAGATCCAGACATTGGTTGATGCCGATGGTGTGGCGAACGACGCTGAAACTGCGTTGGCTCAGATGCAGGCTCACATCGCGCCCGCGCTGATCCGCTTGCAGAACTGATCGGAAACAACCGACCAGAAGGTGCCGGCTGCGTTTTTTGCGCGGCCGGTTTTCTGTTTGTGGTGCTCAGTCTTCCATCGCTTCCAGCTCGTCGATGAAGCCTGCGATCATGCTCAGGCCCTTGTCCCAGAATTTCGGGTCGCTGGCGTCAAGTCCAAAGGGTGCAAGAAGCTCTTTGTGATGCTTTGATCCGCCGGCCTTCAACATGTCGAAGTACTTGTCTTCAAAGCCCGGCTTGCCCTCGGCGTAGACGGCGTACAGCGCGTTCACCAGACCGTCGCCGAACGCATAGGCATAAACGTAGAACGGCGAGTGGACGAAATGGGGGATATAGGCCCAGAACGTTTCATACCCGTCCATGAACTCGAACACGTCGCCCAGCGATTCGGCCTGAACGCTCATCCACAGGGCATTGATGTCGTCGGGCGTCAGCTCTCCCTCGCGCCGCGCGGCGTGCAGCTTGCATTCGAAATCATAGAACGCGATCTGGCGGACGACGGTGTTGATCATATCCTCCACCTTGCCGGCCAGCAGGGTCTTGCGCTCGGCCGGGGTTTTCGCGCCATCCAGCAGCTTGCGGAAGGTCAGCATCTCGCCGAACACGCTGGCGGTTTCGGCCAGAGTCAGCGGCGTGGACGACAGCAACTCGCCCTGACCTGCCGCCAGAACCTGATGCACGCCATGCCCCAACTCATGTGCCAGCGTCATCACATCGCGCGGTTTGCCGAGGTAGTTCAACATGACATAGGGGTGAACTGTGCTGACGGTCGGGTGCGCAAACGCACCGGGGGCCTTGCCGGGTTTTACCCCGGCGTCGATCCAGCCCTTGGTAAAGAACGGCTGCGCGATCTCGGCCATCTTGGGCGAAAAGGCGGCATAGGCACCCAGCACGGTCTGCGTCGCCTCGGCCCAGTCAACAATGCGCGGCGTCTCGATCGGCAGCGGTGCGTTGCGGTCCCAGACCTGCAGCTTGTCCAGCCCCATCCATTTTGCCTTCAGCCGGTAATAGCGGTGCGACAGCTTCGGATAGGCGGCGACGACCGCATTGCGCAGCGCCTCGACCACCTCCGGCTCGACATGGTTCGACAGGTGGCGACCGGTCTGCGCGGTCGGCATCTTGCGCCAGCGGTCATCGATTTCCTTTTCCTTGGCCAAGGTGTTGTGGACGCGGGCAAAAAGCTTGATGTTCTTGTCGAACACCCCGGCCAGCGCGCGCGCGGCGGCCTCGCGCGTCGCCCGGTCGCTGTCGGTCAGCAGGTTCAGCGTGGCTTCAAGGTTCAGCGGCTCATCCTGCCCGGCCACCGCGAACATCAGCCCGGCCATCGTCTCGTCAAACAACCGGTTCCACGCCGCGGCGCCGACCGTGGACTGGTCGTGCAGGAACTTCTCCAGCTCATCCGACAACTGATAGGGCCGCATCGCCCGCAACCGGTCGAAGACGGGTTTGTAACGCGCCAGACCGGCGTTGGCGGCCAGCAGTGCGGCCAGATGCGCCTCGTCCAGACGATTGAACTCAAGGGTAAAGAACACCAGCGGCGTTGTGTATTCGGTCACCTTGTCCTGCGCGTCGGCCATGAACTTGCCGCGCTCGCTGTCCATCGTGTTCTGGTAATAGCGCAGCCCGGCAAAGGACATCAGCCGTCCGGCAAGAATGTCGATCTGTTCATAACTCAACACACAGGCCATAAGCCCCGCAGCATCCAGATCGGCCAGCTTGCCTTCATAGGTTGCGGCGAATTCCGCACTGGCCGATTGCAGATTTGCCATGTCCCGCGCCACTTCCGGCGCGTCGGGTGCGGAATAAAGATCGTCGAGGTTCCAGTCGGGCAGGTCGCGAAAGCCGCCAGCGCTGGTGTTGGTGTCAAAGACAGGGCGGGAAAGGGGCAACGTCATGCAGAACCTCGTTGATTGTCAGGGGTGATTTAGGCGCGCAGGGCCGGTCAGCGCAAGCGGCACGCCTTCAAGTTTCTTTTCGGCCTAAATACCCCGGGGGTGCGGGGGCTGGCCCCCGCTCGCGGCCAGCAATGCGCGCAGGCTTTCGATGGTGTCAATATCCGCCACCGGCTTGTCATGGCGCCAGCGAACCATGCGGGGAAACCGCAAGGCGATGCCCGATTTGTGGCGCGGGCTGGCCTGAATGCCCTCGAAGGCAATCTCGAACACAAGTTCGGG
>JANNWS010000032.1:0-11805 GCA_031408575.1 Rhodobacterales bacterium
GAAACCCCGATGCGGATCGCCGGCCCCGCCGCAGGCCATGACCTGCTCAAGACCGAGGCTGATCCGACCGGCACCATGACGCTGGGCACATGGAACAACTGCGGCAACGGCCATACGCCGTGGGGGACCTACCTGACCTGCGAGGAAAATTTCAACGGCTACTTCGGCTCGACGGACGTCGCTTATGTTCCGTCTGTCGCCTTCGCCCGCTACGGGATCGAGCTGGAAAGCCGCTACGCGCTTGAGAAATTCGATCCGCGCTTCGACATCTCCAAGACCCCGAATGAGCCGAACCGTGTCGGCTATATTGTCGAGATCGACCCCACCGACCCGGCTTCGGTTCCCGTGAAACGCAGCGCCCTTGGCCGCTTCAAGCATGAGAACGCCGAACTGGTCCTGGCCCCCGATGGCCGCGTCGTGGTCTATCTGGGTGATGATGAGCGCGGCGAGTATCTTTATAAATTCGTCTCGACCGATGCCTACGTCACTGGTGGCCCGACCGATACCCTGCTCGACAACGGCACGCTCTTTGTCGCGAAGTTCGCCGATGACATGACTGGCGAATGGCTGCCCCTGACGCCGGCTACCACCGGCATGGACGCGGCCACGATCCACATCCACACCCGTCAGGCGGCCTCGGCGGCGGGCGGCACCACGATGGACCGCCCCGAATGGGTGGCCGTCAACCCGGTCCGCCCCGAGGCATATTGCGCGCTGACCAACAACAAGGACCGCGGCGTAAAGCCGAATGCGGGCGGCGATGCCACACCGGTCGGTGGACCGAACCCGCGCGCCGAAAACCTGTTCGGTCAAATCGTGCGCTGGCGCCCCACCGGCGGCGACCATGCCGCAGACGGGTTTGACTGGGATCTGTTCGTGATGGCCGGCAATCCGGGCGTGCATCAGGATGCGCGCGCGGGATCGGCCAACATCAATGCCGGCAACCTGTTCAACTCGCCCGACGGCATGCGCTTTGACAGCAAGGGCCTGCTGTGGATCCAGACCGATGGCGAGGACACCAACGAGGGCGACTTTGCCGGCATGGGCAACAACCAGATGCTGGTCGGTGACCCCGCCACCGGCGAGATCGTGCGCTTTCTGACTGGTCCGAACGGGGCCGAGGTGACGGGCCTCACCTGGTCGGGCGACGGGCGCACGATGTTCGTCGGCATCCAGCACCCCGGCGGCACCTGGCCCGACGGCATCGAAGGCGTGCCGCGGTCGGCTGTCGTGGCGGTGCGCCGCGATGATGCGGCGGTGATCGGCTGATCTTGGGGACGCGCGGGGCATAACCCCTGTGCGTCCTACCGCCGTTCGATCAGATCCCAGCGGTTGCCGAACGGGTCGCGCCAAACGGCAACCGTGCCATAGGGCTCAACGCGGGGCATTTCTTCAAACACCACACCTGCGGCGATCATCACGGCATGGTCGCGCGCGAAATCCTCCGTCTCCAGAAACAGGAACACCCTCCCGCCGCATTGATCCCCGATGGCCGCTACCTGTGCGGCCCCTTCGGCCTGCGCCAGAACCAATTGCACCCCCCCACCCGGCGGCTCTACCACCACCCAGCGTTTGCGCCCCTGATCAATGTCGGCGGCAAGGCGAAACCCCATCACCCCGGTGAAAAAAGCAACTGCCGTGTCATAGTCCGGCACCACCAGCGCAACCGCCGACAGACGGGCCGCGCTCATTCCTTGGCGGCGCGGCTGTCGGGCAGGGTGATACGTGCCACCTGCTCGGCAATCGGATCGACCGACAACGGATGCAGTTCCGCCCTGTGGCCGGCCGGGTCGCCGATGTCCTGCCACTGGCCGCCCTTGTAGATCTCCAACGCGCTGAACTTGGCCTTGTAACCCATCTTGCGGCTGCCCGGCACCCAATAGCCCAGATAGACATAGGGCAGCCCCGCCTCGCGCGCGATGTCGATATGATCCAGTACAACATGGGTGCCAAGGCTCGCATCCATCAGACCAGGGTCGTAAAACGAATATACCATGCTCAACCCGTCATCCAGCAGGTCGGTCAGACAGACCGCGGCCAATTGACGGCCCTCTTCCCCGATCCGGGGCGGGCGGGTATATTCGATTACCCGGCTGCGGATCGGCGTTTCCTCGATCATCGCGGCGAATTCGAAGATATCCATGTCGGCCATGCCGCCATCGGCGTGGCGCGTGTCCAGATAGCTGCGGAACAGCGCATACTGATCCTCGGTCGCCCAAGGGCTGGTCGCGTTGCGCTGCAATTCGCCATTGCGCTTCATCACCCGCTTCTGCGTCCGCGACGGCTCGAAGTCGGCCACCCGGATCCGGGCCGAAATGCAGGCCGAACATTCGGCGCACGACGGGCGATACAGCACGTTCTGCGACCGGCGAAACCCTTGCTTTGAAAGGGTATCGTTCAGCTTTTGGGCGTGTTCACCTTGCAGTGCCGTGAACAATTTCCGTTCCATCCGCCCCTCAAGATAGGGGCAGGCTTGCGGGGCCGTCACATAGAATTGGGGCGCGATGGGTAGGGTGTGGCGCATGGCTGCCAGAAGATCAGGGACTTCTTGACGTTAGCAAGGCCCAATCGTGTCGCCAAGTGCCGAGTTGGTTCAGTTTGCCGCGGCCCGGTTGATCGCAACCGTTCCCAGCACGAGGTCACTCAATCCCTGACCGCGTGCGCTGGTCAGCATCAGCACGATCGACAAAAGCTGCGGCAGCAGCGTGCCGATGGTCAGCGTATAGCCCAGCGTGTGCAGCATCGCGGTCACGAAATCAAAGCGCGCGCCGGTGCGGTCGCGAAACTCGATCGCCATCAACCGCATGCCCGGCGTCGCTGATTTCCGCGCCAGTCCGATCGTGCGATAGCCGAACCCCACAATCAAATAGAGAAACGGCAGATAAAACAGCGCCGTAAAGGCGGTGAACGGCACGATGATCAGCGTCAGGATGAAGATCAGCAATGTATCGACGATCCAGGCAACTGCCCGCTTCATCGGAACATCGGCATAGAATTCTGCCTGAAAATCGGGGTCGGGTAGGGTGCGGTCCATCAGGGTCCATCCAGCGCGGCGGTGAGAGGGGACACGCGGCCCGGATACCGGGCCGCGCCATGTCATCGCATCAGTACTGCCCGACTTCGGCGGTCGCAGGCGCAGGCGGGGTCTGCGCATCACGGGCGCGGTCACGCATGAAAGCGTCAAATTCCTGCTTGTCCTTTGCATCGCGCAGGCGTTGCAGGAACGATTCGAACGCTTGCTGTTCTTCCTCAAGACGGCGCAGCGTTTCGGTCCTGTACGCGTCGAAGACGGTGTTGCCGGACGAGGTGGTGGCACCGCCATGCATTTGGTTCATGCGGTGCATGCGGCGCCCCCCGCACGAGCCGTTACGATTGAACATGCGTTTGCTCCAGATCATGTAGCCCAGCAGGGCAAGGCCTACAGGCCAGAAGATGATGAAACCAAGGACTGTGGCAGCGATCCAGGCGGCCTTGCCGCGGTCGTCAAGCCAGGCTTCCGCACGGTTGGGCCAGCTGGATATGCCGGTCGAAGTCATTGTGGTCATGGGCGGTCTCCCGTTTATTTGAATGTGAATGCGCTTCACATCGCACTAATCTGGGAAGCCTTTAGTTCCGTTCAAGGGTCATGTTAAACTTTTTTACATAGCGCCTTTTCGTGTCAGTTACAAAAGTGCCGGCCCGTCAGGGCCGGCACCTGATCGATTTGACGCGTTACCCCCGAAAGGCGGTCAGCGCGCGGCGATCAATCGCAGCAAGGCATCTGCTCGATGCAGCACGGCCCGCCGTCGCAACACAGTTGCGCCGCCGATGCCACACCGCCCAGCCCGAGCATCAGCCCAAGCGCCATAAGAATCGTCTTCATTTCATGTATCTCCATTTCATGTTCAAGACTCAGATCATCTGCGCCCGAAAACGCGGAGGCCGGTCCAGCGGGACGGCGATCAGCCCGTCGAAATGCAGCGCATGGCCCGCGAACCAGACGGCTTGCGGTGATGTTGCAAAGACAGGTGCAACCCAGACCGCCACTGATGTGGCCGTACAGAACGCCGCGCAAGCCCCGCGTGCCGGCTGCGGCATCCGGTCGGCACAGTCGGCCCCCTCTGCCGACGCATTGCAGCAGGCGGCACCCGAGCATCCCACAGCACCTGCAGGCAGTGCAAAACCGATCACTGCCACCATCAAAACGGCCCGGATCAATCGCAACAGGATAACCGCGTTCATATTCATATTAACGGGCTATCCCAAAACCCACGCCGGCGCAAAATCACAACGGCGTCAATCCGGCGCTCGCGCCCCGCCCACACCGACCAAGGTTGACCGCCCCCAACCCGCGCCCCACACTGCGCCATGACCTTTGCCAGCCGCCTGACGCGCCAGCCGATCCCGCATGATGCAGATGCTGCGGCCGAAATTGCTGCAACCTTCGCCGATCTTGGCCCCGCCCTTGCCGGCCTGCTGGCGGCCACCGCCGGATGCAGTCCCTTCCTCCGTGGCCTGATGGCGCGCGAGGCGCAATGGCTGCGCGCCGCTCTGACAGGCCAACCCGAAGATGCGCTCGACAGCCTTGTTGTAGCACTTCCCGCCCTTGCGCCCGATGACATTGGGTCCGGCCTGCGGATGGCAAAACGCCGCGTGGCGCTTCTCGCGGCTTTGGCCGATCTCGGTGGCGTCTGGCCGCTGGAAACCGTGACCGGCGCGCTGACCAGGCTGGCCGACGCCGCGATTGATGTTTGTCTGCGCGCGCTCGTGTCCGATGAGATACGGCGCGGCAAACTGCCGGGCGCGACACCCGCCGATACTGAGACCGCCGCCGGAATGGTCGTGCTGGCGATGGGCAAGATGGGGGCGTTCGAACTGAACTATTCCTCCGACATCGACCTGATCTGCCTGTTCGACGACACCCGCTACCCCGGTGCCGAACACGACGCGCGCGCGGCCTTCATCCGCGTCACCCGGCGCATGACCGCCCTGCTGTCGGATATGACCGCCGATGGCTACGTCTTTCGCACCGACCTGCGCCTGCGCCCCGATGCCGCCGTCACCCCGGTCTGCCTGTCGATGACAGCAGCCGAAACCTATTACGAGGCGCAGGGCCGCACCTGGGAACGCGCGGCCTATATCAAGGCGCGCCCCTGCGCGGGCGACATCGCGGCGGGCAACGCCTTCCTCAAAACCCTCACCCCCTTCGTCTGGCGCAAACACCTCGACTATGCCGCCATTCAGGATGCGCATGACATGCGCCTGCGCATCCGCGACCATCGCGGGCTGCATGGCCCGGTGCAGATCGAAGGCCACAACCTGAAACTCGGGCAGGGCGGCATCCGCGAGATCGAATTTTTCACCCAGACCCGCCAGCTCATCGCCGGGGGCCGCGACCCCAGCCTGCGCGACCGCACGACGACGGGCGCGCTGGCGGCACTTGCGGCGCAAGGCTGGCTGCCCCCCGAGGTTGCGGCAGAACTGATCACCCATTACCGCGACCACCGCGAGGTGGAGCACCGCCTTCAGATGGTCGGCGATGCCCAGACCCACACCATGCCCACCACCCCCGACGGCGTCGCCCGTATTGCGCATTTCACCGGGCAGGCCGACGCGGGGGCCTTCCGGACCGCGCTGAAGGCCCGGCTTGACCGGGTCGAGACGCTGACTGGCGGATTTTTTGCCCCCGGCGAGGCCAAGGACATGCCCGACCTGCCGGCCAATGCCCGCACCGTCGTCGCCGGGTGGTCCAACTACCCGGCGCTGCGGTCGGAACGCGCGACCACGATCTTTCGCCGGCTGCGCCCGACGCTGCTCAACAGTCTTACCCGCGCCGCCAACCCGGACGAGGCGCTGCTGGCGCTTGACGGCTTTCTTGCGGGCCTGCCTGCCGGTGTGCAACTGTTCTCGCTGTTCGAAGCCAACCCGCCGCTGGTCGATCTGATCGTCGATATTGCCTCGACCTCGCCCGCGCTTGCCCGCTATCTGGCGCGCAATGCAAGCGTGCTGGACGCGGTGATCGGCGGCGATTTCTTCACGCCCTGGCCCGGTGTTGATGCGCTGACCGCCGAACTTTCCCGGCTGCTTGCAGCCGAGCCGGACTATGAGGCCAAGCTGGATGCGGCGCGGCGCTGGATGAAGGAATGGCATTTTCGCATCGGCGTGCATCACTTGCGCGCCCTGATTGACGCAACCGAGGTAGGGCAAAGCTATGCCGACCTTGCGGGTGCGGTCGTTGCGGTTCTGTGGGGGGTGGTTGCAGCCCAGTTCGCGGGCCGGCACGGGCCGATGCCGGGGCAGGGGGCGGTGGTGCTGGGTATGGGCAGTCTGGGGGCCGGACAGTTGAATGCAGGCTCCGATCTTGACCTGATTGTGATCTACGACGGCGGCGATGCCGAAGCCAGTGTCGGCCCCCGCCCCCTGGCGACGCGCGCCTATCACGCCCGGCTGACCCAGGCGCTGGTCACGGCCCTGACAGCGCCCATGTCCGAGGGGCGGCTTTATGAAGTCGACATGCGTCTGCGGCCGTCTGGGCGGCAGGGGCCTGTCGCGACCTCGTTCGAGGCGTTCCGCACCTATCAGCAGACCGAAGCCTGGACATGGGAACACCTGTCACTTACCCGCGCCCGCCCGCTGGCAGGCGACCCGGTGCTGGCGGACAGGATCGAGACGTTCCGCAGGGAGCTTTTGCAACAAAAGGGTCAGTTGCCCAACGTCATTGCCGATTCTGCGGCGATGCGTGCGCGGGTGCTGGCCGCACGCCCCGCGACTGCCCCGTGGGAGGCCAGGAATGGCGCAGGACGGCTGATGGATGTCGAACTTTTGGCCCAAACCATCGCCCTGATGCTGGGCGATCCGTCCCGTGCCACAGATGCCCAATTGCACGCCGGCGCCAAATCGGGCTTGTTGTCGGGCGAGGACATTGCGACGCTGCTGCAAAGCTGGCACCTCTGCTGGCACGTGCGCGCAGCGGGTCAATTGCTGACCGAGGGCGAGCTTGATCCGGCGGCGCTGGGCGAGGGGGGGCGTGCCTTCGTAATGCGCAACGCGGGTGAAGCGCGGGTTGAACAACTGACGGCGCGGCTTGCGGCCGTGGCACAGGCGGCGGAAAAGGTAATTTTGGCGGTGCTTGCGCCGCCCGGTCGGCGGGGAGAGTAACAGGATGCAGACGACAGAGGCTGATCCAAAGGGGCTGGTGCGGGAAAGCTATCGGATCGACGGAATAACCCTTGAGGAATGCCGGTCGATCTTCATCGATTGGGCGCTAAGTTTGCCAATGGACGCGCCGTTGCCGGACCTTATTCATGCGCTGCTGGCCAAATACGACGGGCTGGCGCCCAGCCACCCGATGGGGGCAGTATTGCGCGAAGCGCTGGATCACACCCCCGAGCCGCGCCGCCGGGGCGGCCACGCCGCCCGCGTACAAGGCAACGGCTGATCTACGCCCTGCGTAACGCGGCGGCCTCTTCGGCCAGCGCCGTGATGGCTGCCCAGTCGCCGCGCGCCAGGGCGTCCTTGGGCGCAACCCAGCTGCCACCGACGCAGACCACGTTGGACAGGGAAAGGTAGTCGCGCGCGTTCTTCAGGCTGACCCCGCCGGTCGGGCAGAAAGTGACCTGCGGGATCGGCGCACCGATCGCTTTCAGCGCAGGCATCCCCCCGGATGCTTCAGCCGGGAAAAACTTTTGAATGGTGAAGCCCTTTTCCAGCAGGGTCATTACCTCTGTTGCCGTCGCGGCCCCCGGCAGCAGCGGCAGGCCTTCGTCTTCGCAGGCTGCGATCAGCCGGTCGGTCGCACCGGGTGCCACGCCGAACACCGCCCCCGCCGCTTTTGCGGCCTTTACATCGGCGGGCGTCAACAGCGTGCCGGCCCCGACCACCCCCCCCGGCACCTCGGCCATTGCCCGGATCACGTCAAGCGCCGCAGCCGTGCGCAGAGTCACCTCCAGCGCCGGCAACCCTCCTTTCACCAACGCCTCTGCCAATTGCCGCGCATGGGCGACATCCTCGATCACCAGCACCGGGATAACCGGGGCAAGGCGGCAAATCTCGGCGGCGCGACGGCTTTGCTCGGTGGGGGTCATGGTGCAATTCCTTCGAAGGGCTGAACGGGGTGCAGGGGCGCAGCCTCCGGCGGGGATATTTTTTCGAAGATGAAAGGGCAAGAGCATCCCGCTCTGAAGCCTGCCCGGCTGAAGGTCGCGCCCTGCCTCGGGCCGCTTGCGCGGGGGCGACAGGGCGCTTTCACCTTCGACGGTCATCGGCGTCCCCGCCTGTACCGCCTGATTAGTGTGCGAGGCTCATGGTTTCATCTTCGTTAAAATATCCCCGCCGGAGGCGTTCTTTTGGTTTCTTTCGACTACATCACACGACCAGCGCCGCGCCGTCGGTTGCGGATCCGGCATGTTGACGGAAGACCTCAAACAACTCGCGCCCGATGCCATGGGCGTTGCCCGACAGATCGGCTTCGGCCAGGGGTCGCGCAGCAAAATCAGGCACCAGCGCGGTCAACGTTCCGGCATCCGCATCCAGCCGCACCAGATCGCCGTCGCGCAGCCGCGCCAGCGGCCCGCCGCAGGCCGCCTCGGGCGAGACATGGATCGCCGCAGGCACCTTGCCCGACGCGCCAGACATGCGCCCGTCGGTCACCAGCGCCACTTTCAGCCCGCGATCCTGAAGAACGCTCAACGTCGGCGTCAGCGAATGCAGTTCCGGCATCCCGTTCGCGCGCGGACCCTGAAAGCGCACTACCACGACAACGTCCGACGTGAACTCGCCCGCCTTGAAAGCGCGCTTCACCGACTCCTGATCGTGGAAGATGCGCGCCGGGGCCTCGATCACATGCCGCTCAGGTGCCACTGCCGAAACCTTGATCACGCCGCGCCCCAGATTGCCGGTCAGTTGCTTCAGCCCGCCCACCGGCTGGAACGGCGTGGCCGCAGGCCGTAGGATCCGGTCATTCAGCGTGGTGCCGGTGCCGCTCCGCCATGTCAGCTTGCCGTCGATCAGCTTCGGCTCCTGCCGGTACAACTCCAGCCCGTCGCCCATGATGGTCTTGGCGTCGGCATGCAGCAGGCCCGCCGCCATCAACTCGCCGATCATATAGCCAAGCCCGCCCGCCGCGTGGAAATGGTTCACATCGGCCAGCCCGTTCGGATAGACTTTCGCCATCAGCGGGACGACGTTCGAGATCTCGGCGAAATCATCAAGGTCGATCAGGATGCCCGCCGCCCGCGCCATTGCGGGCAGGTGCAGCACGAGGTTGGTCGATCCGCCTGTTGCCATCAGCCCGACGATGCCGTTCACGAAGGCCCGCTCGTCGAGAATCTCGCCCACCGGGCGGAAATCATTGCCCAAAGCGGTGATCGAGGCTGCCTTTTCCACCGCCGCATCGGTCAGCGCCGCGCGCAGCGGCGTGCCGGGATTGACGAAACTGGACCCCGGCAGGTGCAACCCCATGAATTCCATCAGCATTTGGTTGGTGTTCGCCGTGCCGTAGAACGTGCAGGTTCCCGGCCCATGATAGCTTGCCATTTCCGCCGCCATCAGCGCGTCGCGACCGACCTCGCCGGTGGCAAACTGGTTGCGGACCCGCGATTTTTCGTCATTCGGCAGGCCCGAGGGCATCGGCCCCGCCGGCACGAAAATAGCTGGCACATGGCCGAATGTTGCCGCTGCCATGATCAACCCCGGAACGATCTTGTCGCAGACCCCCAGATAAAGGGCTGCATCAAAGCAATTGTGGCTAAGCGCCACCCCGGCGGCCAGCGCGATCACATCGCGGGAAAACAGCGACAACTCCATCCCCGGCTGGCCTTGTGTCACCCCGTCGCACATCGCGGGAACCCCGCCCGCGACCTGCGCCGTGGCACCCGCACGCCGCGCAGCAAGCCTGATCTGCCCCGGATAGGCCTCGAACGGCTGATGCGCCGAGAGCATGTCATTATAGGCTGTCACGATTCCGATGTTCGGCGCACGGCCTTTGGCCAGCGCATCCTTGTCATCGCCCATCGCCGCATAGGCATGAGCCTGATTGCCGCAACTCAGATGCGCGCGCACAGGCCCATCGGCGACCGCCTGTGCCATCCGGTCAAGATAGCGACCCCGAGTGGGGGCGGAGCGCGCCCGGATCCGGTCCGTCACCCCGGCGATGGTGCTGTGGAGGGTCATCTGCATCTCCTTCAGGGCGTGAAAGGCGAGGCCTTACCCTGCCCTTATTGAAGCTAACAGCTATTGTTAGCGCTAACAATACCGATCCCTCGCCTCGACGCGATTGTGATGATTGCAGTTTCTCAGAGGGCCAACGGCGATGCGCCGGGCAGGGCCGTGACGGTTCACCCAAAGAGGCAGGGATTTTCAAACCGCGATTGTTTCGCTGATTGCCGCAAAGCCCATAGATAGGGCGGCTTTAATCCAAATTGTGCCACATTCGCCGTGCATCCCGCACAGATCACGCAGCGACGCCGGAACAGAGGTCTGATCATGGTTTCAATTCGTCTGGTCCTGATGTTGGCCCTTTCACTCGGGCTCGGCGCCTGTGGGGCATCCGATACTGCGACCCGCAGCGCCCCACCCGCCAGCTTCGACTCGCTAGTGGCCCTGCAGGTCGCAGCCCCGCGCTACACGGTCGTCGCTGTGCAGGTTTCGGTGCCGCGCGACCTGAGCGTGTCCGAAGCGAACAGATTCTATCCGGTTGCCGATATCGTCTGGCGCGGCGAGCCGATCGCCGACCGCCATCTTCAGGTCAAGGCGATCCTTGACGAGGCGGCATCGGCCGCAACCGCCCCGATGCGCTCCGGCCCCGAGATTATGGTCGAAATCGACCTCGTGCGGTTCCACAGCCTGACCGAAAAGACCCGCTACACTGTGGGCGGAGTGCATTCGCTTCGCTTTGATCTGACCCTGCGCGACGCAGCGACGGGTGCCGTGATCGATGGCCCGCGTCGCGTGGTGGCCGATGTCCGGGGAACCGGCGGGGCGCAAGCCATCGCGGATGATGCCCGTGGCCGCACCCAGCGCGTCGTGATCGTCGAGCGTCTGACGCAGGTGATCACCCGCGAACTGACGCTGCCTCTCGCCGATGACGCCGTGGTGCAGAGTGAACGCGGCCCACACAGCGGCGTTGGCACCAGCTTGCGCTGAAGGTCTTTCCACCTTGCGCCGAACGCAGTAGACGAGGGCCATGACCAGCCCCCTTGAGCCGACCCCGCACCCCGAATATTCCCGCCCCGTCGTCCGCCTGAAACCCAAGGCCGAGGCGCGGGCGATCCGCCATGGCTTCCCCTGGGTCTATGCCGACGAGCTTGTGACCGACCGGCGCACGCAATCGCTTGCCCCCGGTGCGCTTGCCGTGCTGGAGGATGCCGACCGGCGCGCCCTTGGCCTTGTGACCGTCAACACCGCGTCCAAGATCATCGCCCGCGTGCTTGACCGTGACCCCGAGGCGCAGCTTGACGAGGCATGGTTTGCCAGACGCCTTGGCACCGCCTTTGCCCTGCGCGACCGCCTGTTCGATGCACCGTTCTATCGCCTTGTGCATGCCGAGGCTGACGGCCTGCCCGGCGTGGTGATCGACCGCTACGGCGATGTCGCGGTGATTCAGCCTAACGCCGCCTGGGCCGAGGCGCATATCGACGCCCTCGCCGCCGCCCTGATGCGCCTGACGGGTGTCGCTACAGTGGTCAAGAACGGCACGGGGCGGTCGCGTAGCCTCGAAGGGCTGACCGAGGAAACCGTCATTCTCAGCGGTCACATCGACGGCCCGGTTCCGGTGGTGATGAACGGCGCCACTTATATGGCCGATGTTCTGGGCGGCCAGAAAACCGG
>JANNWS010000033.1:0-8480 GCA_031408575.1 Rhodobacterales bacterium
GCAGCCCCCAGCACCGCCCCCGCAATCGTGCCGGACCCGCCGTTCAGGCTGGCCCCGCCGATCACGGCCGCAGCAATGACCGAAAGTTCCATCCCGATGCCGAAAGTCGGTGTGCCGGCGCCAAAGCGGGCCATGTAGACCACACCCGCAACCCCGGCGAGGGTGGAGCATATCGTGGCGCTGATCACCTTCATGCGGTTGGTGTCGATGCCCGAAAACCGCGCAGCCTTTTCGTTCGACCCGGTGTAGTAGACCTTGCGAAAGAAGGTTGACCGACGCAGCGCCACATCGAAAGTCGCGATCAGCGTCAGGAAAATCACAATCACGAACGGCATCCGGCCAATCGTTCCCTGACCGACGAATTTGAACTCGGGCGGCAATGAGAACAGCGACAGTGGCGTGCCTTTGGTGATCAGCAGACACAGCCCGCGCGCAATCACCATGACCGCCAGCGACACGATGAAAAAATGCAGCCCAACCCGTGTCACGCATTGGCCCATCAGCCAGCCGACCAGCCCGCAGGCGGCAATGGCGATCAGGCTGGCGGTCCACGGGTCCATTCCGGCCAGAAACAGCCAGGCCCCGATCACCATGGCAAGGCACACGACCGAGCCGACCGACAGATCAATCCCGCCCACGATCAGCAGTATCGTCATGCCGATCACCACGATCCCCTCGACCGAGAAGGACAGCATGATCGCGCGGGCATTTGTCCATGTCAGGAAATAGGGCGACGCAAAGCTCATCGCGATACAGATCGCAAGAATGATGACCAGCAACCCGAATTCGCGCATCCGGAACAGCCGGGACAGGGTCGAGGGCGGAACGGATGTGGTCGTCATGGGGCGGGCTCCTGATGGGCAACAACGGCAGGGCGCAGGCCAGAGGCCAGATGCATTATGGTTTCCTCGGTCATCGCAGCACCAGTGACTTCGCCCGCGATGCGGCCTTCGTGAAGCACGATGACACGGTCCGACAGCCCGATCAGTTCCGTCAGCTCGGACGAGATGACGACGATGGCTGCCCCTTGCGCAGCAAGGTCGCGCAGGATGGCATAGATCTGCGCCTTTGCCCCTATGTCGACGCCCCGCGTCGGCTCGTCGGCGAACAGCACCACCGGTTCCACCGCCAACAGTTTGGCCAGCGCCACCTTTTGCTGATTACCCCCCGAAAGTGTTCCAACCGGCTGATGCACCGACGCACAGCGGATATCCAGCCGCGCGCGCAGGCGGTCGGCCTGCGCCGTCTCGCGCGCCGGATCGACCGACCAGCGCCCCGAGACGCGGCCCAGATCAAGCGCCGAGATGTTCGCGGCAATCGACAGATCAAGGAACACGCCGTTGCCCTTGCGGTCCTCGGACAGATACACGATCCCCGTGCTGATCGCCGCGCGGTAGCTGTCCTGCGCGATCTCGCTGCCGTCCAGCGCAATGGTGCCGCTGTCACGCGCCCGCAACCCGCAGACCGCTTGCGCGGTTTCGGTGCGGCCCGATCCGATCAATCCACCAAACCCCAGAATCTCTCCTGCATGAACGGCAAAGCTGATGTCTTTCAGGCGGCAGTCGGACAGGCCCTGTACCGTCAGGCGCGGCGTTTTCGCAATATGCGTGGCTTTTGGCGGGTACAGGTCAGGCAGGGCGCGGCCGACCATGCGGGTTGCCACCGCCTCGGGTGTGGTATCGCGCGTGGCGACCGTTTCCACGTAAGCGCCATCCCGGAACACGGTGATCCGGTCCGACAGCGCAAAGATTTCGGCCATCCGGTGGCTGACATAGATGATCCCCAGACCCTTGTCGCGCAGCGCCCGGATGACGGTGAACAACCGGTCGGATTCCGCTTCGGTCAGGGCGGCGGTCGGTTCGTCAAAGATCAGAACCTTGCACTCAAGCGTCAGGGCCTTTGCAATCTCGACGATCTGCTGGCTGGCAATCGGCAGGCTTCCCGCCGCAACAGTCACCGGCACCGGATGCAAGGGGGCCAGCACCGCCTCGGCCCTGGCGCGCAGATCGGCGGTGTTCATGAAGACCCGGCCAAGCCGGTTGGTTTCCGCCATGAAGATGTTTTCCGCCACCGAAATATCGGGGCAAAGCGCTATTTCCTGATGCACAAGCCCGATGCCAAGACGCTGCGCGTCCGACGGGCTTGCGGGGCGCACAGGCGCACCGCACAGCCGGATCTCACCCCGGTCCGGGCGCAGAACACCGCCCAGTATGTTCATCAGTGTCGATTTGCCCGCCCCGTTCTCGCCCATCAGGGCATGAACCTCGCCCGCGCGCAGATCGAAGCGCACGTCGTTCAGCGCCCGTACGGAACCGAAGCACTTCGAGATGTTGGTCAGGGACAGCAGCGCGTCTGGCATGGTTTCATTCCACGGGCGGCGGCAGCGCCGCCCCGTTCAGGGGGAAAGGACCGGGGGCTGCATGCCCCCGGCGGTCTGGCAGGTGCTATTCCTCTATGCCCTCGGTGCCGCGACGGGCAAGGTAGGCGTCCCAGTAAAAGCTGTCGGCATTGTCCTTGGTGACCACCGCATAGCCGTTGTCGATATAGGGGATCTGCATCGGGTTCCGTCCCGCCGCCACATCACCATTCATCGGGTCGATCATCTCGGGGTGCGCCGCCATGTAAAGTGCAACAAACCCCATATAGCCCTGCATCCCCTGATTGGGGTTGATCGAGCCGAACACCTCACCCGCCTTGATCATATCCAGGATCTTGGCGTTCACATCGGCCGTCATGACCTTGATATTGCCGCCAAGCTCCACCGCGGCCTGCGCCGCACCAAGGGCCGAGTTTGCCTCGGGCATGAACACAGCACCCAGGTTCGGGTTCGCCTGCGCCAGTTGCAACAGCGCCTGATAGGCCTTGTTCGCATCCTGGTTCGATGCCGCCCGACCGACCAGCTTCATCTCCGGCCATTTGTCTTCCATCCGGGCGATGAAGGCCGCGATCCGGCGGTCGTGGTTGTCTTGGCCGGGGTTCTCCAGCACGGCATATTCGCCCTTGCCGCCCATCGCCTCGGCAATCGCATCGGCGGCCCCGATGCCTTCCTTGTCATTGTTCGACGTGATGTGCGCGGCACGCTCGGAATTTGGCGCGTCCGCGGCAAAGGTGACAATCGCGGTGCCGCCTGCAATGGCGCGGTTGATCGGCTCGATGAACGGATCGGCGTTCATCGGATGAACCAGAATGCCCTTGGGCTGCTTGGCCAGCACCTGATCAAAGCTGGCGATCTGCTTGTTCACGTCATAGTCCGGCGTGCCGGTGTAAACCGTGTCGCAGCCCATCTGCTGGGCGGCCTGCTTGAACATCTCATAGACCGGGAACCAGTATTCCACGCCCGAAACCATGACGTTCATGGCGTACAGCTCTCCGGGTTCGCAGCGGAACGGCTCGCTCGCCTGCGCCGCCTGCGTCGCGATCCCGAACGCCAGCCCCAGTCCTGCGACGGTGCCAAGATAGTATGCGGATTTGACCTTCATGATATAGTCCTCCCTTGTTGTCCGGGCCTTGAGTCTGCGCTCTGGCCCCGAAGTGAATGGAAGATATTTCTATTGTAGAATTATCTTCCATTCGAGAAACTATACTTGCAGCCCCGAGTCAACAATTTTCTTGGCATCTGCGTTTTCGGCGCGCGACATACTTGTGGGGCGACAAATTCTCGGTATGAACCTGACCGGGCGGGGGGCAAAAATCACGTCCATAGAATTGAAATTTATGTATTATATTGGCGCGCGTCCGCCGCGTCCCGGCACTGTCAGTGCCGGATGCCGTCACCCTGCACCGCAGAAGACGGGACACGCGCCTTAGCGCAAAGCACGGCCCTTGATGATGGCCTCGGACCCGAACCGGGCGCGAATCGCATCTGTCGCACGCTCCGCCGCGCGACGCTTTGCAGCGGCGGGATCAAGCAGATCGGTCATGCGGTCGGCCTCTTGCGCCGGGGTAAGGTCGCCAAGCCCGACGCCAATCAGGCGGAACGGGCCTTTGTCAGGTGTCGCGTCAAAAAGGGCGCGCGCCTCGTGGTACAGACGATCGGCGGTCTGGGTGGGGTCGTGCAGGCTGTGGCGGCGGCTGATCAAGGTAAAGTCGGCCCGCTTCAGCTTTAGCGTCACGGTGCGGCCCGCAAGATCCTTGGCCTTGGCGCGGTCTGATACCCGCTCGGTCAGGCGCCACAGATGGCCGTCAAGAATGTCAGGGTCAGACGTGTCGGCATCAAAGGTCGTCTCGGCCGAGATCGACTTCATCCTTTCATCGTGCTGAACAGCGCGCGTGTCCTCGCCCCGCGCAAGATGCCAAAGACGGTCGCCAGTGGCACCAAAGCGCGTGTGAAGATCGCGGCGGTCCCAGCGCAGCAGGTCGGCGATGGTGCGGATGCCGGCACTGGCAAGGGCGGTCTGACCGGCCTCGCCCACGCCCCAGATGATACGGACGGGCTTTTGCTTCAAAAAGTCCTGCGTCTCGGCCTGACCGATCACCGAAAACCCGCGCGGTTTGTCCAGATCAGAGGCGATCTTGGCAAGAAACTTGTTGTGCGACAGGCCGACCGAACCGGTGATGCCAAGATCGGTTTCCATCTGCCATACAAACCTTGCCAGAAGAACGGCGGGAGGCACGCCGTGCAGGCGCGCGGTGCCGGTCAGGTCAAGAAACGCCTCGTCAAGGCTCAGCGGCTCGATGGCAGGTGTCAGGGCTTCCATCAGGGCGCGGATCTGGCGCGAAACGGCAACATAGACCGCCATGCGAGGCTTTACGACGACGGCATGGGGGCAGAGTTTAAGGGCCTGAAACATCGGCATGGCCGAGCGGACGCCATCAATACGGGCAATGTAGCAGCAGGTCGAAACGACCCCCCGTGTGCCGCCGCCCACGATGACGGGCTGATCGCGCAAGGCGGGATTGTCGCGCTTTTCGACCGAGGCATAGAAGGCGTCGCAATCCATATGGGCGATGGACAGCGTGTCAAGCTCCGGGTGCGACGTGATGCGGGGAGAGCGGCAGGCAGGGCACCTTGCTCCGACATCAAAGGGGGTAAGACAGTCGCGGCACAGAGCGGGCATAGAGACAGCATAGCACGGCTGTTTCACGCATGAAACGACGCGTAAGAGGCTGATTTTGCGGGATAGAGGTATTTGTTCCGGCGAGTTTGGCGGATTCGGATGGAACAGTGCGCGACCAGTGCGCGCGGGTATCCGGGGTGCGGGTCGGGCGCGCGAAACAAAGGTTCATCCACCGTTTACCGTCTTGAAACTGCGCGCCCGCCGCCGAACACGTCAAAGGTCAGGCAAGCCGCCCAACCGCCCAACGCGCGGCATCCGCCACCGCCGGATCTGCGTCACCCTCCAGCCCCGCCGCCACCGCCGCCAACCCCGGCTCGCCTGAATTTCCAATGGCATAAAGCACGTTACGCACGAACCGGTCACGCCCGATCCGCTTGATCGGCGACCCTGCAAACCGTGCCCGGAACCCGGCATCGTCAAGGCGCGCCAACTCCGCCAGCAACGGCGCGCCGACGCGCGGCTGATAGCCGATGTCCCGCGCCGCGACTGCGAACTTGTTCCAGGGACAGATCGCAAGGCAGTCATCGCAGCCATAAATCCGGTTGCCCATCAGGCCACGCAAGCCCTCGTCAACCGGCCCCTTGTGCTCGATCGTCAAATAGGAAATGCACCGCCGCGCATCCAGCTGGAACGGCGCCGGAAACGCCCCGGTCGGGCAGATATCCAGACACGCCGTGCAACTGCCGCAATGCTCGCCCTCGGGCTCATCGCGCGGCAACTCCAGCGTGGTAAAGATCGCGCCCAGAAATACCCAGTTCCCCAGATCGCGGCTCAGCAGGTTGGTATGCTTGCCCTGCCACCCGAGCCCCGCCGCCTGCGCCAGCGGCTTTTCCATCACCGGGGCGGTATCGACAAACACCTTGATCTCGCAGGCCGCCGCCTCGACCAGCCACCGCCCCAGCCGCTTCAGCCGCCGCTTCACAAGGTCATGATAATCCTTGCCCTGAGCATAAACGCTTACTGCACCCCGGTCACGCTGCGCCAGCACCGCCAGCGGATCGCCCTCCGGCGTGTAACTCTCGGTCAGCATGATAACCGACCGCGCCTCGGGCCAAAGCGCCGCCGCACTTCCGCGCCACGTCACCCGCTCTGCCATCCAGCCCATCTGGCCGTGCCGTCCCTCGGCCAGCCAGCCAGCCAGCCGCCCCGCGGCGCCCGGCACAGCATCCGGCGCACAGATGCCGACCTTGGAGAATCCCTCCTCCAAAGCCCGTGCCACCAGTCGTTCTTTCAGTACCGACGCGTCCACAGCCCCGCTTTCATCTTCGCGAAAATATCCTCGGGGGTGAATGCGCTGCAGGCGCAGAGGGGGCAGAAGGCCCCCCCGCCCCGTTCCGATCAGAAATCAAGGTCCGCATAATGCGCTGGCGGCGGAAACCCCGGAACCTGATCCGAAAGCAAGGGCCGGAACGAGGGCCGCGATTTGATCTTCGCATACCAGTCCTTGACCGTCGCCGACCGGTTCCAGTCCACATCCGAGATGTAATCCAGACAGGAAAGATGCGCCGCCGCCGTAAAGTCGGCCAGCGTCATGGCATCCCCCGCCAGCCAGCGCCGCTGATCCAAAAGCCAGCCCAGATAGTCGATGTGGTACTTGATCCGCCCGGCCCCCGATTTCACCGCCTTGGAATCCGGGTATCCCTGCCCCTGCATCTTCTTGTTGACCCGCTCATAAAGCAGCTTCGACGTTACTTCTGAATGGAACTTGTCATCGAACCACGCACACAAACGCCGCACCTCATAGCGCCCATCCGCATCGCGCGGCATCAGCGCGGGGCTTGGCACCGTCTCCTCTAGATATTCGCAGATCGCCTGACTTTCCGACATCACACGGGCATCCAGCCGCAGCACCGGCACCTTGCCCGCCGGATTGCGCCGCAGGAACTCAGGCGAGGGATCCCAATACCGCTCCTCGATCAACTCCACCTCAATGCGCTTTTCGGCCAGCGTCAAACGAACCTTGCGGCAGAAGGGCGACAGGGGTGAATGGAAAAGGCGGTTCATCTGCGCGGTCTCATGAAAAGCGGATTCCATCCGTCATGCCGCGCCGCACGGCGGAATTCAATCCCGCCCGGCACAAACCCGCCTCAATCCGTCGCGGCAGGCTCGAAACAGCCGGCCCGCCCGTCCACCCGGATCGTCTCGGCCCCGTCCACGATTCCCGCCGCCCGGTTGCGCACCATGCCCGACGGCTTGCCCGCGTCGCGCCCTTTGGGGTCGGGCAGCACCGCCGCCAGCCGCGCCGCCTGCACCGCAGTCAACTCCGCCGCCGACACCCCGAAATGATGCAGCGCCGCCGCCTCGACGCCAAAGACGCCCTCGGCAAACTCGGCCACATTCAGATAAACCACCAATATCCGCCGCTTGGTCCAGACCAGTTCCATCACCGGGGTAATCATCGCCTCCAGCGCCTTGCGGCCCCAGTTCCGGCCGTGCCAGAGAAAGACGTTCTTCACAACCTGCTGGCTTAGGGTCGACGCCCCGCGATTGCCGCCCTGTTCCACCGCCAGCCGGATCGCCGCCATGTCGAACCCCCAATGCAGGCAGAAATTCGCATCCTCGGCCGCCACAACCGACCGCAGCATCACCGGGGCAATCTGGTCCGCGCCCACCCAGTCGCGCTCCACCCCGCCCAGACGGCGCGCTTCCGACAGCATGTAAAGCGTGGTCGGCGGCGGCACGACGGCATAGACCAGCACCAGACACACCATCAGCGCCGCAAACCCGGCCAACCCGCGCCCGACCCAGCGCAGCCCGCGCCGGATCGGACCGCGTGGCGGGGCCACCGGCATATCAGCCTTGGCCGCGCCGGACTTTACCGCCGCCATCCGGGGCTTTTTCGATTTGTCAGGTGTGAGTGCCATCGCGGCAGGTTGACCACGAGGCACCCCTCGCGGTCAACCCGCCCGCAAGCGGTATCAGACGGCAGGCCGCTCAATCAGGGCTTTCAGCTTTTCTTCCTGCTCATTGGTCAGCGAGGTCTGCATGACATGGCCCTTGGCGCGGAACTCGGCCAACCGGTCAAGCACCTTGTCGCCGGTCATCTTGCGCACCAGCACACAAACAGCCGCCCCGCCGTCTTTCAGCGTGCCGCCGATGTCCTTCATGAAGGTGTCGTTTATCCCGATATCAGTGAATTTCCCCGACAGCGCCCCGGCACCGGCCCCCACGGCCGCACCCAGCAACGGGTTCAGGAACAAGAGGCCCACCAGCGCGCCCCACATGCCGCCGCCGACCGCCCCGGTTGCGGTCAGATTCATCGCCTGATGCAGCGCCACCTTGCCGTCGTCGCCTTTGGTCACAACGACCACATCTTCCATCTCCAGAAGGTATTCCTTCTGCAATTTCACCAGCGCCGTGCGCAAATCGAACGCCGTCGCTTGTTCATCGAATGATACCACTATCAGGTCGGACATGCCCGCA
>JANNWS010000034.1:0-8122 GCA_031408575.1 Rhodobacterales bacterium
GAGCGGAAAGAACGGCGATATCCGCGCCATCTGGGCTTCGGAAAGCAGGATCATCTCGGTCATGCAGCACCCCCTTTGGTGCCGCGAGTGAATCAGTGAATTGCCTAACCGGCAAGAAGATTAATGGGTCCAGAGCGTAAAGGTTGATAACAGTAGCTTTTACGAATGAGCGCGAAGGGGGGTTTCAGAGCGCTATTGAGGAATTTTTTGGCGATGCCTTAACGACTATCATAGGGAGCGTCGCCTTTCAGGAGGGAAACAGCCCAACCGTTTGAAACGGGCCGATCAAAAGCGTGCGGCCAGATCATCGCCCTGGTTTGTCGACAACCGACCACACTACGGACCCGATGGTCAAAAGCGCACCCATTACCGGTTCGACATCGGAGGCCTGGACAAGCCCTTTGGCGACCAGCGCGGTGCCAGCAACGGTGAGGATTTGGCGGATCAGCGCCAGAATTGCAGGTTTCAGTACGATGTTCTCCTGTTCAGATTTCATTGGTGGTGGTGAGGAATTCGCCGGGCTTCATGGTCGGCAGGCGTTGGAGGCGGGGTACCGAAGGGCTGCCGCTTCCTTTTCCCCGGTGATGTGCAGGGCCAGCCGGTGGTCGATCTCAAGCGGTTATGGGAACGGATGCGCGTGCAGGCCGAAATCCCCGACGTCCGCATCCACGATCTTCGTCACACATTTGCATCCCTGCTGGTTTCCGGCGGCGCCTCGCTGGAAATGATCGGGCGGCTGCTGGGTCACACCCAGATCGGTACCACCCAGCGCTATGCCCACCTGATCGACTCTCCCCTGCGCGCCGGGGTGAACGCCGTGGGCGAGATGCTGAAGCCGCGGCTGAGGGTGGTGGGGGAGGGGGAAACTGGCGCTGTTCGGTCGTTCGTCGCTTGATTGCACTGCAATCATTGCCTAGCTTCGGCATTGCAACTGGAGGGTGCCATAGCCAGCATAACGATTCGAAACCTCGTCGATGATGTGAAGCGCCGCCTGCGTGTACGGGCGGCCGAACATGGCCGCTCAATGGAGGAGGAGGCGCGCGACATCCTGCGGCAGGTTGTCGGCCAGCCCAGCGCCCCGAAGAACATGGGAAAGGCCACCCATGCCCGGTTCGCAGCGGTAGGCGGCATTGACCTGCCGCCGATAAAGCGCAGCCCACCGGCTCGACGAAGGCTCGGCGCAGGCCGCTCGCCCGCGCGCCACACTGCGGACAAACGTCGCCGAAATCGTCCCTATCGTGATGGATTTCAACGTGCTGGCATGTCGGGCAGACACGATGGAACCCGCGCTCCATCCAGGCATCGCCGCCTTCGTGGATAGCGCGCCGCGCAATTCCGGCGCTGGTCCAAATGCGCCCACCTGCTACTACTTCTGCGCCGGGAGCATATTCAGCAATAGCCAGGCTGGCGTCGCGATCAAGCTGGAGAGCACGTTCATCGTCCCCCCGACCGCTGCGATCAGTGACGATCTCGAGATGGATGGCGTGCACCGGAAAACTGTAGGTCGGGATGACAGCCGCTCGTGACAGGGTTTCTACCAGGAAGCGGTCAAGAAAGCGCTGCATGTCACCGAGGCTGAGTGAGGTCGGTCAGCGGTCAGCGGTCCGGGTTCCCGGCGACTTGCGGCAAGGACCTCGGTACTTCAGTTCAACTGGAGATATGGCGCATGCGTTCGGGCGGCCTGAGGTTGCCTTGGCGTTGCGCTCCACCCAACGCGTGTGACGCCTTGTGCGCCTCGGGAAACAGCTCGCCGATGACCCGAAACTGGGGGAGACGTTTTCTTGCGTGCAGCAGGGTCGACAGCGAGTCCGTATCCAGGACGATGATTGCGAACCATTTTCCTTCTTCAGGGTCCACCCGGCAGAGCACATCGTTCACCGAGCAGACCACCTGGCCCGTCAGCAGCGCCATTTTCGCCGCGGCACGCGCCTCGGAGGGAGAGTTGAAGAACTGTGGCTTCGCCAGCATTTCGGGGTCCCTTTCGCTTTTTGATGGCATCGACTCTCGCTTGTTCCTGATGTTTAGCCGCGATGCAGGGCAGAAACGTGATTGCGGCTGGGCTATTTCGCGGCAGTGTCGAGCGCGGTCCCGTCGGCACCGTTCGTGTTGGTTTGCGCGGCTACAGTCGTTATTGCAGAAGGACAGGGGGTGGTCATTCGCTGCGCCTGGAGCCGAAGGTCTGCTGTCTGGGAGAAGCGGACACTTGATCCCTCAGTTGCCAAAATAGATCGAAGTGTGACAGGCTCTTTGCAACTAGGGGGATCAAAGGTATGCCGATCCACGACCACAAGAGCGATGTGGAAACTCACCGGCACTTGCACAGCCATCTGCCATCTGATCCTGCGTTGCGGGTGAAGGCCCTTGAAAGCCTGGCCATCGAGCGAGGCATTGTCACCGCTGAAACCTTGGACAATTGGATCGAAGCCTATCGCGAACATATCGGACCGAGGCGGGGCGCAGAGGTGATTGGCAAAGCCTGGGCGGATCAGGGTTTTCATGCCCGGTTGCTGGCAAATGCTGCTGAGGCGATCAAGGAACTGGGCTATGAAGGGCAGGCGACCGGCGATTTGAAGGCGGTGGAGAACACCGACAAGGTCCACAACCTTGTGGTTTGCACACTTTGTTCCTGCTACCCGTTCGGTATCCTTGGGGTTTCACCGCCGTGGTACCGCTCTGCCGCGTATCGCGCACGTGCGGTGCGCGAACCGCGCGCCGTCTTGCTGGAATTTGGGGTCAAGGTGGCGGATGACGTCGAGGTTCGAGTCTGGGATTCGACGGCTGAACTGCGCTATCTGGTGGTTCCCCAGAGGCCGGACGGCACCGAGGGATTTTCCGAAGAAATGCTTGGCAAGCTGGTAACCCGCAATTCGATGATTGGCACGGATCGCGATTTGCCAGCGGTCGCAGTCTGATGGACGGCATCCATGACCTTGGCGGAAAGCAGGGATTTGGCCCTGTCAGACAGCAGCGCGATTTCATCCCGTTTGAAACCCCTTGGGAAGCCCGGATGTGGGCGCTGTCTTTTTATGTGGGCTCTTCGGATTTGACGATTGACCGTTTCCGGCACCTGATCGAGCTTCTCGACCCGGTTGATTACCTGACCCACACCTATTTCGACAAATGGTATTTCTCGGTCGTGACCGACATGGTTGCGTCCGGCAGTTTCAGGGATGAAGAGCTGAAGTCAGGCCGCGCATCCGTTGCCGCGCCGCCGCCAGCCAGCCTGTCGCTTGCAGAAGTCCTTGAAGCGGTGCGTGGATATTCCCGTAGTTTCAAACGCGAAATTGACGACGCACCAATCTATTCTGTCGGCCAGATCGTCCGGACACAAAAGTACGGGATTTCGGGGCACACGCGCCTGCCTGCCTATGCACGAAACCGCCAAGGCCACGTGATCGCACATCACGGCGCTCATGTTCTGCCGGACACAAATGTCAACGGTGTCGAAGCGCCTCAGCATCTCTATACGGTCCGGTTTGCCGCGCGAGAATTGTGGGGGCTGGACGCAGCGCAAAATGATTTCGTCAGCATTGACGCTTGGGAAAGCTATCTTGTTCGGGCCTGAGGATCCTCTTGCGCCTCGGCAAGCGGTCTTTACGGAAGCTTGGCATGCCCAAAGTTTGGCGCTAGCCCATGCGATGATCGAAGCGGGAAAGTTTACATCCTCGAAATGGGCTGAGGCGCTGGGTTTCGCGCTGAAAGAGGTCGAGGCCAAGGGTATGCCCGACACCGATGACAGCTACTATCACGCCGTCCTTGGCGCACTGGAGCGTCTGGCTGCGAGCGACGTGGGGATTTCCCGGCAAGCGCTGGACCAAAGGAAAAGAGACTGGGAAGCGGCCTATGAGAACACGCCGCATGGCAAACCGGTCTTCTTGTCGGCTGGCGACAAGGGCGAGTGACCCGATGTTGGCCACTCCACCGAAAGCAGGCTTTCGTTGGGTCGCAGAAGATGTGCAAAATGGGCTCGGCCTGCCGTTCGCCGCAGTTTGGTTGAAATGCAGCAATGGGCTCCATGCGGTTATTGGAGTCTCTCGTCGCTCACCTGCGAGATTGGCAAACCTGTCCTTGATCCAGATCACGACGACACTCGGCTCACCCGAATAACGCCCTCAACCGACTGACGCAGGTCCGCAGCCGTCGCGGCCAGACCCGCCTGTCCGCTCGCAAACCCTCGCAATACCCCTTTGTCTCGTCGGCAAGCAACGCTCGGACCCAGTCCCGTGAATGAGCAATATCGATCATGACCTATGACACTATCGAGGCTTCCGTCGCCGATGGCCGGCCCTATTACCTCTACCAGTTCGTCGAAGGCGCGGAGGTCTGGCGCTTCACCAGCCGGGCCACGGACTGGATCAGCGCGGGCAGTGGCGGGGCGGAGTTCGTCTGGCAAGCCGCAGCCGTGGCCCATGGCGATGTGGTGCAGACGAGCGAGATCGAGCGTGGGCGGCTGGAACTGACCTAGCCAACCGCCTGCGTACTACCGGCGATGCCCTCGTGGAGCCGGTGATCCAGGCTGCCGAGGCACGATTGGGTACCTTGGAGGAGGCCAGCGATGGGCGGCAATAACAAGGCCCAGACCGTCGGCTACCGCTATTCGCTGGGGGTCCATCTCGCCCTTTGCCATGGGCCGATCGATGCCATCCGCGAGATCCTGGTCGACCGCCGCCCCGCCTGGTCGGTCACAACCGGGGGCGGCTTCAGCGGCGGCGGTGCGGCGGTCGAGACCCGGATCGGCTCCGTCGCGGGCATGTCGGCGACGGCGGCGCTTGCAGGGGACAGCGGCGCGACACTTTCCTTTCCGGGCTCGCTCGCGGGCGTCCGCATCGGGCGGGACTATCGACTGCGCCTCGCGAATGGCACGAGCCAGACGGTGACGCTGCTGGGCGCGTCCATCGGGCCCGAGCCGGGCGTTGCCTACATCGTCGAGATCCGCTGGGTCGACCCGGACACCGGCGCTGCAATCTTGCCCCCGGGCATCATCATCGATGCGGGGCTTGCCAATACCTGCAGCGTTGCCCCCGACGCCATCCCCGAGAGCGGGGCTCCGGACCGCACCGCCGAGATCGACGTCGCTGTCCGGTCCCGCCGTCTGGTCGAAGGGGCGTGGCTCTCCGACCGCGAGGCCCGCTGGTTTCGGCTGACGGCCCCCTTCGCCGCCGGATGGGATCGGGGCTGGGGCGTACTCTGGGGCACCTGATCCCGCACCCCGAACCGCAATCGCCCCGACCACATCGCCCTGATCACAAGAAACGAGGACAAGCATGCCGGAACGGATCATGCCGGGATTGGGGCTGCGCGCCTTCTACGATCCCGGACAGCGCAACTGGGGCACCAGCCTCAGCGAGGACCTGCGCCGCCTCTCGGCCCTCGTGCAGGCGCGCGCCACATCGCGCAACACCCCGCTGCCCGCCACCGGCAGCGCAGGCCAGATCGTGATCGTGCCCGCCACGGCGGGCGCCAATGCCAACGCCGTCGCCCTCTGGGATGAAGTGGCGGGGGCGGCGGCTTGGGTCTTTCTGCCCCCGCAAGACGGCTGGCAGGTCTGGATTGCGGACGAGGCGCGCCATGTCCGTTTCACCGCCGGGGCATGGGTGGAAGTGCCCAGGCCAGGTGTCGCGCGCATCCGCACCCTGACGGCAACCAGCCATCCTCATTGCGCAACTTTGCGATCAGATCGATGCCTACATCCTTGCCATCACGACCATTGGCTTTGGCCCATTCCGACCATGTCAAGACCGCCTCGTACTCCTCGGCCTGGATCGGGTCGCTTAGGAAGAAAGCCAGCCCGAGCCGTTCGAAGTAGGTGCCCTTTTCGCGTTCGGTGACAGCAGCATCGCGGTAGGATTGAAGGATTCGATCAATGGCCGTCATAAGCACCCCGGGCAATATTTTCATCAACTTAGCCGCGAACTCCAAACTGCGCGACCAAAAGTTTTCACTAACCTGTCGCAGTTCGGTGGACGGTGAGGACTGCCCGGCTCAGAGAACCTGCATAATCTCGCCAGTATCTAGCTTCTTGACGTAGTCCACCGCTGCCCCGTTCCAGTGATACGCGAAATGCGCCCCCTGCGTCGGGATCGGCACCACATCCGGCCAGAAAGCCGCGATGCAGTTGCCGCCAGCAAAGCGGACGCTGGGCCAGAAGATGCCGTTCGAACCGGCTGCGCGCCGTTCGCTACCAAAGACCTGCGAGGCGGCATAGTCGTCGGGGTGCAGCAGATCGTCCCGGCCCGTCACGTCATCGAAATCTGCGTCGACCGAGCCGATCAACTCGCGGAACTGCGAGGTCCAGCCTGGTGCTTCCGCTGTGGCCAGCATGATCTTGCTATGATGGTGGATGGTTTCGGCTATCGCCACTTCTGTGCTGTCACCTGCGTAATAAAGCCCGAACGTCCCATCAGTGAACCGCCCGGGCCGGAGCGGCGAGCAGTGAACGAAGGGTGCCATGACCCAGCTGGCACCGGGCCCGGTGACGCGCCGGGCCAGCGGTACCTTTGCCAGATCGCCGATGCTGTCGCGGATGCGCGGGTTGAACTTGGACTCGGCCGAGGCCAGCGCCTCCCAATCTGCCGGGTCAGCAATATCTTCAAAAAGGTCGATTGGCGGATAGATCGAGCGAATGATCCGGACGCTACGCGGCCAGATCACGCGGCGCACTGGCACTGTCATCATGCGCTGCGCTCAGCGTCCAGATAGGCCCGCAGGTCGATCAGGTCGGTGATTTCTCCGCGCATCATGACATCAAGCGCGCTTTGACCGGCAAAGGCACTGTTTGGCTTTCTGATCCACGCATAGCCGCGCGCCGGTTCGGTGAAGAGGTAGCGCAAGCCTTTGTGAATTCCCATTAGAATGGCCATGCGTGCGCGCAGATCGCGGTCAATCCGACCGATGCCGCCTTCCTTCCAGCGCGCCCATGTCCGCTGCGCCATATCACCCAGCAGGATCCGCGCTTCGATATCGCTAAGCTGCCAAGCGCGGAACAGGTTGACCGTTGTTCGTGCAAGGGCAGCGGCTTCCTCGTCCGTGATGGCAGGAAGATCGGGCCGGGAGACGGTTGGCTGGATTGTGGCAAATTGCATGGCGTTTCCTCTATGACATGAATATAGAGATAATATGCCATTTGGCAAGATAAGGTTTCTGCAACGGACGCCAGGTCCACTCAGCGCCAAGGCCCCACCTTCGGCATCGCCGCCGTCACCTCGACCTCCCGCAGCATGCGGGACATCGGCCAGGATGCCGCGCGCTTCGGTCAGGCGATCCTGCAACCAGTCGCCTGGCCCTGAGGCCGAAATCAGCGGGTGGGAAAGGGGCTGGTTCATTTCCGCCCCCGACGTCTCCGGGCCGGGCGGCTTTGTTCTTGCGCGCTGATCCAGTCCTGGACCGAGGCGCGGCGATACAGCACCTTTCGCCCGATCCGTGTGCAGGGTGGGCCTAGTTGTCGTGCCTCCCAGCGCGCCAGCGTGTCGCTGGCGAGCCCAAGTTCACCAGCCAGCTGCTAGCGGCTGATCCAGTCGGCCAGCAGGTTCAGCGGCTGTTCCTGCGAGGCAGGGGCAGAGTTTTGCATTTCGATCTCCCATCCAGATCCCGGCGAAGGCCGGGGACGGGGAGAGGGAAGCAGACACAAGGTACCGGAACCTAGGCGGAGACCGGAATTGAAACGCCGGATTCAATTCCGGTCCTTATTTTATTGAGATTTCTGCTTGGCTTGCGGAAAGCGGAAAGCACCGCCGCCCAGCGCCGTTCCGCCTTTTCCGGTGCCGACGAACAGAAATCTTCGCCTGGCTGGTGTGATGGTCGATGCCGGTCAGGTTTGGACTGCATCACGCGGACAAGTGTATGCGGAAAGCGTCTGTGCCGGTGATCCGGTGCAGGATCACCCTGCGTCGCAGCTGTCAGGGTAGTGCCGGAAAATCACGACGACGGCGAACATGATCATCGCGCGCAGTTCGGGTATCCGCTCCTTTGACCAGGCGCATGATGTCAAGAGCTCGCCAGAAAAATTAATCTGTTCATGTTTTACCCTCAGGCCAAAATTGACGGGGATGGCTAGTTCAAATGCTACCGAAGGGCGAGTAGCGTCACCAACCCAGCTCAAGATGATTCGTTCAGTCAGGGTTTC
>JANNWS010000035.1:0-3332 GCA_031408575.1 Rhodobacterales bacterium
CGCGGCCATCGGGGGCCAGGACCAGTTCGGCGTTCTCATGCTTGAAGCGGCCAAGGGCGCTGCGTTTCACGGGAACCGAAGCCGGGTCGGTGGGGTCGATCTCGACAATATAGCCGACACGGTTCGGCTCGTTCGGGGTCTTGGAGATGTCGAAGCGCGGATCAAATTTTTCAAGCGCGTAGCGGCTTTCGACTTCAATCCCGTAGCGGGCGAAGGCGTCAGACGGAACATAAGCGGCGTCCGTCGAGCCGAAGTAGCCGTTGAAATTTTCCTCGCAGGTCAGGTAGGTCCCCCAGGGCGTATGGCCGTTGCCGCAATTGTTCCAGGTGCCCAGCGTCATGGTGCCGGTCGGATCAGCCTCTGTCTTGAGCAGGTCATGGCCTGCGGCGGGGCCGGCGATCCGCATCGGGGTTTCCATCGTGATGCGACGGTTCAGCGCGCCGTCAAGGACGATGCGCCAGCCATCGGGCGTTTCTTCCAACTCGGCGATGGTCACGCCATGCGCGGCCTTGACCTTGGCCGCGTCATCATCGGTCTCGGGCATTGTGCTGGCGCGGTTGCCAAGCAGAACTTCTTCCTGAATATACTCGTGATTGACCGCCAGCACCTGCTTGGTGCCGATGGTGAACAGGTGCATCCCGTCGGTATTGTCACCAAAGGCGCGGGCCTGCGTGGCTGCGGTGCCGCGGGTTGCGGGATCAAACTCGGGCGTGTCAGAAAACAGCGGCTGGCCCCAGCGGGCCACGACCTGCGACGTATAGCCCTGCGGCACATGCACCTCGAAATCGGTCGCAATTGCGATCGGGGCAAAGCCGAAGCGCGATACGGCGGCCTGCGCGGCCGTGGACGACAAAAGCCCCCCCACGCCCAGACCCATTGCGGCAGCTCCAGACCCGAAGGCGAGCACACCCGACAAGAACCCCCGGCGCGACAGCGCGGCCGCGACAACACGATCAAACCCATGCTCGGCGGGACGCGGGTTGCGGGCTTCGTCAAACTCGTCGAACGAAAGTCGGTTCATGTGCTGGGGGGTCATCGCGGATTTCCTTAGCTATGTCATGGGCAGCCCGAAATAAGTAGCACGCATCGGTAACAGGGCTGCAACAACCGGGGCGGGTGGCGTAAAGGTGCCGAAAATCAAAGTTGGGCGCGCTGTGCGGTAGCGGGGTGCAAGGGTTTAGCGGCACAGACACCGCCCGGAGCGGCTAAATTTGCGAAAGTTCTGCTGCGTCATCTAATCCCGCACTATTATTACGCAAAAATGCGCCCCTGCGACAGTTTATACCTGCATTTCCCCGTTGACGCCCCCGTTGCGTCCGCTTACGGTCCGCGAAGGTCGATGGAGGCAAGCATGTCCGGCATTCTTGTAGTCGTAAGAAAGACGCGCATGGGCCGGTAGCGGTTGACCATCCCGGTTCCCATGCGCCCCCGATTGACCCTCGGGGGCTTTTTGTTGTGCTGGACCCCAATTGTTGCGCTGGACCCAAACGGTCGAAAGCAGAGGATAAGACGATGAGCAAGGCGGAAACTGTCGGGATGACCAAGGCAAACACCATGACCGGCGCGCGAATGGTGGTTCAGGCGCTCAAGGATCAGGGCGTCGAGGTGGTCTTTGGCTATCCGGGCGGGGCTGTGCTGCCGATCTATGACGAGATTTTCCAGCAAAACGACATCCGCCACATTCTGGTGCGCCACGAGCAGGGGGCGGTGCATGCCGCCGAGGGCTATGCACGCTCGACCGGCAAGCCGGGGGTGGTTCTGGTGACCTCCGGTCCGGGGGCGACCAATGCGGTCACGGGGCTGGTCGATGCGCTGATGGACAGCATCCCGCTGGTCGTGCTGACCGGTCAGGTGCCGACCTTCATGATCGGCACGGACGGCTTTCAGGAAGCCGATACGGTGGGCATCACGCGGCCCTGCACCAAGCACAACTGGCTGGTGAAGGACACGGCGAAGCTGTCCGAAGTGATCCATCAGGCGTTCCATGTGGCAACCCATGGCCGCCCCGGCCCGGTTCTGGTGGATATTCCCAAGGACGTGCAGTTCGCCACAGCCACCTATGTGCCGAGGGAGGCTGCGCGCACCTTGCATTACCAGCCCAAGGTGCAGGGCGACCCCGATCAGATCGCGCGGCTGGTCGAGATGATGGAGACGGCCGAGCGACCGCTGTTTTACACCGGCGGCGGGGTGGTCAACTCTGGTCCCGCGGCAAGCCGGCTGCTGCGGGAGCTGGTGGCGGCGACGGGGTTTCCGATCACCTCGACCCTGATGGGGCTGGGGTCTTATCCGGCAAGCGGCACGGCCTGGCTCGGGATGCTGGGGATGCACGGGCTTTATGAGGCCAACCTTGCGATGCACGGCTGCGATCTGATGATCAACATCGGCGCGCGGTTTGACGACCGGATCACCGGGCGGGTCAAGGATTTCTCGCCGGGGTCGCGCAAGGTGCATATCGATATCGACCCGTCGTCGATCAACAAGGTGATCCGGGCCGATGTGCCGATCATCGGTGACGTCGGCCATGTGCTGGAAGAAGTGCTGGCGCTGTGGAAGGCGCGCGGTTCGCGGGTCAACCGCGAGGGCTTGGCAAAATGGTGGGCGCGGATCGGAGAGTGGCGCGCAGTGCGCTGCCTGGACTTCACCAATTCCAGCACCGTGATCAAGCCACAGCACGCATTGCAGCGGCTGGAGGCGCTGACCAAGGGGATGGATCGCTACATCACCACCGAGGTGGGCCAGCACCAGATGTGGGCGGCACAATATCTGGATTTCGAGGATCCGAACCGCTGGATGACGAGCGGTGGCCTTGGGACGATGGGCTACGGGTTGCCCGCGTCCATCGGTGTGCAGATCGCACATCCCGATGCGCTGGTGATCAACGTGGCGGGCGAGGCAAGCTGGCTGATGAACATGCAGGAAATGGGAACGGCGATGCAGTTCCGCGCGCCGGTCAAGCAGTTCATACTGAACAACGAGCGGTTGGGCATTGCGCCAGTGGCAGGAATTGCTGCATGGCGAGCGCTATTCACAGTCTTGGTCGGAATCGCTGCCGGACTTCGTGAAGCTGGCAGAGGCGTTCGGCTGCAAGGGCATCCGGTGTTCCGACCCGGCGAACCTTGACGAAGCGATCATGGAGATGCTGCGCTATGATGGCCCGGTGATTTTCGACTGTCTGGTCGAGAAACACGAGAACTGCTACCCGATGATCCCCTCGGGCAAGGCGCACAATGAGATGATGCTGGGGGATGCCGATACCAAGGGCGCCATCGGGCCGAAGGGCGCGGTGCTGGTTTGACCTGCGGCAGCGGGGGGTTACACACCCCCCGCACCCC
>JANNWS010000036.1:0-35889 GCA_031408575.1 Rhodobacterales bacterium
TGTGGGCGAATCCCTCGTTCAGCATCCCCTCATCCGCGCTGTGGGCTTTACCGGATCGCTGATGGGTGGCCGCGCGCTGTATAACCTCTGCACCGCGCGCCCCGACCCGATTCCGTTCTTCGGCGAGTTGGGCAGCGTCAACCCGACCTTCCTCCTTCCCGCCGCCCTCAAGGTGCGCGGTGACCAGATCGCCATCGGCTGGGCTGCCTCACTCACCCTGGGCGCAGGACAGTTCTGCACCAACCCCGGCCTTGTGATCGCCCTCGACAACCCCGAGACAGACGCGTTTGAAAACGCCGCCGCCGCCGCCCTTGCTGCTTTCGGCCCGCAAACGATGCTGACCGACGGCATCGCCGCCGCCTACCGCGACGGTCAGACCCGGATTGCCAAAGCCTCCGGTGTCACCGCGCTTGTTGAAACCGCAAGCCACGACCGCATCGCAAACCCAAACCTTTACACCGTCACTTCGGATGCCTTCCGCCAGACCCACAACCTTGGTGAAGAGGTGTTCGGCCCCCTCGGTCTAGTCGTGCGCGCCAAGGATGAAGATGATCTGCTGTCGCTCGCAGCAAATGTCGAAGGCCAACTGACCTGCACCTTGCATCTGGATGCAGACGACCATCCGCTTGCGGCAAAACTGATGCCGATCCTTGAACGCAAGGCCGGGCGCATCCTCGCCAACGGCTTTCCGACCGGCGTCGAAGTTGCCGATGCGATGGTTCACGGCGGCCCATACCCCGCCTCCACCAACTTCGGTGCAACATCGGTCGGCACCCTCAGCATCCGGCGCTGGCTGCGCCCGGTCTGCTACCAGAACATCCCCGACGCACTGCTGCCTGCTGACCTGCGCTGATCGTTGCGGCGGTGCAGCAAAATCTTGCCTCGGCGTATGTTCGATGACAGTCTTGTATCAGACAGGCTGTTGGGGGTCGGGCGATGGAAGCGGTGCTGAAGGAATGTGACCACTTGCCGGATGGCACGTTTGCGCCCGGCGATGTTCTGATCCGCGAAGGTGAACGGCGTGGTGCTATCTACGTGCTGATCGACGGCACTGTCGCGGTCGTGAAGGGCGATGTCCGCGTTGCCCGCGTCCGTACCCCCGGCGCGCTGTTCGGTGAAATGTCGATCCTGCTGGACATACCCGCCAGCGCCACCGTTCTTGCCGAAACGGCGGTCACAGCGAAAGTCGTGACCGACGGGCAAGGTTTCCTCGCCTCTACCCCCGTCGTTGCCTTGCACGCCGCCCGCATTCTTGCGCAGCGCCTGCACGATAGCACCACTTACCTTGCCGACATGAAGGCCCAGTTTCAGGACAAGACCGACCATTTCGGTATGGTTGACCAGATCATCGGTGCTTTGTCGAACCAGCATGGCACCACGCCAGCCGCCCCGCGCGAGGCCAGAAAAGACCCTAGGTTGTAAGCCAGTCAGGACGCGTAACCAGCGCCGGGATCGGGCGTTGCAACGGGGCATCCAGCGCCAGCACCTCATTCCCGTAGATCGAGAACCACAGTGCTGTTGCTGTCTCAAGATCAAAGATGATATGCGCCGGCACCGGCCCGATCTGTTGTCCGGTATTGAACACCCAGGTATCGCCGATCCGGTCAGCCCAGGATCCGCCCGGCACAAACGGCGAAATATGGACATGGCCCGACACCACGATGTCGGGCGAAAACGCGGTGATCCAGCGCGACAGTTCCTCATCCCCGAAAAACCGCTTCCCGCTCCAGCTGACCGGGCTTTCGGCAGGGGGGGCATGATAGACCCAGATCCAGCGGTGCCGCGCTTCTGCCGCGGCCAACGCAAGCTGAGCGCCAATCGCATCGCGCGTTTCAGGACCATCCCACCACGGACAGATCGTGATCAGCGTATCCCCTAGGCGGATCGTGGTCCTGTCCACCGCAACGCCGAGTTCGGGCAGATCATTTATCCATTGCGCAACCTGTTCGCCCGCGGCATCCGTCAGGTCCAGATCATGATTGCCCGAACAGACGGCGATTTTGGTTTTTTGGGCAAGCTGCTCCAGATAGGTTCGCACCACCACAACCTGCGCCCGTCGATCAACGCTCGATGAAATTTCAAGCAGATCACCGGCCAGCACGACCAGATCGAAATCACCAGCCACCGCCAGAAGCCAGTCATACTGCTTTAGTGAGTAATGAATATCGGCGGCGACAAGAACTTTCATTCCCCGAAAGCTAGACGCTGCCCGCTGACCTGTCGAGATGGTCGTGAAACCGTGCCAATTCGCCGCGCATGATTGGCGAGAAAATTAGCCTTTCTGCCCGATAAAGAAGCGGCCGACAAACGAAACATGACACGAACCGGCTGTCGTCGTTTCCCAATCAGACACAGTAAAGATGCAGAATGGCAGTTGAATTTTTAACGAATTGCGGTTTTATTATGTTCCTGAAAGGACGATTCTGAGTATTCGGTTTTGCTGCTTTTTTCAGGGGATTTGAGTGCCACTTTTGCGATCAGCCTTTTGTGTTTCGCTCGTTCTGCTTCGGGCCACGCTTCCAGCCGGTGCAGCGACAATCGATACATTCGACCGTGCTGGCTTTGCCACGGAAATGCTGTCTTACGTTGAAAAGAAAGAGACTTTTGATACGCTTGGCCTTGGTGCATTGTCCGCGACCGACGGCGTGACCTATGCCGTGACGAATGGTGCCGTCGTCGTCACCAAACTTTTTATCTCGTCGACCGGCCTGAACAGTCTTGGTTCCGGTGCTGGACCCACCGAGCAGTTCTTCAAGTTCGATCAACTCGTAACCTTCAATTTCGCCACTTCCATTGTGGCATTTGCGATTGATATAAATACGTTTGTGGCCGGCGGTGGCGCATTCCTTGCACGATTTGGAGCTGGCGACGTTGTGGCAAGCGTACCTGACGCATTCGGCAAGATGAACGCTGACAACGGCCGAGACTTCATCACTACCGGCCAATTCATCGGCTTTGCATCAAGCACCCCGTTCAATTCGGTAACAATTGGCGGAAACTCGACGAACCTGAATGCGACGTTCAATCTCGATACGCTCGTGACCGTCCCCTACGTCGAGCCAGAGCCAGAGCCAGAACCCGAACCCGAACCCGAACCTGCGGTCGTGCCGCTACCGGCTGCGTTGCCGCTGCTACTTGCCGGTCTGGCCGCACTTGGGTTCGTGTGTAAGCGCCGCAGGGGCTAGGCCCAGCAAAAGTAGCGGTCTTTCGATATTTGATCGGACATTCTGCTCCAGTCGGGCTAATCATCCCCAAACCCACGAAAGACGGGCAAGGAGCAGGGCAATGATGCACTACTTGAATGCCGAGACAACCGGGGTGCTGCTACTTGTCCTGCTGTTGCAGATCAAGCATTTGGTGGCCGACTTCTTCCTGCAAAATGCCTATATTCTTGATAATCGGCGGTTTTACGGCCACCCCGGCGGCCTGCTGCATGTGGCGATCCACTTGGTCGGATCGCTGATCGTCCTTGTGGTTGTGGGAACCACCACCGCTGTGCTTTTGCCAATACTGGCGGTCGAGGCGATCGTTCACTACCACCTTGACTGGTCAAAGGACAATTTCGTGGCTGCCCGCAGTCTGACCCCGCGCGACCCTGTTTACTGGTATGCGACCGGCGTTGACCAAGCCTTGCACCACCTGACCTACCTCGGGATGGCGCTTTGGTGGGCAGTCGCCTGATCAGCGAAAATCGCCCGCCCGCAGCGGGATCCGGTCATAAAAGCTGGCCAGCCCAGGCTCCAGCGCCACGGCCAGCGCACGACACTCGGCCAACAGACCGTCCGCATCACCGCCTTCGGCCAGCGCCGCCAATAGCCCCCCATGCGCCGCCCGCAGCGCCGCAAAGGCCACCGACGCTGCCATCGTTGGCCCGCCGACCAGAATGCAGGCCGCCGTCCGCTCGGACACCCCTTTCAGCACCAGCCGGCCAGCCTCCAGAAATGCCATGTCCGGCGTTGCAAGTGCTGCATCCCGCGCAACCAGAATGTCATAGTCCACGGTTCGGCATCCCGCCTCGATCCGCGCGGCAAGGTTCACGGTCTCGCCCACGACGGTATAGTTGAACCGGTCGCGCGACCCGATATTGCCGACACAAACCTCACCCGTCGCAATCCCCAGCGCCACCGCAACCGGCAAAGGGGCTGCCCCCGCCGCGTTGAACCGCACCAGGGCGGCGCGCATCCCAAGTGCCGCAGCGCAGGCGCGGGCAGGGTGGTCGGACATCTCCAGTGGTGCATTCCAGAACGCCATGATCGCATCGCCGATGAACTTGTCGATGGTGCCGCTTTCCCGCAGAATCTCATCGCCCAGTTCGGTGAACAGCCGGTTCAGCAATTCAACCAGCGCATGCGCCGGCATGGTTTCGCTAAGCGGGGTGAAGCCGCGGATGTCGCTGAACATCACCGTCACTGTCTGCGTCACGCCCCCCAGTTCAAGCCGATGGCCGCTCCGCTCGATCTGGCTCAGCACCGAAGGTGCCACGTAATGCGAAAAAGACCGCCGGATCATCCGCTTGTCACGGTCCGCAATGACAAACTGATAGGCCGACAGCCCCGCAAAGGTCAGGAACCCGCCGACCATCGGAAAGGTCGCATCGAACAGGATGCCGTGGTCGCGAAACGCCAACCAGCTGCCCCCGGCACTCAACGCCGCCGCCAGCATCCCCGCCAGCATCGACGCAATCGGCCCCGAGACCGACATGACCCCCACCACAATCAGACCAAGCGTCAGAAAGACCAGAATTTCCAGCGCTTCGACCAGACTACCGCGGCGCAGGAAATCGCCCTGCAAAATCTGCTCCAGCACTTGGGCATGGATCGACACACCCGGAACATTTTCCCCCAGCGCGGTCGTATGAATGTCCAGCAACCCAGCCGCCGAAGTGCCGATGAACACGATGTTCCCCTCCAGCGCCGCTTGCACCGCCGGGTCTTGGCCCCCCGCCAGAACGGCATGCGCCGGCACATAGAGATCGGCGCTGTCGGGCCGGTAGCGCACCCAGATCTGGCCATCCGCTGTCGTCGGAATTTCGGCCTCGCCAAGTCGCACCGCATTGACGCTTCCCGCAAGGTCGGGCGCGCCGACAACCACCATCGTGCTGTCCCCCGTTGCTACGCGCAGCGCTTCGAGGGCCAGCGTCGGCAGCAGCCCTTCGGTTCCGCGCCACACCAGCGGCACGCGCCGCACCACCGTGGCCGCATCGAACGGGCTTATGTTGACAACCCCGATCCCGGCTGCGGCATCGAGCAACGGCGGCAAAATCGGCACCATTGCGCCCAATACCAGCAGCCCCTCTGACGGTGTCGAACCCACTTCAACAAACCCGGCCTTGCTGCTTAGTCCCGCCGCCCCCCCGTCTGTCGAGGCCGCCGTCCCCAGCACAACCTGCCCCGTCGCAATGGCGCGCGCGAACCGCTGGTCATTGTCCAGCGCTGCCAGATCGGCGTCAGTCACGCCGGGGGCCAGCAGCCCACGTGCTGCGAGGTCGCTTGCCACCCGCGCGGGCGACATCCGGTCGGGTTCGGGGAACAGCACGTCAAAAACAATCGCCGCCGCCCCATAGGCCGCAATCCGGTCCACCAGATCGGCCAGCAGGTCGCGCGGCCAAGGCCATTGCCCAAGCTTTTGCAGCGACGCCTCGTCAATATCCACGACGCGCACCGGAAGGTCTGTCCCGACACGCGGTGACAGGCGTTGCAGCGTGTCAAAGTAAACGTCGCGCAGCGCCTGCGCCGGTGCGGGGTCGATCGCCCGCAGTGCCGTCAAGCCAAACAGCAGAACGACACCAATGGCGAAGACGGTCTTGTTCATTCGGGCCGTCAGGGCTACTGCCGTTGCGGCGGCGGCTCCGGCTGTGGGTCAGGGGCTGGCGCAGGAGGCGGCTCGGGTGTCGGCTCGGGCGCGCGTGGCGTTTCGGGGGCATCGACGGTTTCCGTCGCATCCGCCCGATCAAGGTTCGAGATCGGCTTCTTTGCCAGTTTCCTGAGCCGGGCCACGTCTCCGCATGATCCGGTCGGGGTCTGAAATGCGCGGGTTAGCACCGACTGATCCACCACAAAGGGAAACTCGGAAATCAGAACGCCGTCTTTTTGCTCGGGGGTTTCTGCGCCCCCGATGCGTCCGCCCCGGTCAGAAATCGCCAGCGTGCAGCGGCCGCGAATTTCGGCGCAATTGCCCTGCTGCGCGCAAAGCTGGACCTGCCCGCGGAACAGGACCACGTTCGTGCCGCCCTTCGGCACCACCGAAAAGTCGAAAACCGTTCCCCGGATGGACATCGTCGCTGTCGGCGTATTAATGCGATAAGCGGGCTTGGCGCTTTTGCCGGTGATGAAGCGGAACGTCCCGCCGACCGCGCGCACGGCAAACCTCTCGGCCTTGCCACCTGACTGCAACAGGATTTCTTCGATGACCAGCCGCGATCCCGGTCCGACGACAATCTTGGTGCCGTCGTCAAACAGCAACTGCACCTGACCTGCGGCGTCGGTTGTCACCACATCGCCCATCGCAACCGGCGCGCCTGCGACCAGCCGGAACCGACCGTCAGCCGTCGCAAGCTCTGCGCCCGGTACGGCCACAACAACCTTGCCCACGGCTTGCGCCGTGGCACTGCCTGTCACACCAAAAGTCGCCAGCAGCGCCGTCAGGAACGCGATCAATCGAATTCGATACAAGACATGACCCCCAAATTCAAACCGGCGGCACAGCATGCCTGACCAAACAGAGATAACGACCGCAATAGCCGGCCCCAATGTTCGGTGCAGGTATCGCGTCCCTCCAACCGAAGCGAAGATGTGGCGCAACCAATAATAATGCAACGGATTTTAACAGGTGGCCCACCGAAGTCGGGAATTGAGCGTCCCGCGCCGGGGCCACGGGCATGATCGGCCATCTGACAGCGGCCCCGAGCGACTGGCACCGCAAAAAAATCAATCGCCATGCCACTGTGGCCGAAAGGACTGCGGACCGCGAAACCTTATGCCTGTCTGGAAATCCGGCCCCTGCCTCGATCGGTGTCCCAAACTTGAAATCCGGTCGAAATTCCCCGCCAATTGCCAGCAGGTTTAAAAGTGTCCCGCACCGGGGACACCGATGCTATCGCGCCCGCGCCATTTTGCGCTCATTCCGCCGCCGCTGAACTTCATACAGGATGGCGCAGATCAACGTGAAACTGATCAGAAGCAACGCCAGCGCATTGATTGTCGGGGTGATGCCGCTGCGAACCTTGGAAAACACATAAACCGTCAGCGTGTCATACGTTCCCCGGGTAAACAGCGTCACGTTAAAGTTCTCGATCGACTGAAAGAACCCGATCGCCGCCCCCGCCCCGATTGCGGGGTAAAGATGCGGCAGCAGGATGCGCCGCATCACCTGCCCATGGTTCGCCCCCAGATCGAGTGCCGCTTCTTCCAGCCCCCGGTCAAAACTTTGCAACCGCGCCAGCACAAGCAGCATCACGAAGGCCGCGATATAGGATACCTGCCCCAGCACCGACAGATGCAGCCCCGCAGACACCCCGAACGTGTTCCAGAACAGCAACGTCGAGATGCCGATCACCGCCCCTGGCGTCAGGATCGGTGCCACCATCAGCGCATAGAGCACCGACCGCGATCCCCCCGCCAGCGAGTTTATCAGGATTGCCGCCGCAGTGCCGATCGGCACCGATATGGCCACCACTGCCGCCGCCACATACAGCGTGTTGCGGAACGCATTCCAGAGCCGCGCATCGTTCCAAAGCTCCACGAACCACCGGTCGGTCCAGCCGACCCAGGGGTAAACCGACGGAAACTTGCTGTCATTGAACGCCGCCCCTGCCATCACCAGAAGCGGGATCAGCAGGTAGGCCAGGAACAGCACCAGATACAGGTGGAACAGCCAGTCGGAGTTGCGGGTCTGTTTCATTGCCCGCTCACTTCGCGATATCGGAAAGTTTGACGCGGAACACCCGCATGACAAGCGACACAAAGACCGTGCACAGGATCAGCAGCAAAAACGCATAGGCCGACCCCGTATTCCAGTCCAGCGACTCGAACATCCATTGCTGGATGATCTCGGTAAACCAGCGCGAGTTGGTCGAGGCGAGCAAGGTCGGCACAAGGATAGACCCTGCCGACAGCATGAACACCATTACCGCCCCCGATGCGATGCCGGGCTTGGCATGCGGCAGAATCACCCGCAGATGGGTGCGCCACCATGGCGCGCCAAGATCTTCGGCCGCCTCGATCTGGTTCGTGTCCAGCGACTGGATCGCATTGTAAAGCGGCAGCAGCATGAACAGGACATAGGTGTAGACCAGCCCGATCATTACGCCCCGGAACCCGCTGATCCAGCGGATCGGGTCTTCGATGATCCCCAGACCCAACAGCGATGCATTGAGCGGCCCTTTCAGCGCAAGGATGATGAACCAGGCAAAGGCCCGCAGGATCTCGCTGACCCAGAGCGGGACGAACAGCAACAGGAAGATCGTCGGCAGCAGCATGGGCCGCGCAATCTTTGACAGGTAATAGGCCAGCGGATAGGCCATCACAAAGCAGATCACCGTCACGATGCTGCTGTAGACGATGGTCCAGAAAAAGACGCTGATATGGATCGGGCTTTTGAAAAACGTTGCGTAGTTGTTCAGGCTGTAGACATCCTTCGGCCCCCTCACCTCGACCAGCGGCAGATAGGGCCGGAACGAGTTTTCGAACAGATAAAGGTTCGGCAGGACCACAAGAAGCAGCAGCCAGAAGCCAGTCAGCAGCACGAAGACAGAGGTAAGCCCAAGCCCGTAGCGACGCAGCAGGTCATTCATTCGTCAACGTCCTTGGCCGCGATGGCGCCTGCCAGGATCACGGCATGTTCGGCGTCGAACACGATATGCCGTTTCTCGCCGGGGTCTGGCACGCTGGTCGATCCGTCATTGCGTGCTTCGGCCACCAGCAGTTGTCCGGTTGCGTCGCGCGACTGGATCGAGATGAAATTGCCCTCGAACGCCACATCCGTGACCTCGACTGCGATCGAGTTTCCGGCCCCCGGCGATGTCATCAGCCGAGCATGTTCCGGCCGCAGATAAAGCCGCGTCTGCATGCCCGGTGCCACGCCCGGACCGACCCGTGCCTGAAACGTGCCGCTTGCCGTGCGGAAATCGGCGTGCTCGCCCGTCATGCACGCAATCTCGCCGGTGAAGATGTTGTTCTCGCCCACGAAGGATGCCACGAACCCGTTGGCCGGCGTGTTATAAATCTCGCGCGGGGTCGCCACCTGTTGCAGCTTGCCCTGCGACATGACGCCGACACGGTCCGACATTGCAAGCGCCTCGCCCTGATCGTGGGTGATGTAGATGAAGGTCACCTGCGTGCGCTTCTGGATCGCGCGCAATTCGGCCCGCATATGCTGGCGCAACTTCAGGTCCAGCGCCGACAGCGGCTCGTCCAGCAGCATCACGTCCGGTTCCACCGCCAGCGCGCGGGCGATGGCCACGCGCTGTTTCTGCCCGCCCGACAACTGGCTGATCGCCTTGTCGGCGGCATCCGGCAGATCGACCAGTTGCAGCAATTCCTCGGCCCGCGCCCGGCGCTTGGCCTTGTCGACGCCGCGCACTTCAAGACCGAAGGCGATGTTCTCCCACACCGGCATCAACGGAAAAAGTGCCAGATTCTGAAAGATCAGTGCAGTTGGCCGCTGATTTGGCCGCGTGTCTTTCATGTCTTTGCCGCCGATCCGGATCGCGCCTTCGCTGGGGTTGGTGAACCCCGAGATCATGCGCAGGATCGTCGTCTTGCCGCAGCCCGAGGGGCCAAGGAACGAAAAGAATTCGCCCGGTTCGATGCTGACATTGACGCGGTCCACGGCGCGGAACGTGCCGAAATCGGCGCATACATTGTCCAGATCAACGCCTGCGGTCATCGCGTCAGTACCCCCGTATCGTCTTTTTTTATGATCCGCCTTGCAGGCCGATCTTGATAAATCAACCCGCCGGAGCCTTTGCAGGCTCCGGCGGGCAAATCAGGCTACAAAATCACGCAGCCTTGTACTTGTCTGCATATTCGCCGCGCTTGGCAAGGAATTCGGCAGTCTGCGACGGCCACCACCAGAGTTTCGCCAGCGCTGCATCGTCGAAGGTGGCGGTGTAGAACGCCGAAACCGCCGGGTCCATCATCTCGGGTCCGCCCTTGCCAACCGGGTTCGACGAGAAGGCCGAAGCCCACATCGACGATCCTTCGGCCGACGAAACCCATTTTGCCAGTTCATGCGCCTGATCGACGTTGACCGCGTTGGCCATCAGCATGAAGCCCTGATGCCAGGCGAACGCGCCCTCGGACGGGGCGGCATAGCCATAGCCATCTTCGCGCAGGTTGAAGCCGGTCGAATCCCAGCAAAGGCCAACCGTGGCACCGTTGGACACGAACCCTGCATGGGCCTCGTTCTCGCCGGCCCAGAACTGCACAACGTTGGCTTTTGCCTTGATGGCTTCGGCCAGTGCGATATCCCACACTTCGGTCATTGCAGCCATGTCGGTGTAGCCATCCATCCACGGGCGCGGCAGCTTGCCTTGCGAGTCGAGCAGACGGCCCATTGCGGCCAGCGCCGAATGGGCGCGCAGAACAACCTGGTTTTCCGGGTTGAACAGGGCGGCAAGGCTGGCCGGCTCGCCAAGCTTTGCGGCGTCCTTGTTGTAGACCAGCGCCTCGGTACCCCAGACCGACGGAACATAAAGCAGCTTGCCGTCCATCCGCGACCGCTCGCCTGCCGCGCCATCAGCCAGACCGGGCAGGTAATCAGCCATGGCCAGCTTTGATTCGTCCCATGCCGCAACGATGCCGTTGGATTGCATGGCCGACACGCGGTCGATCGTCGGCTCGACCATGTCGGTGCCGCCGGTCTGAAGCGCCAGCTTCGACTGGGCAAAGATGCCCTCGTTGTCGGGCTGCTCGACAAAGTTCACCTTGATGCCGGTCTTTGCTTCAAATGCCGGCATGACCTTTTCGGCGAGCGCCGGATAGCCGGCCCAGCCCATGAAGTTCAGCTCACCCGAAGAAGCCAGAGCCTTGTGCGAAATGATCGCAGGTGCCGCAAGAACACCGAGGCCGACCGCGGATCCCTTCAGGATCGTGCGGCGGCTAAACGTCGTGTCCGATTTTTTCACGCTATAGTCTCCCATTTTTTTTGCCGAACTCGTCAAGCGTCGTCTTCCCCGCTGCAACCAGCAACCGGGCAGGCCCGACGGGTATGACACGTTTACGAAAATCCGGTGACACCAGAACAGATTTCTGACCTGAGCCTGACTGTTACAATTCCCCGACAGGACTGTAGTGTCAACAAAACCCTGTGGGCAGGCGAACCAGCCCCTTTGGAATGACTTCCACGCTGAAAAAAATGATATTCTGGCAAAGTCGGCACTCAACCGTCGCGCGCATTCCGGCCCCGCCTTGTTCCGAAAGCCACCCGTTTTTTTCACAACTGTCTGACAGATGGCAAGAATCACCCGATGAAAATCCGCAAACTCGAAACCTTCTGCACCGAATTCGTCGGCTTCGTCCGGGTGACAACCGATACCGGCGATCAGGGCTGGGGGCAGGTCGCGACCTACCATGCCGATATCACCTGCGAGATTTTCCATCGCCAGATTGCGCCGCATGCGCTTGGCACCGATGCGCTCGACTTTGGTGGCACCTTGGCGCGCATCAATGAGGCCGAGCACAAGTTCCCCGGCTCGCACTTGCGGCGCGCGACAACCGGGCTGGATACTGCGCTGTGGGATCTGCGCGGCCAGATCGAAGGCAAGCCGGTGGTCGAACTTCTGGGCGGCAGGCCGGGGCGGCTGCGCGCCTATGCGTCGTCGATGAAACGCGACATCACCCCCGAGGCCGAGCGGGACCGCTTCCTGCGGCTGCGTGACACGCATGGCTTTGATGCGTTCAAATGGCGCGTCGGTTCGGAATGCGGACACGACCGTGACGAATGGCCGGGGCGGACCGAGGCCATCGTGCCGCTGATCGCGCGCGCCTTGGGTGACGACGTCGACAAGCTGGTGGACGCGAATTCCTGCTATTCACCCGCCCGCGCCATCGAGGTGGGGCGGATGCTGGAACACGAGGGTATCGGGCATTTCGAGGAGCCCTGCCCGTATTGGGAATTCGCCCAGACCCGCGAGGTCACGGATGCCCTAAGTCTGGATGTGACAGGTGGCGAGCAGGATTGCGAGTTCACCGCGTGGAAAACGATGATCGACGGGCGGGTTGTCGATATCGTGCAGCCGGATGTGATGTATCTGGGTGGCATCAGCCGCACCTTGCAGGTCTGCCGCATGGCCGAAGCGGCGGGTCTGTCGGTTACACCCCATTCCGCCAACCTGTCTCTGGTCACCATCTGTACGATGCATCTTCTGGGCGCCATCCCGAATCCGGGAAAGTATCTGGAACTGTCGATCGAGGGGGCTGACTATTACCCGTGGCAGGACGGTCTTTTTCTGGCCGATCCGTTTCGGGTCGATGGCGGTCAGGTGACCATTCCCGCTGATCCAGGCTGGGGGGTCAAGATCAACCCGGCTTGGCTGGACAAGGCAACCTACAAGGCGAGTATGATCTGACGACAAAGCCTTTGTAGGCCAGCAGGGCAGGGATTTGACCCTCGCCGCGCGATGATCGCGCCACCGTCGGGCATCGCCAGCCGCCACCGGCAAAAGCGGGCATCTTGGCTGCACCCGCCGGCATTGCGACCCGCCCGATACGCGCAGGCGATGGCCCGATCTTGATGTTCGTCCCGCGCCCGCTTGGCGCGGCGGTGGACAGGCATGTCACCGCGCCAGCCGCCACGCATGCGAGGGACACGCCTTTTGCGGGGCTTACTTGCGCGCTTTGGCGTCTTTTGCCGAAATGGCCGCGCCAACCGAAAGTGGCTGATCGTCGGGCGTTTGCGTGCCATGCAGCACCGGGTCCAGCTGGTTTCGTACTTCTTCAATCGCCGCCCCGGCGACAGTTTCGATCTTTGATGCCAGCGTCGTATCGGCGTCCGGCAGCAACCCTTCCGCGTCTGCCGCGCGCACTGCCGCGACGTAGGTGCTTTTTGCGGCATCCGCAGCACGATCACGCAGTGCCAGCGTTGCTGTCTTTGCCTCATCCAGCAGATGGTCGCGGTGGTCACCCAGCAGGCGGTCCTCGGTGCGGGTCCGGGGCATTGCACTGGCAATCACCGCTCCGGCGACAAGCGTTGCTGCACCGATCAACAGCGGATGCCGCGCGATCTGGTCGGTAACGGGCCGCAGCAGATCGGCGCCACTTTGACGGGGTGCGTGGATTGTCGACTGCACCCGGTCCACCGCCTCTGCCGCACCATGACGGACAGCCGATGCGGCGTTGCCGACCCTTGCCTTCACGGCGCTGGCCGCATCCCCGATGCGATCCGCCACACCGGTTGCCGCGTCGCTGATCGCGGCGCCCGCATGTGACGCGGCATCTGAAACGCGCCCGGCCACGTCACCTGCATCCCCGGAGCGCGCATGCGCGTCTGCTGTCGCGTTCCAGGCCCCGCTGTAAGGGGAATGACTTGTTCCCGTTTCGCCGCGACGCTGGGGCATCGGCGCGTCGGACTGTTGCCGTGACGTTGCGCTGCGGCCCAACAACAGCCACCCCAGCCCAACCCCGATCAGCCCCAGGGCAACCGGGTTGTCGCGAACCTGGCGTCCGGCCGTGCGCAGCGTTCCGCGCACGTCCTCCAGTCCGACAAACTGACCGATGTCATCGACCACCTGCTCGACCGACATCCGGCCTTTCAGCTTGTCGAGTGTGTGTTCCACATTGGCGCGGTGGGTTTCGATCTCATTTTCAAGGTATTCGGTTGTATCGGTCATCACAGTTGATCCTTTGCAAGCCGGAAATCCCGGCTGGTTTGTTCGATGGTCCGGTCAGGTACAAGATTTGCAGCCTTGATCACGCCCTTGCCCCGCAGGATCAGAACCGTGCCGATCAGGCCAAGCAGGCCGGCCACGATCACTGACGCCCAGAGGGGTCCGACGTAGTAAGCCAAGGCAATGACTGCCGCCTGCACCAGCACCAGCAGCGCCACGGCAACAAGCACGCCGCCAGCCGCCATCATCTCGACCCCGCCCGCAACGCTGCGGCCAGCATCGACCAGTTCGGCCCGCATCAGCCGGGCCTCGCTGCGCACCAGCCTGCCCAGATCGCGGATCAGGTCCGACAGCAGGTCTGCCAGCGATCCGTCGTGGCCACTCTCACGGTCGGTCATAGGCCCCCTCCGTTACCAGCCGGTCATATTCTGTGCGCCGCAGCGCCGGTGCCAGATCGTCCGGACCAAGATCCAGATCAGATGGCGCGTCGTCGCCGTCAAAAGAACCAGTCGGCCACTGCCCCGAAGTCACCTCTGACCGATCAGACTGCCCGAGCCGCTCCGCTCCCTGCGCCGTGGCGCCGCGCCCAACCGCCCCGTCAGAGCCGGTCGCGATCATGAAACGTCCGGCCAGCATCCCGGTGGCCAGACAGGCGACAATGAACGTACCCGGATTGTCGCGGCCAAAACGGGCCACGCCATCGGCCAGATCGCGCGCTGAACGGCCTTGCAGCCGGATGGACACCTCGTCGATCAGGTCCACTGTCTGCTGCACCAGCCGCGGTGCCGAGCCAGTGTCGCCTGCAGTTTCCCCGGCAGGGCCAGTGGCATCGCGCAGCGTCTGCGTGATATGGCGCAAACCCTCGCTCAGTTCCGCAGTGCGACGATCAAGTTCGTCCAGCACAAGCGCGGAAATCGTGCCGCCTGCATTCAACGCCTGATCGCGGACCTTTCCGGCGGCATCCGACATGCGGTCGCGTGCGTCCTCCATTTCCCTTTTGGCCAGTTCGGCCAGATCCTGGGCATCTTTGACCGGGTCGGGCCGTGTGTTCTGGTGGTTCTGCATCTGCGTGACCTCGCCTTTGCGACTTGGATGGGGCGGGATCGCTCCGTCCTTGCAGGGTCAACGCGCCCCGGCCTGTTTTTGTTCACTCGGGACAGATTTTTTCTGATGCCTGCGATTGGGCAAAAATGCAGAAGTTGTTGATCCCGGCATTGCCGGCCCCGGCGCTGCATCCTCGACGGCCGCAGTACCCGACCGCTAGGCAGCCGTCTGGGATGCGGGCGGCACGAGGCCAGGCTCGGTCAGCGGGAACCGTATTTCAAGACGATGACTGCCTTGCCGTTCGCTGAAACTGACGACACCGCCAAGCTGTGCGGCAAAGGCGTCGATCAGTTGGCGCCCCAAACCCGTCTGCATCCCCTGACCCGGCACGATCAGCGCCGAAGGTTCGATCGCATGGGCGACGGCCAATATCACATGATCCGGGCCGTCATGCTGCAATGTCACGTTCAGCGCGGGCAGCCCGCCCTCGCCCGCAGCCTCGTTGCGGGCGAGGGTGACAGCTTCGGCCACCAGCAGGGCCAGCGGCACGGCCCGATCGGGTGTCAGCGGCAAATCGGCAAAATCGGTCTCAATCTGCAACAGAGGCTGCGGTCCGGGCGCAAGGCTGATGACCTGATTGACGATTTCGGGCATCAGTTCGCTCGCCCGGACTTCGGTCAGATCCGCAGCCAGATACAGGTCCTTGTGAACCGTGGCCAGATTCATCACCCGGTCATGCATCGCACGCATCAGTTGACGCGCTTCGACGGAACCGGTTTCCCGCATCTGCAGGCTGATGATCGACGCGATCAGTTGCAGGTTGTTCTTCACCCGGTGATGCACTTCGCGCAACAGAAGCTCTTTTTCATGCAGCGCATGTTCAAGGTCGGCTTCATCGCGCAAGATGGTATGGGTCATCTGCACAAAGGCATCCGATGCGTCCCGGATTTCCGTTGGTGCCTTCGACATATCAAGGGCGCTTTCCGCGCGGTGGCCGCTGGCAAAGCGCATGATGGCCACTTGCAGGTCGCGGATATGGCGGGTGACCAGACGTTCAGCGGCCACAAAGGCAGCGATCAGGCTGACCACCCACATCAACACGGGAAAGGCCAGGGCGGGCAGGGTTGGCAGTTGTGACACCAACGGATTTTGTAACGGCCAGCTACCCATCGCAAAAAGCCCCGGATCGGAAAGACTGACCACGGAAAACGCCCGGTCTTCACCGGACGCAGCGCGACCGAACACCACGGTTTCACCATTTGCAGCAAGCGCCGACAGGTCTCTGTCGCCCGGCAACAGACCGGCAAGAGCGTCAAGCGCGATGTTCGACGTCAGAACGACGCTGTTGCGATCAAAGACGGCCAAGGCCAGACCGTTTCGCAACGGGTCTTCTTCTGCCTCAACCTCAAAGGCATTTTGAACTTCCTCTCGGCCCGGAACGGCAAGGGCGATGGTGCCGATCAGTGCTCCGTCGGGGCTTCGAACGGGATGCGAAACGAAAATCAGCGGCGCGGCCGCCGGTACCGGAACGGAGGTCAGGGCGGGTTCCGGGCTTGCCAGGAACGCGGCGATGGGCGCGGTTGTCAGCAGATCCGACTGGCCCTGCTGAGCACTGCATCGCACCACCCCGTCTACCGACACGAACATCGCCGCTTCGTAAGCTCCAGCGGGCCGGATGATTGCCCGCAACAGCGGCGAACAATCTGCGTCGCCCGCGAACAGCACAGGCAATGTTGCAGCCAGACTGGCCGCCGCCCCTTGTGACCGCCTGACTTGGCGCATTTGCGGTGCGACCGCCCGCAGGGTTTGCCCGATCAGTGTTGCCTGCACGCGCGCCTGCGCGTCGGCCAGAACCCTTTCCGACTGGATCACGGCGATCAGCCCGACCGGCAGCAGCGCCATCGACAGCACGAACCCAAGACGGAACCCCAACCGATCCGTCAACCGGTGAGGAGGGGGCTTGGTCACGCTCATGCGGCTTGTGTGGTGGACCGGCTCATCACCGCCTTTGTCGCGCCATCCATTTCGGCCACGATGTCTTCACCGGCCTGCAGCCCCAGCAATTCGCACAGGCGCAGCCGGGCGCGACTGACCCGGCTTTTTACTGTGCCGACCGCGACGCCCGTCATCGTGGCTGCATCTTCATAGGAAAAGCCGGACGCACCGACCAGCACCAGCACTTCGCGATGCTCTGGTGTCAGCTGGTTGAACGCGCCCAGAAAGTCGGTCATCGCAAGGCGTGCATCATGGGCCGGCTTTACGAACAGGGTTGCGGCATGAACGCCGTCCGAATCCATCACCTCGCGCCGGCGCTTGCGCCGGTCGGAATAGAATGTGTTGCGCAGAATCGTGAACAGCCACGCGCGCAGATTGCTGCCCGACTGGAACTTGTCAAAATTGGACCATGCTTTCACGATGGTGTCCTGCACCAGATCGTCCGCCGCCGTCAGATCGCGCGTCAGACTGATCGCGAAGGCGCGCATCGCCGGCAGATGATGCGGCAGGTCATCGCGCGGGTCGGCGGCAGGGGCATCGTGTTCGGTCACTTGCCGCCCTCTTTCTTGCGAAGCTGCTCGATAAGGTCCTTGAACCGGTCAGGAATGTCTTCGTTCAGGATCTCGTGGTATATCTTGCGCAGATTTTCATCTATCGCATCCTTCAGATGTGCCGCAGTGTCTTTTGGCTTGGCCATCGCGCCCCACATGCTATTTGCCCGATTCCACGTGTCCAACGGAACCAAACGCAGAGTTGCATCGTTTAGTTCCGTAGAAAACGACAAACAGGGGATATCTTCATGATCAGCGCAGACGGTTCGGACCTGCTACAGACTGTCACCGAGAATCTTCCCCACCTTCGCCGCTATGCCCGTGCCCTGACCGGCAATCAGGATACCGGCGACCGCTACGCGGCAGCAACGCTTGAGGCGCTGTTGGAAGAGCCTGTTGCACTGACCGCAAAAGGCGACCCGAAAATCGCCCTGTTTCGCGCCTTCCACCTTGTCTGGTCCAGCGCGGGCGCACCCCTTGGCCGCGCCGATACGGCCCTTTCTGCCCGCGCGCAGGACCACATGGCAAACCTGACTGCAAATTCACGCGAAGCGCTGCTGTTGCACGCCATCGAAGGCTTCCGACAGGATGAGATTGGCCAGATCATGCAGTTCAGCGCCAGCGAAGTGGCCGATCTGGTCGATGCTGCAAAACGCGAGATGCTGAACTCGGTCGCGGGTGCGGTGCTGATCATCGAAGATGAGGCGATCATCGCGATGGACATTGAAAGCATCGTCACCGAAATGGGGCACCGCGTTACCGGCATTGCGCGTACCCACCGGACGGCGGTGGATCTGGCATCAAAAGACCGGCCGGACCTGATCCTTGCCGACATTCAGCTTGCCGACAAATCGTCGGGCATCGACGCCGTGAAAGATATTCTCGCCCAGTTCGAAGATGTTCCGGTAATCTTCATCACGGCATTTCCCGAACGGCTGCTGACCGGCCAGCGCCCCGAACCTGCGTTCCTGATTTCCAAACCCTACACCGAAGATCAGGTCCGCTCGGCGGTCAGTCAGGCGATGTTCTTCGCCTCGACGGAAACGCTGCAAGCCGAAAGGGGTGTACTTGCCCGGCGCTGATCCGCCCAATCGCTCGGTCCGCCCGATGGCGTTTTCCCCTGCGAGTTGGCGCTTTGGTGCAACAGGTGAAGCCGGTCTGTCAGTCGGTATGATTTCTTCGGACCCCAGCGGCCCCTCCGTGCGTTGAGAAGGCATAAGGGCGGGTCAGCCGTCACAGGCAAAGGTGTGCATATGAAACACAACCCAGATCGAGTTTCGGCTTCGGTCGAGAGCAATCTTCGGCGCGCTTATCAACTGGTGGCGAATGGCCGCGATGAGCAGGCGTTGCAAGTGCTCCTCGGGCATTTGCTCAGGGCCGTCGGGGCCGAGCAGGAAAAAGCCAGGGACGAACAGGAACAACCCGACCAATCTGGATCGAGGTCGTGTCACTAAATCCTGTCTGAAAATGGTAGACCCCGGTTTCGACAATAGACCGGCTCGCGCATACGGCCGGGCGTTTCGCACTGCATGCTTGACCGCCGAGGGCCGGCTGAACAATTCAGGGGCGACACCGTTCATGCGCCGCCCCTGACTCCGCAATGTCTGACCGGTCGTCCGGATCAGCAGGGCGCAACGAACTTTTGGCCGCGTTGATCGCGATAGATGCAATCTCGCTGATTGTTTGACGGCCCGATCAGGGTCGATGCGGCGATGCCTGCGGCACCGCCCAGCGCAGCCCCGACGATACGATCATCATCATCGGCAATCGCGGCACCGATCAGCGCGCCGGTGGCGGCACTGGCAGCGGTCGTCTGATCGCGGGTTTCGCAGGCAGGCAGCAGCGCAATCGGTAAAAGCAGCAGAAGATGTCGCATCGCTCGTCCTCCAGATTGTCCTGTGATACAACACCGAGAGCCACCCAAAAGTTCCCGCGGTGCCGCAACGGGCTTAGTGCCTTACGCCGCGTGATTGCAAACTGGCAGGAACATTGAGGTCAGCTTTGCGTTGGGAACCCGAGCGCCCAAAACCATGGCGCTGCACAATCACAGGAGTTCAGACGTGAAAAACCTCATGCTTTCAACGGCTATTCTTTCCGGCCTTGCCGGGGTGGCACTGGCCCAATCGACCACCGCAGACGAGATGTTCCGCACACAGGCAGCGGCGACCGACATCCTTGCTTCGGACTTCATCGGGATGCGGCTTTATGCTTCGGAGTCCGCTGTGGATGCCCCCGCCTATGACGGGGTGCAGGATGGCTGGAATGACATCGGCGAAGTAAACGACGTTGTCCTTGGTCAGGATGGGTCGGTTCAGGCCGTACTGGTCGATATCGGTGGCTTTCTGGGGATGGGAGAGCGGCAGGTCGCCGTCCAGATGCCGGCAATCAAGTTCGTCGCCGACGATGCTACGGCTGACAATGCCGCTGACTTCTTCCTTGTGTTGAATGCCAACCGGGCGGCGCTTGAAACTGCGCCCGCCTATGGTGCAGATGCAGCCATGTCCGGCACGGCAACGGATCAGGCAGCAAAAGCGGCCAATGGCGGGATCTCCGACACGGCACCGGCAGTTGCTCAAGGCGGCACGTCCGACACGACCACGATGGCGACGGGTGATGCCGCCGCCACCGACAAGATGCGCGAACCCGTTGCACGCGATGGCTATGCTGCCCTGAAGCAAGACGCACTGACCACCGAGAACCTGACCAGCGCAGTCGCTTACGATTCGCGTGATGAGCGGATTGGTGAGGTGTCCGAACTGATCCTCGACGCCGACGGCCAGATCACGCAGGCGGTGCTCGACGTGGGCGGCTTTCTCGGGATGGGTGAAAAGCAGGTTGCCCTGCCGATCGCTGACATCGACATTCTGCGCGCGGACGGTTCGGGCGAAGTTCGGGTATATGTCTCGCACACCAAAGAGCAGCTTGAAGCGATGTCAGACTACGAAAGCTGATCCTGCTGCCGTCATGCGGCCCGCAAGGGACTAAAACGATAACGGCCATTGCACATGCAATGGCCGTTATTTCAGGTATCGCCGGGCGCTGTCGCGCTACAGCGGCGGGCGACCCCGCACGGCGCGCGCGATCATGGCGACCACGAAAAGCACGATAAAGATCACGAACAGAATTTGCGCGATCCCTGCCGATGTTCCTGCGATCCCGCCAAAGCCGAGAAGCGCGGCAATCAGCGCGATCACAAGAAACGTAACAGCCCATCCCAACATTCGTCTTCTCCTTTGTCTGTGACGCGTTCGCGTCGGGTATCGGCAAAACGCCTGACACTGCCGGCAGTTCCCGCAAGGGTGCCGGATCACATCGGTCCGGGCGGCGGATGCTTTGGCTTGCGAACACCTTCTGGCCTCCGCCATCCGTTTCGCGCACAAGCGAGGCGCGGCTATCTTGCCGCAGTGGCGGTCTGTCGCACCGATCCGGCGGGTTGCAGGCTTGCGACTGGGCGACGCTGCGTCGATACGCCGGGCTTGATTTTGGGCAAGCGCCCAGTTAATCTGATAATCAGACTAAGAGGCAGACATCATGCTTCCATTACTGAAACCGCAGACCGCGCCGCGTCGTGGCGACGGGCTGGCTGGCGTGATCGAGGTGCGGGGCATCCTCGGCACGGCCGTGTCGCGCCTTGGCACCCGGATTGTCGGCGGCGAGTGGCAGCCGGGGCAGGGCATTCCGAAAGAAGCGGACCTCTGCGACGAGATGGGGGTCAGCCGGTCGGTGATCCGTGAGGCGTTTCGCATTCTGGGGGCCAAAGGGCTGATCCGCAGCCGCACCTCGGATGGCACACGGGTGCAGCCGCGCAGCGAATGGCGGCTGCTTGATCCCGACGTGATGGATTGGCGGATCAAGGCGGGTGACACGAAGGCGCTGCTGCAAGACCTGCTGAAAGTGCGCCTCGTGCTGGAACCCGGTGTTGTCCACACCGCTACGCTGATGGCCGACACCGCCGCGCGCGACCGCGTCCGCGCCGCATGGCATGGCAAGCAAGAGGTTTACCGCACGCCCGATCCGCAATACGCCGTGCGCCGCGCCCGTTTCATTGACACCGATCTGGAGTTTCACCGCGCCCTGCTTGCGGCGGTCGACTCTGATCTGCTGTCGCAACTGTTCGCGGTGATCGAGGCGGCGCTCAGCCTGCTTTTGGACCTGCAGATGAATGCAGTCGGCTACAAGACCGAGATGATCGGCATGCAGGAAAGTCAGGAGTTGCACGAAGCGGTGTTTTTGGAATTCGAGAACCGCGACGCCGTGGCAGCCGAGGCTGCCATGCGCCGCCTGATCGAACGCGCGATGCGCGACGCGCAGAACGGGTTCGACGCGCTGGAGCGCTAAAGGGGGTGCGGAAAAGGGGATGCCGGACTTCCGCAGAAATCACGCGGCTGCGGAAGAATCCGGGACACTTTGCGGGAAACCGGAACCGCAGGGCCCCTGGGCCATTTCTGTCGGCCCCGGTGCTGCGGCCGTCGCTTATTCATACATGCGGATACTGACGCCGCCGTCGATCACGATGTTCTCGCCCACCATGAATCGCGCCTCGTCTGACGCAAGCAGCACCGCGACAGCCGCCACTTCATCCGGGTGGCACAGCCGCCCCGGTGGTTGCTTTGCCTCCACCTCGCGCCGCGCCTGTGCGGGGTCGGGCGCACGGTTGAATTCATCCTGCGCCATCTGCGTGTCGGTGTAGCCCGGCGAGATTGCATTCACCGAAATGCCCCGGTCGGCGTATTCCAGCGCGAGGGACCGTGTCAGGCCCAACAGCGCGTGCTTGGCAACCGGGTAGGGAAATGTTCCCTTGATCACCGTCATGGCGTGGTTCGAGATGATGTTGATGATCGCCCCGTCGCGCCCTGCGATCATGTCGGGCAGCACGACGCGGGCGCAGTTCCACGCTCCCTCCAGATCGACCGCCATGCAATGCCGCCAATCGTCAGCACTCGAAGCCAGCGGTTCACGGAACACCGTGACACCTGCATTGTTCACCAGAATATCCGCCGGTCCAAAGGCGGCGCGCGCCTTTGCATGCATCGTCGCGACGCTGGCGGGATCAGCTACATCGCAGACCAGCGCCAGAACCTGCGCGCCCGTCGCATTGGCTATCCGCGCGGCGGATGCCTGCCCGCGCGCCGCATCGCGCTCGGCCACCACCACCCTTGCACCTTCGCGCGCAAAGCGTTCGGCAATGGCGGCCCCGATGCCGCGTCCGGCCCCGGTCACGATCGCCGTTTTTCCGATAAGTCTTGTCATTTCTGCCCTCACCGAGATGTTCACGCTTGCCTTTGTATGATTAACTGTTTAATTAAAAACCAGTAACCGGTCCTTGAGGAGGAGACAATGACCATGCGGAGAACACTTCTGACAGCAGGTGCTTTCGCGGCCCTGATGGTCGCGGGCGCGGCGCAGGCACAAGACAAGTTGATCGTCGCGATTTATAAAAGTGGTACCCAGCAATACTTCATTGATCAGGCTGCCGGATTCACCAAAGCCGCGCAGGAACTGGGCTACGAGGCGCGCATCATCAACGTCGAGCTGGACGCCAACCTTGCCGTCAGTGCCGTATCCGACGCGATTGCCGCCGGGGCCAAGGGCATCGGTGTGACTTCGCCCGATCAGGCGCTGGGACCGGCTCTTGCCAAGGCCGCCGCGGATGCGGGCATCCCGCTGATCGCCACCGATGATCCGCTGGTCGACGGCACGGGCAAGCCGGTTGCGTTCGCAGGTTTTGACGGCGTCGCGATGGGAACCAAGGTCGGCGAGCGTGCGGGCGAGCTTCTGAAGGCCTCGGGCTGGCTTGATGGCACCGACTACGGCGTGCTGTCGGTCGAGGTGCAGACGCTTTCGGTCTGCAATGACCGCACCACCGCCGCAGGCGCGCAGGTGACAGCAGCGGGCGCAAGTGCCGACAGCATCAAGCCGGTCGCCTATGACGGCACAACCGACGCGGCTCTGACTGCGGCCGGACCGGTCATCACCGCCAACCCCGGCGTGAACAAATGGGTCGTCTATGCCTGCAACGATGAAGGCGCACTGGGGGCCACCAATGCGCTCAAGACTGCCGGCTTCGAGCCTGCCGATATCATCACCGTGGGTCTGGGCGCATACGAGGCGTGCCGTCCGTGGAAGGAAGGCATCGAGACCGGCTTCAAGGCGGCGCTCTATATCAGCGGCGTCGATGTGGGTGATGCCGCAGCGCGCGCGCTGATCAAGTCGATCGAAACGGGCGAAGCGCTGCCGGAAAAGACCGTGGCAAACACCACGATCGTCGATCCGACGACATTTGCCGATATCATGCCCTGCAACTGATCTTCTCCCCAACTGGCGGGCCTGCAAAGGCCCGCCTCTTTCGCAGGCGCCCGGTATGACTGCCATTCTTGATGTTGTCGCCGTAGGCAAGGCGTTTCCCGGCGTACGCGCGCTGACCTCGCTGTCGATGCAGGTGGCGCGCGGCGAAGTCGTGGCCTTTGTCGGAGAAAACGGGGCCGGAAAATCCACGCTGCTGAAAATACTCTGTGGCGACTATACGCTTGACGAAGGTCAGGTGCGGCTTGACGGGGCCGAAGTGTCGCACGCTTCGCCGCTTGAGGCGCGCCGCGCAGGGTTCCGGCTGGTGCGGCAGGAACCCGAGATTGTGCCGGATATCAGTGTCGCCGAAAATGTCTTTGTGGGCGAATGCCCCCGCCGTGCTCTGGGCCGGGTTGATTTCCCGGCAATGCGGGCAGAAGTCAACGCGCTGCTCGCGCGCTATGGTTTTGCCGGGATGCTCGACGCCGACGCTTTGGGGCGCAGCCTGTCGCCCGCGCAGATGCATTTGGTCGAGATTTTGCGGGCGCTGAAACCCGGCGTCAAGGTGGTTGCTTTCGACGAGCCCACCTCGTCGCTGACCTCGGATGAGGTGGCGCGACTGTTCGCCATGATCGCCAAGCTGAAGGCCGAGGGGCTGGGCATCATCTATGTCTCGCACCGCCTGAAAGAGGTGATGGCAATATCCGACCGGATCGTGGTGTTGAAAGACGGCGTGCAGACCGGCAACCTGCCGACTGCCGACACCACCGAGAACGAGATCGTGCGCCTGATGGTGGGGCGCGAACTGATCCACAATTTCAAGCGCGCCGAGACGTCACGCCCCGAGGTGGTGCTTGATGTGCAGGGTCTGAACTCGCGCTGGCACCGCGACATCTCGTTTCGCATCCATGCGGGCGAGATACTTGGCTTCGGCGGGCTGGTCGGCGCGGGGCGAACCGAACTGGCCAAGGTGATCTTCGGCGAATTCGCAAAGTCGTCCGGCATCGTGAGAATCTCGGGCGTCGAAAAGAATATCCGTGCGCCCTCCGACGCCATCGCCGCCGACATCGGCTTTGCGCCTGAAAACCGCAAGGTCGAGGGGCTGATCCTGGTGCGCTCGGTGATCGAGAATGCCGCCTTGGCGGTTTATGCCCGGCTGGCCCGCCACGGCATCCTGCGCACTGCGCGCATGGCCGAAGCGGTCGGCCCGGTAATCCGCCAGCTTGAGGTCAAGACCCCCTCGCTGGCGCAAGAGGTGGGCAAGCTGTCGGGCGGCAATCAGCAAAAGGTGGTGTTGGCGCGCTGGCTGGCCGCCGGACCAAAGCTGCTGATCCTAGACGAGCCGACACGCGCCGTCGATGTCGGCGCCAAGGCCGAGATTTACCGCCTGATCGACAAGCTGGCGTCCGAGGGGATGGCTATCATGGTGATCTCGTCCGAGATGCCTGAACTTCTGGCCCTGTCCGACCGTATCGTCGTGATGCGCGACGGACGCCTGTCGCCCCCGGTCGAAAAGCGCGACGCAACCGAAGAGCGCATCGTGTCACTGGCGCTTGGCACCGGACAGGCCGCATGACCACCGCAGAGGACCAACGCATGACCGCCACGCCCGCAGCCGACCCGATCCACCGCCTGCTGCGCTTTGTGGGGGCGGAAAACCTGTCGCTGATCATCGCCCTGATCCTGCTGGTGGTGCTGATCGCCACCCAGACCGAGTTCTTCTTTTCCTCGCGCAACCTGTTCAACATCGGGCAGAACATGGCCGTCGTCGGGCTGATCGCGGTGGGCATGACGCTGGTCATCGTGTCGGCGGGCCTCGATATTTCGGTGGGCTCCATCGCGGGCTGTGCGTCGGTCGTCTGCGCGCTGATGGTCAGTCACGCGGGCAGCGTGGCGGGGGGCATCGGTGCAGGCGTGGCGATCGGCCTTGTGCTGGGGCTGATCAACGCGGTCATCATCAACTACCTGCGGGTCAATGCCGTGGTGGCGACGCTGGCCACGTTTTCGGCGTTTCGCGGCGTGGCCTTCCTGATTGCCCCTGAAGGCCGCCCGGTGGGGGTATTGAATGAGACGTTTGCCCTGCTGGGGTCGGGCCGCTTCCTTGATTTCGGCAGCTTTCCCGGTATTCCGGTCGCCTTCGCGATCCTGGTCGGCGTGGCGCTGGCGGGCCATTTCGTCATGTCGGCGACGGTGTTCGGGCGGCAGGTCTACTCAATGGGCGGCAACCCTGCGGCGGCACGGCTGGCGGGGATCAACCTGAACCGGATGCGACTGTGGATTTACGCCATTTCGGGCGGGCTGTCGGGGTTGGCAGGGGTGATCGTGACCGCTCGCACCTCGTCGGGTCAGCCCGCTTCCGGCACCCAGGGGCTGGAGCTTGAGGCGATCACGGCCGTCTTTCTGGGCGGCGCGCTGCTGGCGGGCGGCAAGGGAACGGTGGTCGGCACCATGCTTGCGGTGCTGCTCCTCGCGGTGCTGTCGAACGGCATGAACCTGCTCGGCATCCCGACGTTCTACCAGCTTGTCGCCAAGGGACTGCTGCTGGTGCTGGCCGTGGCGATCGGCCAGTGGCGCATGGCGGCTGCCGAAACGCGGCAGGCCCGCCTGACCGCCGCCGGGGGTAACCTGTGACCATGACCCGTACCGACCGGCCGTCAGGGGCAGCAGCCCCGTCCGCCAAAGCCCGACCCTTCAGCACGCCCGAGGCAGCATGAAAATCACCGCACTGAAAACCTATCTTGTCGCCCCGCGCTGGCTGTTTCTGAAAGTCGAAACGGATGAGGGGATCAGCGGCTGGGGCGAGCCGGTGCTGGAAGGTCACGCCGAAACGCTGGCCACCAAGATATCGGAACTGGCCGATTTCCTGATCGGCCGCGATCCGTCGCGGATCGAGGATATCTGGCAAATGCTTTATCGCAACGGCTGCTATCGCGGCGGGCCGGTGTTGATGAGTGCGATCAGCGGCATCGACATGGCGCTGTGGGATATCAAGGGGCGGCACCTTGGCGTACCGGTGCATGCGCTGCTGGGCGGCCCGGTCCGCGACAAGGTCCGCAGCTATTGCTGGATCGGCGGCGACCGGCCCTCGGGGCTGACCGAGGGCGCGCTGGCCATGCGCGATCAGGGCTATGACGCGGTAAAGTTCAACATCTGCGAAGAGTTGCAGATCGTCGACACCTATGCCCGAGTCGATGTCATTCTGAAACGCCTGTTCGCATTGCGCGAGGCGGTCGGTGCCACGATGGATCTGGCGCTCGATTTTCACGGCCGCGTCCATGCGCCAATGGCCCGCGTGCTGCTGAAGGAACTGGAACCGCTGCGACCGCTGTTCGTCGAAGATGCTGTCGTCTCCGCGATGGTCGAGACGATGGCAGACCTGTCCCGCGCCACCTCGATCCCGCTTTGCATCGGCGAACGCCTACACAGCCGCTATGACTTCAAACGGGTGTTCGAGCTGCGCGCTGCACAGGTCATCAATCCCGACACCGCCCATGCCGGCGGGATATCCGAGATGGTCCGCATCGGCCACATGGCCGAAGCCTATGACGTGGCGCTGGCTCCGCATTGCCCGCTGGGTCCGATCGCGCTGGCTGCCTGCCTGCAGGTCGATGCGGTCTGCCACAACGCCTTCATTCAGGAACAAAGCCTGGGCATCCACTACAATCAGGGCGGCGATCTGACCGACTACCTGCTGCCCGGTCATGGCTTTTCGCTTGAGAGCGGCCACCTTGCCATCCCCACCGGCCCCGGCCTTGGCATCGAGGTGGATGAGGCGAAGGTGGCCGAGGCGGCGCGCACCGGGCACCGCTGGCGCGCGCCGGTCTGGCGGCACGCCGATGGCGCGATTGCCGAATGGTAGCGATGGCGGGGTCACGATCCGCGTGTGAAGTCGGCGTATTGAAGCACCATAAACGCCTCGCGCCGCGTGGTGCGCCCCCGATCAAGGAGAACATCATGCCGCTTCCCGAACCCGACCTTTGTGTTGCAGGCGTGGCTTTCGCGCGACGCCGGAACACCCACAACGTCACCGTGCGCGGCATTGAAAGCCCGACCGGCCTCTGCCGCAGGTGGCGCTGATGCAAGACCGCTTTCCCGGTATCCACTGCGTTCTCTTCGCGCTTTTCGATGCGGATGAGCGGCTGGATCGTGCCGCGATGGCCGCACAGGTGGCGCATGTCCGGGCCGCAGGCGCACAGGGCATCACCGTGCTGGGCCTCGCGACCGAGGTGGGAAAGCTCAGTGTCTCCGAACGCTGCGACATCATTCGCTGGGCGCGCGCCGATGCCCCCGGCCTGCCGCTGTCGGTGACGATTGCGGGCAATACGGTGGCCGAACAGCACGCGCTTATTGCCGTGGCGCAAGACGCCGGTGCCGACTGGCTGATCCTGCAACCGCCCCTTGCGGGCAGCTATTCCGCCGCCGAATACGTCGATTTCTTCGCGCGGGTTGGGGCAGATACGCGGCTGCCCTTCGCGGTCCAGAACGCGCCGCAATACCTCGGGCGGTCGCTGTCAGATGACGATATCGCACAACTGCGCACCCGCTGCCCCGGCTTCACCCAGATCAAGTCGGAAACCGGCCCGGTTGATCTTGCGGGGCTTGCCGCACGGGTCGGCGACACGCTGTTGATCCTGAACGGCCGCGGCGGGCTGGAGATGACCGACAGCCTGCGGGCCGGGGCAGGCGGCTTCATCGTGGCCCCCGACGTGCTGCCGGGGGTGCTGGCCTGCTGGACGGCATGGCAAGCGGGTGACCGGGACGGGGCCGAGGCCGCCTATGCCGCCTTCCTTCCCGCCGCCCTGTTCGGGATGCAGTCGCTGGAACACCTTGCCTGCTATGGCAAACGCGTGTTCGGCCTGCGCGCCGGCATCCCCATCCACGACCGCGCCCCCGCCCTGCGCCCCGCTGCGTTCGGACTTGCTCTGGCGGCACGGTGGTCCGGGCAAGGCTCAAAGAATAGGTGACACAGGCACAACCCGCCACGGGTGGGCCAGTCAGACCCTGCTCTATCCAATTTGACTAAAATTTAGTTTCTTTTCAGCTTAAATACCCCCTTTGCGACAGGGCCAAAGCGGTTCCGCTTCAAGCTGGGCCGATCACCCAACAACTCACCCGACCAACCCCGAAAATCCGCCGCCGCATCCCGCCCTACAGCAGCCCGCGCCCTGCAAGGTTGCGCATCAGCGCGCCTGCGCCGAATGTCCATTCCGGGGCTTCGGTTGCCAGCCGCACGGTATTGACCAGCGCACCCAGTTCCGGTGCCGCAATCGTCACAACATCACCGATGTGATGGGTAAATCCCTGACCGGGTGCGTCGCGGTCCTGCACCGGCGCGAACAGCGTCCCCAGATACAGGAAAAACCCATCGGGATACTGGTGATGCCGCCCGCGCGTCTGCGCCACAAGGTCGGCAGGGTCGCGGCTGATCTCGGCCATCGACGACCGGCCCTGCATCACGAAACCATCCACCCCCCGCACCGTCAGCGTCAATTCCAGTTGCCGCATGTCGTCCATCGCAAAGCTGTCGTCGAACACCCGCACAAACGGGCCGATGCTGGCGGCCGCGTTGTTGTCCTTGGCCTTGCCCAGCAACAGTGCCGAGCGGCCTTCCACATCGCGCAGGTTTACATCGTTGCCCAGCGTCGCCCCGACGATCCGCCCGGTGGAACTGACCGCCAGCACCACCTCGGGTTCCGGGTTGTTCCAGCGCGAGATCGGGTGCAACCCCACGCTCGCCCCCCAGCCCACGGCGGCCATCGGTTGCGCCTTGGTAAACACCTCGGCATCCGGGCCGATGCCAACCTCCAGATACTGGCTCCACAGCCCTTCGGCCTGCAGCACCCGTTTCACCTCAATCGCCTCGTGCGACCCAGGCTTCAGCCCGCGTAGGCTGTCACCGATCAGTGCTGCCACCCGCGCGCGGATGGCCCCGGCACGGCTGGCATCACCGGCCGCGCGCTCCTCGATTACCCGCTCCACCATCGAGCCTGCAAATGTCACGCCACAGGCCTTGACCGACTGCAGATCGCAGGGCGCCAGCAGATGCGTCACCTCACCCGCAGGTTCCATGCTGGCAGCCGCAAGATCGTCCAGCGGGCCGATATCCTGACCCGTCTGTGCCGCCACAAACCCGGCAATGTCTTCCATCTCCAGAACATCGCGCATCGTCGGTGCTTTGGGCGTGGTGAGGTCGATCACCCGCCCGGCGCGCAACGTGACGACAGAGGGGCCGATCCCCTTGCGCCAAACGCGTCCGAGGAAGAGGCCGGGTGCGGGAAGGTCGATCATTGTCATCTGCCTTGTGCTGAACGGGGCGCTGCACCCCTTGCCGCAGGTTAGGCGGATCAGCGTGATCTGCAACCGCTTCCCCACGCCACGCCATACCATGCAGCGTGCAGACCGGCTGACAGAGACTGGCATTGACGTGAATTGTTTGCATACAAACGATTTGAGGCTTGGATTTGAGCTTTCATACCCCCTAGCGATCTGGATGAGGCGCTGCGCCAGGTGGCAGCAGACGCGCGGATCGTGGCCGGGGGCAGCGATCTGTTCCCGGCGCTTTATCGCGGCGATGGCGCAGCCGCCGTGATCGGCATGCCCGCGGCAATGGTGCGGTTCGATCCGGCGTCATTCCCCGTCACGTGGACCCTGCTTGCCGCCGTCACCACGCCCAAGGCCGGGCCGATATTGCGGATCACCAGCTTTTTCGGCCGGCCGTCGGCGGCTGGGGCGGGGTCCATGCGCTGTCTCCTGAAACATGCGTGGCAACGCTTCCCGCACCACAGGCTGCTTGTCCGGCCGGACAGATCTCGATCAAGCAGTCAGGGAGTAGCGCCGCCGGGATCTGTCCCACCCGTGCCGCCGGGATCTGTCCCGCCCGTGCCGCTGGGATCCGTGGGTACGACAGCAACCGGTTCAGGGCCAGTGGGCAGCGTTGGCGTGGACACCGGAGTCTGCGTCACGACAGCGACCGGGGCAACTGGAGCCGTTGGTGCGGCGGGAGCGGGATTCTGAGCAAGGCGAACCACGGCCGTCGCCGTCTCACGTTTCAGGATTGACGCGCGCGAGTCAAAACAATCGCGCGCTCCGCTTTTGCTGCTGACCGAGAAGATCCGCAACTCTCGGGCAAGCGGATCATCGCCTCGCATCAGGTCGGGATTGCTGCGCAGAAACGAACTGAGGCCGTTGCAATTCTTGCTGGACACCATGACTTCAAGCGTCTGAAGCTGCATTAGCGTCGCCTCGGCCCGCCCGGCATTGGTTTCGAACAAGGAGACGCCCGCCGCCAGCGCAATCACGGCGGGGCGGCCAAAACGAGTTGGGTATCTTTTCATGTCTCGCACTCCTCAAATCCTGTCGCCGAAACGCGGCTGTCGGTCGAATTCCTGTGTCTCGTGTCCCGGCGGCCACGTCTTGGCCGGCTGGCGCAATCCTTCATCCGCTCTTGCGCAGCTTCCGGGCGATCCTGTCGCGCAGCAGCCGGATCTGCGGATCTTCCGGGGCCACCCTTGGCGCGGGTGATGCGACCGCGTTGCGGGTGGCTTTTGCAGCCTTTTGCGGCTTGGCCTTGGCCACTTTCGGCGCGCTGCCTTGCAACCACAATTCAATGGTCCCCTCGGGCGGGCGGTTTCCGGATTTTGTGAAATCGCGCGCCTCGGCGCTGACCCGCGCGGCCAGCACTTCGGCTGTTTCGCGGTCGTCGGCGTGATAATAGCGCACATGGTTCGCCTTGACCGAGACCGCCACGCGCACCGGATCCCTGACGGTAAAGCCGGCCGTTCGCAACTGGTCGGCAGCCCCGGAAACATCTGCGTCGGCAAGGCTTGGTGGGGCCAGTACGGTCACGCGGCGTGCCGACATCATCGCTTCGATTGCGCCATTCGCCATCGTGATCACCAGCGGCGCTCCAAGAGCGGGGGGCTCGGGCGCTGACATCGCGAGGGCCGGGATGTCGGGTTGCGACAGATCGGGCGGCGCGGGTGACGGTTCCGCCAAAGCAGGTTCTGGTGGCGCGGGGGCGGCAGCGACAGGTGGTGCATCGGTCGCAAGCGCATTCAATCCGGGTGCAGCCGACAATCCGGGTCGTGCGGCAAGCGGTTCCGGCAAGATCGCGGCCAGCGCCTCGGGAGTTCCGGCCATGCCGGCCTCTGGGCCGCGCAACCCGGCCTCGGGTCGCGGCGCAGTGGCCGTCATCTGAACGCCGGGCAGTTTGCCCGGAGCGGCGGCGGCGGCAATTTTCGGCGGCGGTGGCGCCGACACGCTGATGATGTTGGTAATGGCCCGCAGCGTCGCCGTATCGGTTACGGTTCCTGCGGGCGCTGCGGATACCGCAAGTGCCGATACGGCAGGCAAAGATACTGGTGTGCCGACCGCAGCGGGCGCCGCAACAAGCGCCGCCGTCGTGGTCGGCATGGCAGGAGCTGCCGTGGCCAAATCCGCCGTCGGGATCGCTTCACCATTGCCCAGCGTCCACATGGCCGAAGCAACTGCCACACCAGCGATCACCCCTACCGCAAAGCCAAGCCCGATCCGCAACGTGCTGAACGTGCGCTGCGTCCGCACCGCAGCAACAAGCGCCAACGACGCCATCGGCGCGGCTGCAGCACCCAGCGGGGCCTGTGCCGGCGCACCTGCCGGGCCGGTCGGCGGCATGACCGGATCCGACAGATCATGTGGTGTAAAAACCGGATGAGCCGTTCCGATTTCCAGCGCATTGTCCGCGATTGGTTCCGAAACAGCCCCCGCCAGTGGCACCAAAAGATGCAGCCGTTCCGGGTGCGCAAGCTTCGTTGTGACGAATGGGTTCGACGGCGGTGACCGACGGTTCCGCTCGGCCAGCACTTTTTCTCTTGCGTCGCGCGCTGCGTCGAGCCGCTTCTGCCAGACGTCCGAATTCAGCAGACTGAGCACGGCCGAATGATCATCGTCCACATCGGGCGCAAGGTTCTTGCCGGTCGGTTCATCCATCGCAACGGCCCCCCGACCCTGCCACTCCCGTCGTCACCACAGCAGCGCGACTCAGGTCGAAAAAATGCAAACGCAAAAACTACTGCCTTACTTTAGCCGGATTCGTCCGGCGCGAGTAGCCCCGAAAGACCCCATAGGCGGCGAATCGGAATTCGCTTGTCCGGTGAGTGGCAACAGTTGCCTAGCTGAGGTGTTTCTTGCATCATTCACTCTGGCGCCAGCATCGTGTGGTTGCCGTATCAGACCGGTGACGGCCGTTGTCGGTAAGAAAAATATCAGGGAGGAGTCATTTCCATGCATAAGTCGATCAGAGTCTTGACCGCTGCCGCCCTTGTCATGGGCACCGCCACGATGGCGCTGGCGCAGGGGAAAACGTTTTACTGGGTCTCGCACGGGTCGCCCGCCGATCCGGTCTGGACCTATTTCCTTGATGGGGCCAAGCAATGGGGCGAAGACACCGGCAACACGGTCAACACCTCGTTCCATTCGGGTGACGTGCCGTCGCATCAAGAAGCGATCCGTGCCGCCATCGCATCAGGTGCCGCCGGGATCGTCACCTCCAGCCCCGATCCCGGCAGCCTTGTCGAAGTGGCAGGCGAGGCGAATGCGGCGGGCATCCCGATCATCAACATGAATACGCCCGATCCGACCGCCCCGTTCGACGCCTATGTCGGTGGCGATCTGGTGGCTTACGGACGGAACTGGGCGCAGTATCTGGTCGACAACAAGCTGGTGAAAGAAGGGGATTTCGTCTGGATGCCGGTTGAAGTGCCGGGTGCCACCTATGGCGTGCAGGAAGAAGAGGGCATCGCTTCGGTCTTCACGCCGCTGAACATCACCTGGGAAGTCACCGACGCCACACTCGATCAGGCCGAGATCATCACCCGCATGTCCGACTATCTGACCGCCAACCGCGAGAAAGTGTCGGCCATTATCGGTCTGGGCGACCTTGTGACCGGCTCGATCAAGCGCGTCTTCGATCAGGTCGGCGTGCCTGCCGGTGAGATCCCCGTCGTCGGCTGGGGCAACAGCCTTGATACCACCCAAGAGGTGCTGACCGGCTATGTCAACGCCGCCCAGTGGCAGGACCCGCAGGCGACAAGCTACGTCGCCCTGTCGCTTGCCGCGATGGCCGCATCCGGCATCCCGCCGGGCTTTGATGTCATCACCGGAGCGCTTTACGAAAAAGATACAGCACAGATCTATGACGACGTGCTTTCAGGCAAGTGAACTGATCTGCGCGCGCCGAACCGGCGCGCGCAGACATCGCCAGACCGCGCAAGAAAGTCCCATGAAACCATAAGGTTTTCGGGCCCGCCGAAGTGGCAAGACAACCGATCCCGAAGGGCATCCCTCCCGTGTCATCCCCGTCACTTGCGAAGCGCCTTTTCGCCCGCCCCGAAGCTGGTCCCGCGATCCTTCTGATGCTTCTGATCGTGGTTTTCACTGCAATCAATCCGGCCTTCCTGTCGGTCCTCAACATTTCGAACACGCTGGCGTTCACGGTCGAACTTGGTCTGATCGCCCTTGCCATGACGCTGCTGATGACCGCAGGCGAGTTTGATCTGTCGGTCGGCTCGCTGTTCGGGCTGACGCCGGTGCTGATGTGGGCGCTGTTCAATTCCGGGGCCACGTCGCTTTTCGTCGCCTTCGTGGTGTCGCTGGCGATTGCGGCGCTGATCGGCGTGGTCAATGGATGGTTCGTTACCGCGTTGAAAATACCGTCTTTTCTGGTAACGCTCGGGATGCTTCTGGTGGCGCGGGGGACAGCGCTTTACATCACCGATGGTTTTCCCCAGCGCACCTGGAGTGCCGACGGCGAATGGGTCGCAGCCGCACTGGTCGGATCATACCAGATCGGTCCGCTGCGGCTGTATATGTCACTGTTCTGGTTTGTCTTTTTCGCAATTCTATTGCATTACGTCCTGACCAAAACGCGCGTCGGCAACTGGATTCAGGCATCGGGCGGCAACGCTGGTGCCGCTGCCGCGCGCGGGGTGAATGTGGCGCGTACCAAGATCGGGCTTTTCATCCTCAGCGCTACTCTGGCGGGTTTTGCGGGCATCATCAGTTCCATCCGCACGTCGGCCGCAAACCCCAACTCGGGCACAGGGTACGAACTTGAGGTGATCGCAATGGTGGTGATCGGCGGCACCGCCCTGAGCGGCGGGCGCGGAACGATTATCGGTACGGTGCTGGGCATCTTCATCCTGCGCCTGATGCGAAACGGCATCGTGATGATCGGAGTGCCGGGCCTTGCCTACAACATCTTCATCGGGGCGATCATCCTGGCAATGATGGCGCTTCATTCGTGGCTTGACCGCCGCAATCAGTCGGGGGGCTGACATGGCCGAAGAACTGATCCGCATGGTCAACATCACCAAATTCTATGGCCGCGTCCGCGCTTTGGAAGATGTGAATCTGACGGTGAACCGTGGCGAAGTGGTCGGCCTTCTGGGCGATAATGGGGCAGGAAAATCGACTCTTATCAAGGTACTGTCCGGTGCTGTTCCGGCCAGCAGCGGCGAGATTTTCGTCAAGGGCAAGCGGGTTCAGATGAACGGCACGCCTGACGCCATCGCCAACGGAATCGAGACGATCTATCAGGACTCGGCCCTTGTGACGCAGCTTTCCATCGCACGGAACCTGTTCCTTGGCCGCGAGCCGGTCAAGGGACCGCGCTTTCTGAACCGCATGGACATGGCGAAAATGGAGGCTGTCGCTGCCGACCTTCTGCGCCAGGTCGGGATCACCAAAGCCATCCCCCCCTCCACCCCCATCGGATCGCTTTCGGGGGGCGAGCGTCAGGCCGTGGCGATCGCACGTGCCATGCATTTCGACAGCGACCTGATCATCCTTGATGAGCCCACCAACAATCTGGGCGTCGCCGAGACGCAAGGCGTGCTGAGCTTCGTGCGCGGCGCCCGGGATTCCGGCCACAGCTGCATCTTCATCGCCCACAACATCCACCATGTGTTCCAGGTGGTGGACCGCATCGCGGTCATGCGCCGCGGCCAGATCGTGGCGGATGACATCGACCCCAAGAAAACCGACATCGCGGCGGTGGAGCGGGTGATCACGGGGATGGATTGAGAGCGCCTGTCTTTGGATTACGCGGCGTTTATACCCGGAATGACGGCCTCTGCCATCAGCCGCATTGAGCCTTTGGCGAGCACTGGGTCCACCCAGTCATGGCCGGCGTAGAGCAATGTGCCGAAGGGG
>JANNWS010000037.1:0-2126 GCA_031408575.1 Rhodobacterales bacterium
TTACGATCAGCTGGAACAGACGCAGAAAGGCAGCATGGATGTCACCGACTGGCTGATCTGGTTCCTCGCCTGCCTGCAAAGGGCCATCCACGGCGCGCAGGATGTCCTGGCAGCCGTTCTGGACAAGGCACGCTTCTGGGAACGCGCGGGCACGCTCGCCCTGAACGCGCGCCAGAACACAGTGCTGAACCGCCTTCTGGACGGGTTCGAGGGGAAGATGACCTCCTCCAAATGGGCTACGATCGCCAAGTGCTCGCAAGACACGGCGAACCGGGACATCGCGCTGCTGATCGACGCCGGATTGCTGCGCAAGGGTGATGGCGGAGGGCGGAGCACGCATTACGAGATCGTCCGGGTCTGACCCTCGTTCCCCGCGCGCAGGCTTTTCTGCTGACCTTCGCGGAGACGAGGAAATGCTCCTCGGGCCGCGCTCTCAGTGCAGCATATCCACCAGCCCCAACGCTTCAAAGGCCGCCTTTATCGCTGGATCAAACCCCGGATCGATACGCGCTGGACCATAGCCATGTGCCCTGTTCCATACATCGATCTCCCGCAGTTCGGCGGCGAACTCCTCGGGCAACGCGGCCTCCTTCAAGGTCGTGTCGCCCTCGCAATAGTTGAAGATCAGAAATTGGGTCGGGTTGGCCCATGTTCCAAAATACGACGCATCTTGCGCCGTATCGACTTGTGCCCAGCCCTTCTCATGGCTGCAGAGCCCGAAATCATAAACGTACCGATAACCGGGGCAGAATTTGCGAGTGATCTTCATGCCGCCACCTGCGCGCGGGCTGTGATGGCGATCACGCAAAAGTCGCGGTAACGGGCCATTGCCTTGGGGCTGGACGAAACCGGGTTGATCTCGAACGCCTGCAGGGCGGCGATGTCGCCCGCCTCGGCCAGGGCCACGATCTGGGCCAGTTTAGCACGGAAGCGGGTGTGGGTCGGTTTGGAGAAATCCGGGGCCTGCGGTAACGCGCCGGTCTGCGCAAGATCGACGACGGCCTGCCGCTTGCCGATGACCGGGGCGATCGTGAGCTTTGGCTGGTCGACAGGCGCGTCGATCGGCTCGCCCGCAGGATCTGGGTTGCCGTAGTCCAGCACCAAGGTCAGCCGGGCCTCAGCCAGCTCAAAGGTGTCGGCCGTCATGATCGACGTGAACGCAAGGGCGGCGCGCTCGGCGCCAATCCTTGCCGCCAGCAAGCGGGCGAAGTTGTCGCCCGCCTTCTTGGCGCTGGCGCTAGGTTCGATCGGCGTGTCGGAAAGGCGTTGGGCCAGCGTCTCGATCTGCGCGGCGGTGAGGGCTTTGGTTTTCATGGGTTCGTTCCTTCAGGCGTTGGTGATGTGGGCGGAGTGCCCGAGGGTCGTGACCGCGTAGATCATGGTGCGCCCGTCGCCGATCGCCGCGCCAAAGGCTTGCGCTTCGGGCAGGGTCGCGAATTGCTCCCGCGTGCGGGTGGCGGGCGTGCGGCCCCGGGCGGCGACAAAGTGCGCGGCGTTCTTCAGGCAGAATTCTTCGTGGGTTGTCAGGGGCTTCATGGCGGTCTCCGCTGCGTTGCGATGGCTGCAGACAGCGGTTGAGACCAAAAGAGAGCAACTCCTAAGTCACTGACCTAAATGTATTTTGTTTATAATCTCGGTGTCGAGCCGCAGCCTTGCGGCGCGGCATCTTAGACACAGTGATGCGTGAAATCATTTATCAGGGCCGATCGCGATATTGGCCCGCAACGCAGACAAACCACAGTTTCAAGACTGTCAGTTCATCGCGATCCCCCAGCAGGAGAAACAGCATCCAGTCCCTGGAGCAGGCGCGCGCTTGAGTTGTCCTGAGAGAAACAGGAGCGCGCGCCCAGCCGTCATTGACCGTGTGCAGCGAGCCAGGCGGTCATCTGTGCAATCTCGGCTTCCTGCGCCACGATGACGGCTTCTGCAAGGGCGCGAACCTCCGGGTCTTTGCCGTATTGCAGGGCAACCTTCGCCATATCGACGGCGGCCTGGTGGTGCGGGATCATGCCAGCCATGAAATCCACATCCGGATCGCCGGTGTAAGGGATCATCATCCCGGCCATCATGTCATTCATCGCCTTGGCATAGGCCAGCGTGGCCGGGTCTTCGGCAAACTCCGGCGG
>JANNWS010000038.1:0-6196 GCA_031408575.1 Rhodobacterales bacterium
CGCCGCCTTGGCCTTGCTCCCTTCAAGGCAGCACTCTACCCCGCCGAGGTCGCTCAGGATGCCGCTTGAATCCCCCCTCGCCCACGTTGCCGAGCGGGTGATCGAGTTGAACGAGCGGTATCGCCACCACGGCGCGACGGCGGTGCTGGAGCGTGCGCTGACCGATCCGCAAGTGGGGCGCACAGCCCTCGTGTCGTCCTTCGGGGCGGAATCGGTCGTGCTGTTGCACATGATTTCGGTGATGGACCGCACCACCCCTGTGCTGTTCATCGACACTGAAATGCTGTTCGCCGAAACCATCGCCTATCAGGAAGAGGTGGCCGAAAAGCTGGGCCTGATCAACATCATCACGGTCAAGGCCAACCCCCAGACCCTCGCGTTCGAGGATCCCGACAACACGCTGCACCAGTTCAATGCCGACGCCTGCTGCGCCATCCGCAAAACCGAACCGCTGGAGCGCGCCCTGTCGGGCTATGACGCCTGGATCACGGGTCGCAAACGCTATCAGGGCAGCAGCCGCGCCAATGTCGACTTCTTCGAGCCCGAGGGCAATCTGCGCATCAAGGTTAACCCGCTGGCCCATTGGGGCCGCGACGATCTGCAAGAGTATATGGTCAACAACCGCCTGCCACGTCACCCGCTGGTGGCAAAAGGCTACCCCAGCATCGGCTGCGCGCCCTGCACCAGCCCGGTGAAACCAGGAGAGGATGAACGTGCAGGCCGTTGGCGCGGAACAGCAAAAGTCGAATGCGGTATCCATTTCATCAACGGTCGCGCCGTGCGCGTTCCCCTCACCACGGAGAACGCCGCATGAGCGTGATCGTCACCGATACGGGATTTGCCCCCGACGACTGGACCGCTGGCTTCGCAACGCTGGCTGACCTCGATACCGCCCCCCACACGCAGGCCATCGACCTTTTGAACACCGATGACCCGATGCGGCTTTCGAACCGCCTGGCCGACTTCACGCTGATCCGCATTGCGTTTCCGGCGTTCAGCGACGGGCGCGGGTTCACTCTTGCGCGCCGCTTGCGCGTTATGGGCTTTACCGGCCGTCTGCGCGCGCACGGCCCGGTGATCGCCGACCAATACGCCATGTTTCGCCGCACCGGCTTTGACGAGGTGGAAATCCCCGACGATCTGGCGCTTCGCCAGCCGCAGGACCAGTGGCAGTTCCGCGCCGACTGGCAGACCCATGACTATCAGTCGCGCCTGCGCGCCTGATATCGGGGTTCCCCCGCCGCCCCATCTCGCCTAAAGCGAAAGCCGAACCCATGAACGAAACGACCGCTGTGACCGCAAGCCCTGCCGCGAAACCGCATCTTCCCGACGCCCAGACCGTCACGAGCGTGACACACTGGACAGACCGGCTCTTTTCCTTCCGCGTCTCGCGTCCGGCAAGCCTGCGCTTTCGGTCGGGTGAATTCGTGATGATCGGTCTGATGGGCGACAACGGCAAACCCTTGTTGCGCGCATATTCCATCGCTTCACCCAGTTGGGATGACGAGCTGGAATTCTATTCGATCAAGGTTCCCGATGGCCCGCTTACCTCGCGCCTGCAACATATCGAACCCGGTGACGAGATTATCCTGCGTCCCAAACCCGTAGGCACGCTGGTGCATGACGCGCTTTTGCCCGGCAAGCGGCTGTGGTTCCTCGCCACCGGCACGGGGATCGCGCCTTTCGCCAGCCTGATGCGCGACCCTGACACTTACGAGAAATACGATCAGGTCATCATGATGCACACCTGCCGCGAGTTGGCAGAGCTGCAATACGGGCGGCAACTTGTCGAAAGTCTGAACGATGATCCGCTGATCGGTGAACTGGTCGCAGGAAAGCTGCTCTACTACCCCACGACGACACGGGAACCCAGCGCCCACATGGGCCGCATTACCGACAACCTGACCAGCGGCAAGGTCTTTTCCGACCTTGGCCTGCCGCCGATGGACCCCGCCACCGACCGCGCGATGGTCTGCGGCTCGCTGGCCTTCAACGTCGATGTAAAGGCGGTGCTCGAAGGCTTCCGCCTGCGCGAAGGTGCCAATTCCGAACCACTTGAATATGTAGTCGAAAAGGCCTTTGTCGGCGACGGCATCTGACGCGCTGCCAAGACTGCACCGCATAAATGAAAAACGCCGCCGGGTCACCCCAGCGGCGTTTTTTACGTCATGTTAGATGGATTACAGGCCCATTGCTTGCTTCAGCTGGTCCAGCACACCCTGCACGGCGGTCGGGTTGCCCTGAACCGAATTGAACGTGGTGGTCAGCGTGTCCTTCACCGACTGCGCGACAGGGGCCGCGGCGATGCGCGCGGTGATGTCTGCGGCGGTCAGCTTGGTGGCATCCCAGACCATTGCGGCGGCGTCGCCCACGGCTTCGGTCGCGGTGCCGACAGCTTCGGTCGCAGCGTCAGTCGTTGCTGCCGCAGCGGCAGCGGCATCGGCGGCGGCTTTGGCAACGGCCTCTTCGGCGGCTTTGGCGGCAGCGGCGGCGTCAGCGGCAGCCTGCTCTTCTGCGGCCTTCGCGGCGGCGGCGGCAGCTTCGACCTCAGCGGCAGCGGCGGTGGCTGCGGCTTCGGCAGCACGTTGGCCCGGCACATAGCTGAACTGATAATAGGCGCCTGCGGCAAGCAGTGCTGCAATCACGATAAGGACTGTTTTGTTCATTGTCGTCTCCCCACCCTCTTTTGAGGTATTCCTGCGGGCCATATGGCACTTTCGCATGCATATTGAAAGCGGGGAAACCGAAATCACCTGCAAGCAGGCCCGATCAACGCGCAAATGCCAGTTGAAAGGCGCAGCGCCGGGGTCTATCTTGCGCGACGCTGAACGGAAACAATGCAAGGAACGACACCATAGCTCGCAGACCCCACAACGCCCCGCCGCAACGCGATACCGGCCCCCGCATCAATGATCGTATCCGGTCCGCCGAGATACGGCTGATCGGTGCCGACGGCGAGAATGTCGGTGTCGTGACACCTGCACGCGCGATGCAGATGGCAACCGAGGCAGGCCTCGATCTGGTCGAGATCTCACCAAACGCGGAACCACCGGTCTGCAAGATCATGGATTTCGGCAAGTTCAAGTATGAACAGCAAAAGCGCGAGGCCGAAGCGCGCAAGAAACAGAAGATCATCGAGATCAAGGAAATCAAGTTCCGCCCCGGCACCGACACGCATGACTATGACGTGAAGATGCGATCGGTTCTGAAGTTCCTCGAAGAAGGCGACAAGGTGAAGGTCACCCTGCGCTTTCGGGGCCGCGAGATGGCCCACCAGGAACTGGGTCTGGAACTGCTGAACCGCGTCGCGGGTGATGTAGGCGCCGTCGATGCCGGCAAGATCGAAAGCATGCCACGCCTTGAGGGCCGCCAGATGGTCATGATGATCGGCCCGAAGTAACGCGGCGACAGCCCGACGCGAGACAGCAAAATCCTTCGAAGGAGTTTGCCAGGAGTTTTCGAAAACTCCCAAGGGCCCCGTCGGGGCCCTTCTTCATTTCTGCGACCGCTCCCTCGGTTGCGGCCGGATCGGGATTTCCTTCAGCAATCCCCCAACCCCCATTGCCGCGATATCGTCATCCGAAACCGCCAGCCCGCACGCCAGCCGTTCCAGCACCCAGTCCGCACCATTCAGGGCGGGCGACCGCGCGCACCCCGGCAGCCCGATCACCGGGCGTGCGCCAAGGCTGCCCAGAAACAGCAGGTTGCCCGGATCGACCGGCATCCCGAACCGCGCCACACCGCCCCCCGCCATCCGCACCGCTTCGGGGGCAGTATCGTGCAGATCGGACGTGGCCGATCCGGTCAGGATCAACACCATCTCTCCCGGCAGGCGCGCCAGCGCCACGGCCATTGCCCCTGCTTCATGCGCCGTTGTCACAACCCCTGCCAGTTCCATCCCCAGCGCGCGCAGCCGTGCCTCGATCACCTGGCGGCCCTTGACGATCAGCTTGTCGTCCTGCCCCGGCACATCCGTCATCAGCAACCCTGCGGAGCGCCGCACAACCGGCCGCACCCTGATCGCACCCTGCGCGACAGTTTCGGCCCGCGCCAGCGCTGCCCCGGCTACCGCGTAGGTAATGATCTTTACCGTACCGACCAGCATGCCCGACACGACCCGCGTATACGGCGCCAGCGTGGCCAGCGTGATCGCAGGATCAATCCGGTTCAGCGCCTGAACCGCCGCCACATCCATCTCGACAATCCCCGGCCCTGTCGCGTTCAGGTTCACCCGCCCGGTGAAGGCTTCGGTCCGCAGTAGCCCGGCTTGCGCCTCGTGCGGCACCAGCGCCAGTGCAAGCCGCGTCGCCGCCGCGTCCTCGGTCACATCGCCCGGCTCCAGCTGCGCAACCGTCACCTCGGTCACACCGTCGAGTGCCAACCCCGCCAGATCGCCCGCCGTCAGCACCGCCCCTTTCCGCAGCCGACGCCCGCCCAGCATCAGCGAATGGGCCAAAGTGGTCCCCGCCGCCTGATCCAGCGGGACCGGCCCGAATTTCATCCCTGCCTCAGCGCCTGCGTGATCTGTGCCAGAATCGACACCGCAATCTCGCCGGGGCTTTTCGCCCCGATGTTCAAACCAACCGGCGCATGAATGCGCGCAATATCGGCCTCCGCCACCCCTTCGGCGCGCAACCGCTCCACCCGTTTTGCGTGGGTGCGGGTGGAACCGAGGCAGCCAAGGTAAAACACCGGCGTTGCCAGTGCGATCCGGATCGCCGGATCATCCAGCTTCGGATCATGCGTCAGCGTCACCACCGCCGTGCGCGCATCAGGGGCAAGTGCCACCATCGCCTCATCCGGCCAATCGCTGACAATCGTCTCACCGGGAAACCGTGCCGCCGATCCGAAGGCATCGCGCGGATCAATCAGCACCGGATCATAACCGCAAGCCCGCGCCATCTGCACCAAGGGCTGCGCGATATGGACTGCGCCCACCACGATCATCCGCAGCGGCGGATTATGCACGGCCACAAAGGTCGTTTCCTCCAACCCCGACCGATCGGAACGGAACCGCGCGGCAATCGCGCCCTCAAGCGCATCGCCCGCCCCGTCGGTCAGCCGCGCGGCCCATGTTTCCATATCGGTCAGCAAAGCCACCGCTGCCCGCGTCGCACGCGCCGCGACCAGACCGGCCAACATCGCCTCGGGCAACAGCGGCCCCACCGGCACCACCATGACGCGGATCGTCCCGCCGCAGGCCAGCCCCACCACAAAGGCCGTCTCGTCACTGACGCCGTAGGTCAACTGGCGCGGCACACCATCCGCCATCGCATCCAGCGCCTCGGCCACCACAGCCCCCTCGACGCAGCCACCGGAAACCGAGCCCATCATCTCGCCGTCACCAGAAATCACCAACTGGCTGCCCACCGGGCGCGGGGCAGACCCCCACGTCTCCACCACCGTGGCCAGCGCCGCGCCGCGCCCCGCGCGGTGCCAGTCCAGCGCAATTTCCGGCATCCTGTCATGGTCCGCGCGGATCATCTGGCGTCCTCCTGCCCCGATTATGACGCGCCGCGCCGTGCCGCGCCATAGGCCATAGGTCGGCCCTTAAGCCTCCAGCGCCCGCATCAGACGCGCCTTTTCGCCACTGTCACCTGCCTCCGACACCGCATGCGCCAAGGCGGCCAGCGAGTCGATGGAATGACCCGCGCGAAAGCTGTCCACATGCGGCAACATCGCCCGGATGCCGCCTGCTTTCGGCGCAAACCCGTCCCAGCGCAACAAAGGGTTGATCCAGATCAGTCGTCGCGCCGACAGGTGCAGCCGGTCCATCTCGCGGCCCAGATCGCCCACATCGTCGCGGTCCAGCCCGTCGGTGATCAGCAGCACCACCGCGCCCTGCCCCAGCACGCGCCGCGCCCAATCGCGGTTGAAGGCATGCAGACACGACCCGATCCGCGTGCCGCCTGACCAGTCCTGCGCCTCGGCCCCCGCCGCCGCCAGTGCTGCATCGACATCGCGCTGGCGCAGATGCCGGGTGATGTTGGTCAGCCGGGTGCCGAAGGTGAAGGCATGCACCCGCGCCCAGCCCTGCCCCTTGCGGTTCGCCACGGCATGCACGAAATGCAGCACCATCCGCGAATACTGCGCCATCGACCCCGAAATATCGCACAGCACGATCAGGTTCGGCCAGCGGATCGTGGGCGAACGGCGCGCAAACCGCGTGATCTCACCGCCCTGCCGCATCGACGCG
>JANNWS010000039.1:0-7531 GCA_031408575.1 Rhodobacterales bacterium
AAGATGCCCCAGCGCGCGGTCGGCAATGTGCATCGACCCACCCTTGCCCCGGCAATAGCCGTCTTCTTTGCCGGAAATTTCGGCCATCATCCGGTGGGGGTCGGCCCCGCGCGCCAGAAACACGCCGTGGCCGCGATGGTGCGTGGTGAATGTATCGCCCGGCGCCATCGCGTCGGCCACCCCAACCACCGCCTCTTCCCCGATTGAGAGGTGCAGCATCGACCCCGCACTTTCGCCACGCAGGAACAATTCGCCCACGCGCTCCTCGAACGACCGGATGCGGCGCATCGTAGTGTAGCGCTGCAAGGGCGCGGTGTTCGGGGGACTCATCGGGTTCATGTCGCCTCGCGCAGGGGTTTGAGCGCCTCGTAGGCGGCAAGATACCGGGCATAGATCGGGGCATAGGCCGCGTGGCGTTCCATGTCGGGCTCGATCGTGCGGGCAACGCGGACCATGGCCGCGCAGGCGCTGTCGATGCTGGCGAATTGCCCGGCCCCGGTGGCGGCAAGAATGGCGGCCCCCAGCGCGCAGGCTTCGGTTTCCTCGGTCACCTGAAGGGGCAGACCCAGCGTGTCGGCATGGACCTGCAACCAGAAGTCTGACCGCGTGGCCCCACCGGCCACCACGATGCGGCGCGCATCGAACGCGTCACCGAACGTCTCGACAATCAGACGCGTGCCAAAACAGATGCCTTCGACCAGCGCGCGGTAAACATGGGCGGGCGTGTGTTTCAGCGTCAGACCTGTGATCGCCCCGCGCGACAGCGCGTCGGTATAGGGGGTGCGGTTGCCTTGAAAGTGGTCGCAAACCAGCAGCCCCTCGGCCCCCGGTGGCAGCGCGTCGGCGTCGGTGTTCAGGCGGTCAAAATCCATATGCTCGGCAAAGTGGCGCTTGAACCATGCGATGACGGACCCGGTCGAGGTTTGCCCCCCCTCGATGATCGGGCGACCGGGATAAACGCAATCCATATAGGTACCCCACACACCCGGCGCGTGGACGGCGCGGTTGGCGACACCCAGTTGCAGATGCGACGACCCGGTGATCAGCGCCAACTCGCCCGGTTGGGTCACGCCAAGACCAATCATGCCGATGAAGGCGTCCGCGCCACCCTGAACCACCAGCGTTCCGGGCAGCAGGCCCAGATGCCCCGCCGCTTCGGCTGTAAGGGGGCCGACAGGCTGACCCGGTGCGATGATCTCGGACGGCCATTTCGCGCGCAACGCGCCAAGGTTCAACCGCTCCAGCAGGGTTTGCGGCCACCCACCATGGTCGGTCTGATAGTGCCAGCGCATCGTTACGTTGTTTAGCGAGGCACACCACCGACCCGTCAGGCGCAAGTTGATGTAATCCTGATATTCCCCGACCATCGCCGCGTCGCGAAACAAGTCGGGCTGGTTGCGCGCCATCCACAGCGCCTTGGGGATCATCCACTCGGGAGAGACCGGTCCCGCCCCGGCCCCGTTCACCCGCAGCGCCGGATCGCCGCATCCGGCCACCATATCCGCCTCTCGGTGGGCGCGCACATCCATCCACAAAAGCGCCGGGCGCAATGACCGGCCCGCAGCATCCAGCGCGACAACCGTGCATGACGTGGTATCGGCGGCAATGGCAAGGATCTGATCGGCCCCGATTTCGGCCGCAGCCAGTGCGTCATGCACCGCAACACCTGCGGCATGCCACCAGTCCTCGGGCGTCTGTTCGGCGCGGCCGGGTTCGGGAAAGTCGGTCGCATAGGCGCATCTGCCAACACCGCGCGAGCGGCCCGACACATCGAACACATGCGCGCGCAGGCTTTCCGTGCCGCCATCTATGCCGATCACATATCCCAAACTTTGACGCCCCTCCGGACTGACATGTTTCTGCAAGTGCAGTGCTGCATTGCAGTATTTGTGCGCTTTCTGCACATTTGTGATAATCGTTGACGAGCGGGTCGGTCAAGCGTTTATGATGATTGAAACGCAAGTGCCTCCGTAACGCAGCGACTTCAGGGACCAGATGACCCAGACCCGCCCCGAAACCGATGATCTGGTGCAGGCGGCCTGGCTGTACCATGTCGGCCAGATGAGCCAGGAAGAGGTCAGCCAGCGCCTTGGCATCTCGCGGTTCAAGGTGCTGCGGCTGCTGGCCGACGCACGCGACCGAGGGCTGGTGCGCGTGTCGCTGGAGCATGAGACGACCGGCACTCTGGCACTGGCCGACCGGTTGGCCCGGCACTTTGATCTGACCGAGGTGCAGGTAGCCCCGATGCCGGGCGGGCTGGCCGATGACAACACCGCGCGACGCGCGGTCGGGATCGTGGCGGCGGGGTTTCTGGCGCGAATTGGGCGCGGCGACGGGCCGGTCAGCATCGGCGTCGGTTGGGGGCGCACCATGGCGGCGATGGCGCAGGCGCTGACCGGCCTGCGCCATCCGCAGCTGTGTTTCGTCTCGCTCATGGGGTCGATGGCGCGGACTGCCGAGACGAGCCCGTTCGACGTCTGCACGCGGCTTGCGTCGCTGACGGGCGGATCGGCGATGTTCCTGCCCGCCCCATTCCTGACCGACAGCGAGGCCGATTGCCGGGTGGTGCTGAACCAGCGCCTTGTGCGCGAGACGTTGCAGGCAGCGCGTGCGGCCCCCTGGTCGATCATTTCGCTGGGCGATTGCTCACCTCAGGCGCTGCTGTCGACCAGCGGGATATTGACCGAATCCGAGGCGCAGGCGTTGCACGCGGCGGGGGCGGTAGCCGACAGCACCGGCAAGTTCTTTTGCGCCGACGGATCGCTGGCCGACACCGACCTGAACCGTCGCGCGCCGTCGATCGGGCTTGACGATCTGCGGGCTACCGATGTGATGCTGCTTGCAGCGGGCCTCAGCAAGACGGTTGCGACGCTTGCCGTGCTACGGGCTGGCTTCGTGAACCGGCTGATTGTGGATGAAGGATTGGCGCGGGCATTGCTCGCCAGGGCGGAGGATGCGGCATGAAGGGTTTCGGGGTTCACACCAGCATGTGGACGATGAATTGGAACCGCGCCGGGGCCGAGCGGGCCGTGGCCGAGGCAGTCCGCTACAACATGGATTTTCTGGAGATTGCCCTGCTTGATCCCGGCAATGTCGATGCCGGACATACCCGCGCGCTGCTGACCCGGCACGAGATGCCTGCGGTCTGTTCGCTGGGTCTGCCGCAAGCGGCCTGGGCTTCGGTCCGGCCCGATGCGGCGATCGAATTTCTGACGCTGGCGTTGGACAAGACCGCCGAGATGGGCTGCCTTGCGCTGAGTGGCGTCACCTTCGGCGGCATTGGCGAGCGGTCTGGCTTTCCTCCGACGCAAGGAGAGTATGACAACATCGCGCGTGTGCTGGATGTCGCCTGCGCGCATGCCCGAAAGCGCGGCCTTTTGTTCGGGATCGAGCCGGTGAACCGCTATGAAAACCACCTGATCAATACCGGCTGGCAGGCGGTGGAAATGGTCGAGCGGGTCGGCGCCGAGAACCTGTTCATCCACCTTGATACCTATCACATGAACATCGAGGAAAAGGGCATCGGAAACGGGATACTGGATTCGCGCAAGTATCTGAAATACATCCATCTGTCGGAATCCGACCGTGGCACGCCCGGCTACGGTACCTGCAACTGGGATGAGTGTTTCGCCACGCTGGCCGCCGTAGGCTTTCAGGGCGGGCTGGCGATGGAAAGTTTCATCAACATGCCGCCCGAGATCGGCTTTGGCCTGTCGGTCTGGCGGCCCGTGGCGGAAAGCGAGGCCGAGGTGATGGGCAGTGGACTGCCCTTCCTGCGCGGCAAGGCAAAGCAGTACCGGCTGATCTGATGCCCTTGTACAAACCTTTCACCGCGGCAACACTTCCCGCCCGACTGGCCGGCGTTGCGGCCGTGACCGACCGGCTGGGGCGGGATGTGGCGCTGTGGGAGGTGAAAGAGGTGGGGGATGGCAACCTCAACCTTGTCTTCATCGTGAAATCGCCCGGTGGCGCGCTGATCGTGAAGCAGGCCCTACCCTATTTGCGGGTGGTGGGCGATGGCTGGCCCCTGCCCCTGCGCCGGTCGTTCTTTGAATACAACGCGCTGGCGCGCCATGCGGCCCGCGATCCGGGCCGGGTGCCCGACGTGTATCATTTCGACGAGGTGCAGGCGCTGATCGTGATGCGCTATCTGGCACCGCATGTGATCTTGCGAAAGTCGGTCGTGGCGGGGGTTCAGCATCCGAACCTTGCACGCGACATGGGGCTGTTTCTGGCGCGTAGCCTGTTTCGCGGATCGAACCTGTCGATGAACGCCGCCGGTGCCAAAGCGGACATGGCGCTGTTTCTGGGCAATGTGGAACTGGCGGATATTACCGAGAACCTTGTATTCTCGGACCCCTATTTCGCGGCAAGGCTGAACAAGCACACGCCGGGGCTGGAGTCTTGGGTGGCGCGGCTGTGCGCCGACCGCGACATGAAGGTGGCGGCACAGGAAATGAAGCACGCCTTCGTCAGCAAGTCACAGACGCTGGTGCATGGCGATCTGCATTCCGGCTCGATCATGGTGACGGGCGACGACACACAGGTGATCGACCCCGAATTTGCAATCTACGGCCCATTCGGGTTTGACGTGGGCATGTTGCTGGGCAATTTCCTGCTGGGGTTCTTTGCGCAGTCCGGCCACGAAGCGGCACCCGGTGCGCGCGAGACGTATCGCCGCTGGCTTCTGGGGGTGGTGGAGCAGACCTGGGCCGCGTTCGTGGCAGAGTTCGGCCACCTCTGGCGAACCGAGCGGACGGGCATCCTGCATCAGCGCAGTCTTTATGAGGATCAGGGCGATCACATCGCATCAGAGCAGGCGCTGCAATCGGTCTTGCGCGGCATCTGGATGGATGCGCTTGGGTTTGCCGGGGTAGAGATGCACCGCCGCATTCTGGGCCTTGCCCATGTCGAGGATCTGGAAGCGATCCTCGATCCCGCACGCCGTCTGATTGCAGAACGCCGCGCCCTGGCGCTGGGGCGGCACCTGGCGGTGATGCGGCATTACATTCTGACGACCGGGCAGGTTTGCGACCTCGCCCGGCAGATCGAAACCGGGGATATGGCATGAAGGTTGGTAACACGCAGTATCGGTCGATCTGGCTGGGCGCGGATGGCCGCACGGTGCAGATTATCGACCAGACACGGTTGCCGCATGATTTCGTGGTGGTTGACCTTGCTTCGATGGATCAGGCAGCCGTGGCGATCCGCGACATGTGGGTGCGCGGTGCGCCCCTGATCGGGGCGACGGCGGCTTATGGGATGGCGTTGCAGATGGCTGAAGATCCATCGGATGCCGGTCTGATGCTGGGCTATGACACGCTTTACGCGACCCGGCCCACCGCCGTAAACCTGCGATGGGCGCTGGATGAGGTGCTTCGGATACTGACACCCCTTCCGACCGTCGAACGTGCCGCGGCCGCCTATGCGCGGGCAGCGGAAATCTGCGATGAGGATGTCGAGATCAACCGCAGGATCGGCGCGCATGGCCTTGGCTTGATAGAGGAAATCGCCGCAAGAAAATCCGGCCCGGTGAACATCCTGACCCATTGCAATGCGGGTTGGCTGGCCACGGTGGATTGGGGCACGGCCACCTCGCCGATCTATCAGGCGGTGGCCAAGGGGATAGCACTGCATGTCTGGGTAGATGAGACGCGGCCCCGCAATCAGGGCGCACACCTGACGGCGTGGGAAATGTCCAGCCACGGCATTGACCATCACCTGATCACCGACAATGCGGGCGGGCATCTGATGCAGCACGGACAGGTTGACATGGTCATTGTCGGCACCGATCGCACGACGGCGCGCGGCGATGTCTGCAACAAGATCGGCACCTACCTGAAGGCGCTGGCGGCGCATGACAATGGTGTTCCGTTCTATGTCGCCCTGCCCTCGCCCACCATCGACTGGGGCGTGCAGGACGGGCTGGCCGAGATCCCGATCGAAGAGCGGGCCGGGGATGAGGTGACCTTTGTTCAGGGCAAGCTGGACGATGGCACCCGCACCCGCCTGCGCATCTCGCCCGAGGCGACGCCTGTGGCAAACCCGGCCTTCGATGTGACACCCGCCCGCCTTGTCACCGGGCTGATCACCGAGCGCGGCATTGCCCCCGCGACTGCCGCAGGTTTGGCCGCGATGTTCTCCGACCGGGCGGGACGATGATGGTGCCGGGCGTGACACACGGAAAAATGCTGGCCCCGGCGGGCAGGCAGCGCAACGGACGCGCCAGCCATGTCGGCTGACCTTCGCGCCGAAATCATCGCCCGGTGCCGCGAGTTGGACCGGACCGGGCTGAACCGGGGATCGTCGGGCAATGTTTCAGCGCGCGATGGCGATGCGCTGCTGATTACGCCGTCTGCTGTGCCAAGTGACCAACTTGAACCGGCGATGATCGTACGGATGCCGCTAGACCCGGACGATGGCCGTTGGGAAGGGCCGCGCAAGCCGTCAACTGAATGGCGGTTTCACCGCGATCTGATGCGCGCGCGCCCCGAGATCGGGGCCATCGTGCATACCCATGCACCGTTTTCGACCGTGCTTGCCATTGCACGCAAGCCGATCCCCGCGATCCACTACATGATGGCGGCGTTCGGCGGGCCGGATATCCGCTGCGCCGCATATGCTTGTTATGGCACCGCCGCATTGTCCGAGGCGGTGGTCGCGGCGATGGAAGGGCGCAACAGCTGCCTGATGGCCAATCACGGGATGCTTGCCGCCGGTCCGGACCTGACCCGCGCCACGTGGCTTGCCCACGAGCTTGAGGCGCTGGCGCATCAGTATTTCCATGTGCTGCAGATCGGCGGCGGGCATCTGCTGACGGATGAGGAACTGGCCGAAACGTCAAAAGGGTTCGCCAGCTACGGGGCAAACGCGCGCCAGACGTCGGGGTAACGCGGCCGGGCTGTCGCGTCAGCCCGCCCCTGCGCCAAAGCCCTGCACCGCTCGGCGGGCAGCGGCGAACCGCTGGGTCCGCGCGCCGGGCGTCGCACGCGGGGCAAGGATATGGCCCGCGCGGGCAAAGGTCCGATCATGGCCCGCCGCCTCGGCCGCAAGGCTGGCGGCACCGATGGCCGTCAGTTCCGGCTGATCGGACAGGATCACCTCACGCCCGAGCGTATCGGCAAGGAACTGGCAGAAATAGCGGTTTGCCGCCATGCCGCCGTCGATGGACACCGGGGGGCGCAGCGGCTGCACCGTCTCGATGGCGGCGACAACCTCGGCCATCCGCAGGGCGACACCTTCCAGCAGCGCCTGCATCATGTCGGCGGGCGTCGTGTCCAGCGAGAGGCCCAGCCACGCCCCCTTTGCCGCCCGGTCCCAATGCGGGCAGGCAAGGCCGGCAAGGGCAGGCACGAAGACAAGCCCCCGGTCAATCGCGGCAGTAGCGTCGAAGGCATCAATCGCGGCCAGATCGGTGAACAGGCCAAGCTGGCGCGCCCAGTTCACCGCCGACGAGGCGCAATAGACGCCCCCCTCCAGCGCATAGACGGCGGGCTGGCCCGCCTTCTGCCAGGCGACGGTCGGCAATGGG
>JANNWS010000040.1:0-36247 GCA_031408575.1 Rhodobacterales bacterium
AGTCTGCCCGAAAGCGGGCGCGCCGCCGCGGATGCGGCTCCGAAACCGCAAAATCGATGCCATTTGCCCGAAAAAAATGTCCCAGCGACGCTCAGACGGCCATCTCGGCAAAGCCGAAGCCGTTAATCAGACGTTCCTTAAGTGGCTTTCGACGACATGACTTGGGTCCTGTCCCTTTGCCTTTTCCGACCATGCCTTTGCCGTGCGGCCACATGCTGTGGCGATGTGGCCCGCCGATTTTTCGCAGATAGCCGGGATACCGGGGAACAAAAGTTAACGGTCACGCGTCTTAGTGGTGTCGGGCGTGTGACTTTCGATGCCTAGCGTCCGAAACTTGGTAGTGACTTTTTATTAGGTTCAGTTGCCGGGGGGGACGATCCCCTCTCTCTCCCGGCAACGCATTTCGGTGTTCAAGCATCCGGTGGTCGATTTGCCCTGGTCATTGCTCGCAAGTAAGATCCTCATGAAATTCTTCAAAATCAATGCTGCAGCGCCGGCCGGTGAACGCAAACCGTTTCGCCCGGTTCCCGTTTCGGTCGAACAAACCCCAGTGAAACCACCAGCAAAGCCATGGATGGATGAGCGGCTGATTGATGGCCTGTTCAAACGGGTCCAGTCAGAAATGGCTGATAACAGCGTACTTGACCGTCAGGAAATGCTGACGCGAAGTCGTATTGCAGGCGAATGGCAGCGTCAAAATGCGCCGAGCCCGCACGGCAAGACTGAAGGTTGAAGACCCGCCGGGAGTTGCGGGATCGTTCATCGGCCGATCCAAAGCATTCGCCCGAGGCCGACACTGTCAGCACTGCCGGACGCATCTGCAAGGCGGCAGAGACGCTATCAGTCGTGCCGCTACCAGGCAATCGGCTGACGACGGCGAAAGAAGCCGCCCGTCGGTCCGTCGTCGGGCAGCATGGCCAGCCAGATCGGCGTATCGGCACCCTCCTCTGGTGACAGCGGTGCCGCTGCGCCGCCCATCCGGGTGGCGACCCAACCGGGACAGGCGGCATTGATCTTGACACCGGGCGGCAGGTCGCGCGGCAAGGCTTTGGTCAGCGCGTTCAACGCGGCCTTGGCCACGCCGTAGGCACCAGGACCACCCAACCCTTCGGCAAAACTACCCCAGCCCGACGACAGGTTGACGATGCGACCCCAGCCGCTGGCGCGCCAATGGGGAGTGTTCAGGCGGATCAGATCCAACGGGGCTGCCACCATCACCTCCATCGACTCCGCAAAATCCGAACGCCGGTCAAGCAAGGAAATGTCGTTCAGCAGGCCGGCGTTGTTCACGAGGATATCGAAACCGCCGGTCCGGGTCACCGCCTCAAAATAGCTGTCCGGGTCGGTAAGGTCGATCCGGGCAAAGTCAACGTCAAGGTCCGCCGCCGCTGCCCGGCCCAAGACCTCATCGCGGGCGGCAAGCGTGACGTGGCAACCTTTAGCCTTCAACCCGGCCACAATGGCGCGGCCGATGCCACGATTGGCCCCGGTCACCAGGGCCGTCGGACGAAGTGGGCGGGGCATGGAAAACCTTCCCTCTTTTGTGCCAGCATGCCGCGCCGTCCCATGGGCTGCAACGCGAAAGCGGTCTGCGGGCGGGGTCGCCCCGCAGCCCGAACATTGCGGCAAAATGCCTGATCGGCCCTTACCCCACGCAGATGCTGCTGCGCCGTTTGTGGGGCCACACGGCCCCGGTCACGTCAGGCAACCGCAGAATGTGCGCCTGCCACCTTGGCAAGTTTGCGCGCTTCGGCAAACGACAGCAGGCGCTGGCGCCCTTCGTCCCACAGGTGCAGGCGGGCGCAGGCGATGCTCTGACGAATGGTCAGGCGCTGCGCGGTGGCAAGTTGTTTATGGTCACGCAACACCTCGGTCAGGCGGTAGAACGGGATGCGGCTGTACAGGTGGTGAACGTGGTGAATGCCGATATTGCCGGTGAACCATCGCAGCACCGGCGGCAGATCGTAGTGTGAACTGCCATGCAGGGCGGCATCGTGCAGCTGCCAATCCTCGTTCCGGTCCCAGCGCGTTTCCTCGAACTGATGCTGCACGTAGAACAGCCAGACCCCGATAGAAGCTGCGACAAGCACCGTCGGCAAAAACACCAGCGCCAACGGCATGAAACCGCCAAGGTAAAGAATAGTGCCGACAACAACCGCAATGGCCGCATTGGTTCCCATCGCGCTGGTCCAGTAGAACGACTTGTCCATCAGACCAAGCGGGATGCGATTCTGCAGCACGAACAGGAGTGTCGGGGCCAAACCGAACATGAACAGCGGATGGCGATAGATGCGGTAGCGCAGCCGGCCTACACGCGACAGCGCACCATACTCAGTGACCGTCAGCGTCATCACGTCGCCGATCCCGCGCTTGTCCAGATTTCCGGCAGCGGAATGGTGGATCGAATGGGTGCGCCGCCAGACGTCATAGGGCGTCAGTGTCAGAACACCCAGCGCGCGCCCGACCCAGTCGCTGAGGTGGCGGTTGTTGAAAAAGGAGCCGTGACCACAGTCATGCTGGATGATGAACAGCCGCACAAGGAAAGCCCCGTTCAGCACTGCCAACGCAAAAGCCAGCCAACCGCTCAGCGACAGCGCCCACCAGGCCAGGCCCCAGATCACCAGGAAGGGTATCAGGCTTATCCCCAGTTCAAGCGCGGAACGTCCGGGATGCGGCTCGCGGTAACGGGCAAGGATCTTGACCCAGTCCTGCGGTTGTTTCGGAGCAGTCTCAAGGTCGTCGATCCGGGGAGCGGCAGTCATGTCAGGGAGGGTGCTTTCACTTCAGGTTGCAGTCGGATCGTTCGGTGCGCAGAGGCCAAGCCGCATCGCACTCTAGCTGATATAACTTCTCTTCAGCCTGGTATCTAGGGCAGCGAGATTGAGATGTCTCGGAAAGCTGGCGGGCTTGCACCACATTTGCGTGACAGCACCGCAGGCATGCACATTTTGTTGCGGCATCTGTGTGTTTTGAACAACGCACAGCGGGTATTCCTGCCGATCCTGCAAGCGATCCGAAGCGTTGCCGAGGGCGTCGCTCACGACGCGCCCCAGGCCGGGCAACGTACTTATCCACGGCCTTACCGCACCTTCAGCGTGGCAAGGCCGATCAGGGCAAGGATCAGGCTGATGATCCAGAAGCGGATGACGATCTGCGGCTCGGCCCAGCCCTTTTTCTCGAAATGATGGTGGATCGGGGCCATCAGGAATACGCGCTTGCCGGTACTTTTATAGTAAATCACCTGAATGATCACGCTTAACGCCTCGACCACGAACAGACCGCCGACGATGGCCAGCACGATCTCGTGCTTGGTGCAGACCGCAATGGCACCCAAAGCGCCGCCAAGCGCCAGACTGCCGGTGTCGCCCATGAAGACCGCCGCAGGTGGGGCATTGTACCACAGAAACCCAAGTCCACCGCCGATAAGGGCAGAACAGAAGATCAGGATCTCGCCGGTACCTTCGACATAGTGGACACCAAGGTAATCGGCAAAGTTCACGTTGCCGACGAAATAGGAAATCACACCCAGCGTTGCCGCCGCGATCATCACCGGCATGATCGCCAGACCATCCAGACCGTCGGTCAGGTTTACCGCATTGGCCGCACCCACAACCACGATCATGCCGAACGGCACGAAGAACACGCCGAGGTTCAGCAACACATCCTTGAAAAATGGCAGTGCCAGTTGGTTGGTCAGAGCGTCGGGGTGAAATCGCGCGGCAGCAAAGGCCGCCAAAGCCGCAATAAGAAGACCCAGCCCGAACCGGACGCGCGACGACACGCCTTTGGTATTCTGCTTGGTCACTTTGGCGAAGTCGTCGGCAAAGCCGATGAGCCCGAAGGCGAGCGTGACAAACAGCACAATCCAGACATAGGGATTGTCAAGTCGCGCCCAAAGCAGGGTTGAAAACGCAAGGGCAGACAGGATCAGCAGGCCGCCCATCGTGGGCGTGCCGGCCTTGGCGAAATGGCTTTGCGGGCCGTCGTCGCGGATCGGCTGGCCTTTGCCCTGCTTGCGCCGCAGCATGTCGATCAGCGGCCGGCCGAAGATGAAGCCAAAGATCAACGCGGTAAAGAACGCGGCCCCGGCGCGAAAGGTGATATAGCGAAAGAGGTTGAAAAAGTCACCTCCGTCGGAGAACTGGGTAAGCCAATACAGCATTCAGTCTGTCCCTTGATGACCGTGGGCGACCGCCTGCCCCAATTTCCGCAGGGCGTCAACGACCAGCGACACCCTGATGCCCTTTGATCCCTTCACCAGCACGATATCCCCGGCATCCACCAGCTGGCGCGCCTGTGGCACAAGTTCGGCCGCCGTTTCAACCCAGATGCCTCGCTGACGCAGCGGCAGGGCGTGGTGCAGGAAACGCATCCGCGGGCCGACGCAATGAATGACCTGAACTGCGCCCAGTTGCGGATGCCCCGCAATGGCCTGATGAAATTCCACCTCGGCGCGGCCCAGTTCCAGCATGTCGCCCAGAATGGCAATGCGGCGGCCTGCACCGACACGGCCCACGCCATCAGTCGGCGCGATCACCGCCAGAAGATCAAGGCTTGCGGCCATTGATGCGGGGTTGGCGTTGAACGCATCGTCGATCAGCTCAAAACTTTGATCCTCGACCGGATCGAGCAGAATACGCTCACGGGTTCCACGGCCCTTGGGCGGCACCCACTGTCCCAGATCGCAGGTGGCGATGGTCGGATCAAGGTCAAGGGCATGGGCTGCGGCGAGGACGGCCAGTGCATTGCCGGCAAAGTGTTTCCCCGGCGTCATGACCTTGAACAGAATCGGCGCGCCCTGTGCGGTGGCGCGCACGACCGTGGCGTCGGGGGTCAGGTGAATGTCGGTCAGGCAGAAATCGGCGGACGGGCTTGCGCCGAATTGCACGATGCGCGCGCCGACCTGCGCCGCCTTCGTCAGCAGAATGGCGGCCGTATCGATATCGGTGGGCAGGATGGCCGTGCCGCCGAGGATCAGGCCATCCATGATCGCTGCTTTTTCGCGGGCAATGCCTGCGATGCTGTCGAAGGCCTCCAGATGGGCGGCGGCGACGGTGGTGATGAGGGCCACGTCAAGCCGTGCAAGGACGGCCAGCGGAGAAATCTCGCCAGGATGGTTCATCCCAATCTCGATCACCGCAAAATCGGTGGTGGCGGGCATGCGGGCAAGGGTCAGTGGCACGCCCCAGTGGTTGTTATAGCTGGCCTCCGCCGCATGGGTCGCCCCCTGCCCCGACAGGACGGTCCGCAGCATGTCCTTGGTCGAGGTTTTACCGACCGAACCGGTGACGCCCACCACGCGCGCCGCCGTGCGGGCGCGGGCGGCGCGGGCAAGGCCGGTCAGCGCCACCAGCACATCGGACACGATCAGCAGCGGGGCGTCTGCGGCGACACCATCGGGGCGATGGGTGACAATTGCTGCGGCGGCGCCCTTGGCCAGCGCCTGCGCCACAAAATCATGGCCGTCGCGCAGATCGGTCAGCGCCACGAACAGATCGCCCGGCTGCAGCGTGCGGGTGTCGATCGACACGCCATTTGCAGTCCATGCCGCCGTTGCGGTGCCACCCGTCGCGGCAGCCGCGTCGGACGAGGTCCAGAGCGGGGTCATATCAGACCGTCCAATGCCGCCACGGTGACGCTGGCCTGTTCCACATCGTCAAACGGATAGACCTGGCCTGCGATTGTCTGGCCCGTTTCATGCCCCTTGCCCGTAATCAGCAGCGCATCCCCCGGCCCCAGCGCATCGACCCCGCGCAAGATCGCCTCGGCCCGGTCGCCAACTTCGGTCGCGTCGGGACAGGCGGCAAGGATGGCGGAGCGGATAAGGGCGGGGTCTTCGCTCCGGGGGTTGTCGTCGGTCACGAACAGCACATCTGCATGGTCGGCGGCGGCAGCCCCCATCAGCGGGCGCTTGGTGCTGTCACGGTCGCCGCCCGCGCCAAAGACGATCACGATGCGGCCCATGACATGCGGGCGCAGCGCCTTCAGCGCGGTTGCGATAGCGTCAGGAGTATGGGCGTAGTCGACGAACACCGAAGCCCCGTTGCGACGGGTCGCAGCAAGCTGCATCCGCCCGCGCACGGTGACCAACGGCGGCAGAGCGGCAAAAACCGCTTCGGGGTCGTCGCCGCAGGCAATTACCAGACCGGCAGCAAGCGCCACGTTTTCCGCCTGAAACCCGCCGATCAGGTTCAGCCGGATCTGATGCGCCTTGCCATGCCAGCGCAGGCGCAGATCCTGTCCGGTGGCATCGAACCGCTGGGCCAGAATCCGCAGATCACATTCGGCAGCGTGACCCACGCGCAGAATGGCCTGCCCCCTTGCATCGGCAATCTCCGCCATGTCGGTGCCGCACGGATCATTGGTGTTGATGACTGCCACACCGTCTTCGGACAGAACCCGCCCGAAAAGCCCGACTTTGGCGGCGAAATACGCGCCGAAGGTGCCGTGATAATCCAAATGGTCCTGCGTGAAATTGCTGAACGCCGCTGCCTTCAACCGCACACCGTCAAGGCGGCGCTGGTCAAGGCCGTGGCTGGACGCTTCCATCGCGGCATGGGTCACGCCGGCATCGCTGGCATCCGCCAGCAGGCGGTGCAGGGTGATCGGCTCGGGCGTGGTATGGGCCGAAGGCGCATCCCACGCGCCTTCAACGCCGGTGGTGCCGATGTTGATCGCAGCGTGACCCAGCGCCATCCAGATCTGCCGGGTAAAGCTGGCGACAGAGGTTTTGCCGTTGGTGCCGGTGACCGCTACGATTGTTGGCGGCTGATCGCGAAACCACAGAGCTGCGGCCCATGCAAGGGCCGCGCGCGCATCTTCGGCCACCACAAGCGCCGCGTCCGAATCTGCCAGTGCCGACTGTGCCTGCCGCGCGCCCTCGGGATCGGTCAGGATGGCGGCAGCACCCTGTTTCAGGGCAGCCGGGATGTAGTCGGCGCCATGCGCGGCGCTGCCGGGAAGGGCCGCGAACAAAAAGCCGTCGCGCACCGCGCGGCTGTCAACGGCAAGGCCGGCAATCTGTGCCTCGCGCCCGCCTTTGGCGGTCAGGCCCAGTGCCGCAAGGGATCGTGTCGGGTTTGCCATCTGCCGCGTTCCGTCCCATGCCTGCCTAGTTCTTGATAAGTGTAACCGCATCGGTCGACGCAGGCTCGACGGCCGGGCGCAGACCAAGAAGCGGGGCCACACGACGCACAATTTCGGCGGCGACGGGAACTGATGTCCAGCCTGCGGTACGGCGCGGGATCGGACCGGTGGTTTCAACCGGTTCATCCAGCGTCACGATCAGTACATATTTCGGATCGGTCGAGGGGAACATCGCAGCAAAAGTATTAATCACCTTGTCATGGTAGTAGCCGCCTGTCGACTTTGGCTTGTCTGCGGTGCCGGTCTTGCCAGCGACGTAGTAGCCCTCGACGTCACCCAGACTTGCGGTGCCTTCGGTGACAACGCCGCGCAGCATGGCAACCGCCTTGCTTGCGGTGTCCTGTGACATGACACGGACACCGACCTGCGGGAGGTCGGACTTAAGCAGCGTCGGCTTGACCGCAGTGCCGCCATTGGCAATGGCCGCATAGGCGGCGGCAAGGTGCATCGGGCTTGCCGACATGCCATGGCCATAGGAGGTGGTGATCGTGACAATCTCGGCCCAGCGCTTGGGGATCAGTGGCCTGGCACCCGGCGCTTCGACCAGCTCAAGCGGGGTCGGCGCGAAAAAGCCCAATGATTTCAGAAAGGCCTGCTGCCGCACCGCCCCGATCTGAAGGGCGATGCGGGCCACGCCGACGTTCGACGATTTCACGATCACGTCCTTGACCGACAGCAGCGGGCCGTAGTTGTGACCCTCGAATTCCTTGATCTTGTATTTGCCCCAGATCATCGGCGCATCGGCATCAACCATCGTTTCAGGATTCACAAGACCAAGATCCATCGCTTGCGCCGCCGCAAAGATCTTAAAGGTGGAGCCGAGTTCATACACCCCCTGCACCGCCCGGTTGAACAACGGGCTGTCAGCCGGATCGCCCTTGACCATCGCTTGCGGGCGGTCGTTCGGATCGAAATCCGGCAGCGAGACAAGGCTGAGGATCTCGCCGGTATCGACATCCATCAGGATTGCCGCCGCACCCTTGGCATTCATCATCTTCATGCCGGCCTCAAGCACCTCTTGCATGGTGGCCTGCACGGTAAGGTCAATCGACAGCGCCACAGGCTTGCCCGCAAGTGCCGGGTCGCGCAGGGCGGCATCCATCGCCTTTTCTATGCCCGCGGTGCCGATGACTTCGGCAGAACTGACCCCCTCGGCACCGAAACTGGCCCCGCCCAGAACATGCGCCGCAAGCCTTCCGTTGGGGTAAAGGCGCATCTCACGCGGGCCGAACAACAGGCCGGGATCGCCGATGTCATGCACCGCCTGCATCTGTTCTGGGCTGAGTTTCTTGCGGACCCACAAAAAGCTGCGCCCGTCGGTAAAGCGGGCCAGCAGCAGCTTGGCGTCAAGATCGGGAAAGATCGTGGCCAGTTCATTGGCAACACGGGTCGGATCAACCATGTCCTTGGGCTGGGCATAGAGCGAATGCGTAAGCAGGTTGGTGGCCAGCATCCGCCCGTTGCGATCGGTCAGGTCGGCCCGGCCAGCCAGTATCTGCGCGCCGGAATTGGCGCTGCGCGGTTCTACCGGTTCGGTCGCGGCCATCAGGCCCATGCGGCCTCCGATGACGATGAACGCCATCGCAAAAGCGACGCCCAGCAACAGCAACCGGCTTTCGGCACGGGCGCGGCCCTTGTCGCGGATCTGTTCCTGGCGCAGGCGGATATTCTCGCGCTCGATGCTGTCGGGGTTCTCGCCGCGCGCGCGGGCGGACAGGATGCGGGCCAGTGGACGCAGGGGGGTGCGGGTCACGGGACTTGCTCCTCATTCGTGGGAACGATTTCGGCGACACTGGACTCGTCGGTTGCACCGATCACATCGACAGGGCCGGTGATGAACAGCGCCGGCGGGGCGGGATAGGACACCTGATCGGCCTCGCCAAACTGTTCCGGCTGCAATGGCAGCAACCCCAGACGGTCAAAGTTGATGGTCGACAGCTCTCGGAGGCGGTCGGGGCGGTTCAGGTAGGCCCATTCGGCACGCTGCACCGCCAGCGTCTCGCGCAGATCGGCGATCTGGTTTTGCAGGTTTTCGACGGATTTCAGCGAAGCTTGTGTCGCGTAGTTTTCACGGTACGCCCAGAAGGCAAGGCCCATCACCGCAAGGAATGACAGCGCATAAAGGAAGGGGCGCATCAGCGTCGTCCTTTTCGATGTATGATGGGAACCCCCAGCGCGGCGGGATCGACCGGGCCTGCGGGGGCAGCGGTGCGGACTGCCACGCGAAGCTTGGCCGACCGGGAGCGGGGATTGTCAGCCAGTTCGGCATCGTCAGGTGCAGTTGCCCGTTTGGTCACAAGCGCAAATCGCGGCGCATCGGCTTCAGTCGCGGGGGCATAGCGGTTCGCGTTCGCCTCACCACCCGAGCGCAGCAGGAAAAAACGTTTCACAATGCGGTCTTCCAGTGAATGAAACGTCACGACGGCCAGCTTGCCACCCGGCTTCAGCGCCCGTTCCGCCGCCATCAGACCCTCGGCCAGTTCGGTGAATTCGGTATTCACGGCAATGCGGATGGCCTGAAAGCTGCGGGTTGCCGGGTGGCTTTGCCCCGGTTTCGGGCGCGGCAGGCAGCGCGCGACAATCTCGGTCAGTTGCAGGGTGGTTTCGATCGGCGTGGTGGTGCGGGCTGCAACGATGGCACGCGCGATACGGCGCGAAGCGCGTTCCTCGCCATAGTTGTAAAGGATATCGGCCAGCAGCTCCTCGGGCGCGGTGTTGACCAGATCGGCGGCACTTTCGCCGTCCTGACTCATCCGCATGTCAAGCGGGCCATCTTTGGCAAAGGAAAAACCGCGGTCCGCCTGATCAAGCTGCATCGACGATACCCCAAGATCCAGCACAATCCCGTCGAGAGGCTCGCCCGCAAGGGTATCGAGGTTGGAGAAGGTTCCGGCGACAAGGCGCAGGCGGTCACCATAGGTTCCGACCCAGCTTGTCGCCATCGCCAGCGCCAGCGGATCGCGGTCGACGCCGATCACCCGCGCAGCCCCTTCCTCCAGCAAGCCGCGCGCATAGCCGCCCGCGCCAAAGGTTCCGTCCAGCCAGACGCCCGAAGCGGGGGCCACGGCGGCCAGCAACGGGCGCAGCAACACCGGAACATGCGGCGGGCGCGCGTCAGCCGGGCCGCTGGGCGTCATCACTTACGCCTCCGGGTTGGGAAGAAGGGCCAGCATATCAAGCCCGCCATCAAGTTCCGCAAAATCGGCTGTGGATTGGGATGCGATTTCCGCCTCGTAGGCGTCACGCTTCCACAGCTGAAAGGTTTCAAGCGACCCTGCAAAGATCGCCTCAAAGCCGCCGGACAGGTCATCTGCGGTCACGCCGATCTTTTCGCGCACCTTCTGGGGCAGCACGATGCGGCCATCGTCATCAACCTCGACCGTGACCGACAGGGTAATGAGGTTGCGTTCCAGATAGCGGCGTTTGACCGACCCTTTTGGCAGGCGGGCAAGCTGCACCTCGACCCGCTTCATCTCAAGGATCGAATAACATTCGACGAAACGGCGGCGCTCGTCACCGTAAACCATCACGACTTTGGGACGGGGAGTGTCAGGCCAGGACGGATCGCCGGATTCGAGCACGCGGCGGAAGGCTGCCGGGATCGAGACCCGCGCCTTGCCGTCAACCTTCTGGCTGACTTCACCTCTGAACGTCTCCGACACGGCTAACCGGCTCCCTCAATTCGAATGTCAGACCCTGAAACGGACAACGGCGGACCGGGAAGCTGCCACTCCCGATCCGCCGCCCTCGTCCCATTGCTGGGCCCGTCCAACTGCACACGCCACCTGGGGGGATGTCTGCTCGCGTGCGCGCCGGATCTTACGTTGTGTCGAAAGCGGCGGCTGCCTGTATGAAACCTGACTTCGCCTGTTCGGGGTCTTTAGCGCCCCTATTGTCGTGTTCCGCTGTTTTCGATGAGAAAGGGATGACATGGGAAAACATGGGACGCAACGAAAATATTGGTGGAATTGTTGAAGCCTTGGGCGCGCCTTCGGCTTGATGTTGCACTTAAGGATGAGATTCTGGGCCCAGTGACACCACACTTTGGGATCGTCCAAAAATAGCCCGCTAAATATGGACTAACGCTGAGACCCGCCTGTTCGACCATAAAATCCCACGGTGACCGGACATTTGGCGCAATACTCAAGCAACGTGGAGAACAAACAACGAAACAATCTGCGACAATTCCCAGATTTCCAGCGGTCTCGCCACCGCGATTCGGCGTGAACCGGCGCGATCGGCGCCCGGTTCCATGAAATCCCATGCAGTTGAAGCAGACTCAGGCCATGCCACCCGCCACCAGACGTGCGGCCAGCGCCGCGTAAGCCTCCGACGCTGCCCCGTCACCGGCGGCGATCGGCGTTCCGGCATCACCCGCCATACGCACATCAAGACTAAGGGGAAGTTCGGCCAGAAACGGCAGACCCAGTTTTGCCGCTTCGGCCCGCACGCCGCCGTGGCCAAAGATATGCGCCTCATGCCCGCAGTTGGGACAGATGTAGGTCGACATGTTCTCGATCAGACCCAGCACGGGCGTCTTCAGCTTGACGAACATATCCAGCGCCTTGCGCGCATCAAGCAGCGCCACGTCCTGCGGGGTCGATACCACGATCGCCCCTGTCAGGTGGGTGCGCTGGCACAGCGTCAACTGAATATCCCCCGTACCGGGCGGCAGGTCGACGATCAGCACATCCAGCTGCCCCCAGTCCACCTGCGTGATCAGTTGTTGCAGCGCCCCCATGATCATCGGGCCGCGCCAGACCACCGCCTCATCCTCTTTCAGCATCAGACCGATCGACATCATCGTGACGCCATGCGCCTGCAGGGGAATGATCGTTTTGCCATCGGGCGAGGCCGGGCGCTTGGACACACCCATCATGCGGGGCTGCGACGGGCCGTAGATATCGGCATCCAGCAGCCCGACGCGCCGCCCCGCGCGGGCAAGCGCCACGGCAAGGTTCGACGACACGGTGGATTTGCCGACGCCCCCCTTGCCGGAGGCTATCGCAAGAATGCGGTCCACCCCTGTCACACGCTGCGGCCCGCCCTGCTGTGTCGTGGGATGCTGTCCGATCTTCAGGCTGGGCGGCGGGGATTTTGCGGCCGGGCCGTGCGCTGTCAGTACGGCCTGGACTTGTGCAACTCCCGGCAGCGCAAGCAGAGCAGCTTCGGCGGCGGCACGCGCCGGTTCCAGCGCGCGAGCCTGATCGGGATCGGCGGCTTCGACAACGAACCGCACTGCGTCGCCTTCGATCACCAGCGCGCGCACCAGATCGCGCGACACCAGATCGCCGCCGCCGGGAACGGCAATCCGCCCCAGAACCTGCAAGACCACATCACGGGTGGGGGGCATGCGTTTCTCCTCCGCCTTACTCTTGGGCATAGGTCATCATTTGCGCAGCACACGGCAAGGGTTTGTTTGCCAAATGCTCAAAGTTCGGGCGAAGGGGCTGTAAACACATGAATATTTTGTGACTGCTGCCATGCACATGCTGCATGGCAGCATTGTTCGTGCAAAGCATTGCGCACACGCAGCATCGAGTTATGTTTGCGGTACCGGTTTGGACGATCCGCGTCTCAACTGGTCCACAAGATGAGGCTAAGCAAATGGCTTATGTAAATACCACCCGCGCTGTCCAAGGCAGCACCGCCGACCGGCTGAACGCAGTCGTGAACTCCGTCAAGGCCGCCTTCGCGCGCCGCCGGATGTACAACCAAACCTACCGCGAGCTTAACGCCCTGACGGAGCGCGAGCTTTCGGATCTCGGTCTCCACCGCTCGATGATCACACAGATCTCGATGGAAGCTGCTTACGGCAAATAAGGTTTCTTGCGGGACGCCCCTACCTCCTCCCGGAGGCGTTCGTAGCAAAAGCGGCGGCACTGTTCCTCCTCCCTGGTGCCGCCGCCCTTTCTTCCGAAGCCTGTGGGCTTCGACACGGTATCTGAGCGGCCCCACCTCCTCCCGGGGCTGATCGGACCCGCGGCGGCCCCTCTCTCCTCCCTGGGGTCGCCGCACTTCTTCCGGGCTTCGGGCATTGCCTGCCGTCCAAAACGAGTACGTCTGGCCGTATCTCCTCCCTCGGTCCAGACGTGACAACGCGGCGACACCCCACCTCCTCCCAGGGTGTCGTCGCGCAGATCAAGGGCCTTCGGCCCTACACGACGAGATGTGCCATCCTCTTGCCGAGGCACATCGCAGCGAACGGCGGCGCACCTCCTCCCCGAGGCGCCGCCGTTTTCGTATCCGCCGTTGCGATTGGCACGCCGCTTGCCAATAGTGCGCGGCGAAAGGCGGAGGGTCTCATGCGCGCATCCCTGTTTTCAGCGGCCCTCGTGGCAGCGCTGGTCGGCTATGGCTCTACCATCGCGCTTGTTCTGGCGGCCGCTGCGGCGGTGGGGGCTGACCCTGCACAGACCGCAAGCTGGGTCTTTGCGGTCTGCCTCGCAAAGGCGGCGGGAAGTGCGGCACTCGGCTGGTACTCCCGCGTGCCGGTTGTGCTGGCCTGGTCGACACCGGGGGCGGCCCTCATCGCCGCGACAAGCGGCATCGCGATGCCGCAGGCGGTTGGTGCTTTCGTGCTGGTCGGCGCGCTGATCGCGTTGACTGGGGCCGTCCGGCCTCTTGGCCGGTTGGTCGCAATGATCCCGGACGGGATTGCGGCGGGCATGCTGGCGGGGGTGCTGCTGCCCTTTGCACTGAAACTGGCGGGGGCAGTTCAACTGATGCCGGCGCAAATCCTGCCCGTGGTTGCGGTCTTTGCGCTGGTGCGGCTTTGGAATCCGTCATTCGCCGTGCTGGCGGCGCTGACCCTCGGCGTCGGTCTCGGGTTTGTCGGCACTCCGCTGCCCGCGATGGGCTTTGCGCTGCCCCGCCTTGTGTTCATCGTACCGCAGTTCGATGCCGGTGTGCTGATCGGCCTCGGTCTGCCGCTTTATCTGGTGACCATGGCCTCACAAAATCTGCCCGGCTTTGCAGTTCTGCGCGCCGCTGGATATGAGCCTCCGGTGCGCCCCGCTTTGGCGGTAACTGGCGGGCTGTCGGCACTGGCCGCCCTTTTTGGCGCACATCCGATCAACATGGCGGCGATCACGGCGGCGATCTGCCTGGGCGATGACGTGCATCCCGACCGCACGCAGCGCTGGAAGGTCAGTCTCGCCTATGCCGCCTTCTGGGTCGCGCTTGGCTTGCTCGGCCCCGTGATGATCACCCTGATCGCCGCCCTGCCCGCCCCCGTGGTGACCGCCATCGTCGCGCTCGCCCTCCTTGGGCCGCTGACCGGAGCGCTGTCCGGGGCCTTTGCCCCCGCGCCCCAGCGGTTCGCCGCCGCCGTGACCCTGTTCGTCACAGCCTCGGGCGTCCCTGCCTTCGGGATCGGGGCGGCGTTCTGGGGGCTGGTCGCGGGGCTGCTGGTCTATGGGCTGGAACAGGGCGCACTTCGCCTCAGGGCGCGCTGACCCCGCTTTCTCATTTTCTGTCCTCAAGTATCCCGGGGGTGCGGGGGCTGGCCCCCGCCGCGCCCTCTCAGAACGGCACATCATCCGCCGCCTGCGCGCTGCGCACAAAGCGGGCCACGATCTTCTTTATCCCGGCCTTGTCGAACGCCACGTCCAGCTTGTCGCCTTCGATCCCCACGACGGTGCCGTAGCCGAACTTGTCGTGAAACGCGCGGTCCCCCATCGCAAAGGATGAGACTGCAGTTGCGTCGATCACGATGCCCTTGGCCTCGCGCGGCTGGCCGACCGGACGGTTGCCCGCCCGCTCCTGCATCCGCTTCCATCCGGGCGAGTTGTAGACATCGGCGTTCATCGCCTTCGCCTCGATCGTCGAGGCCATCCCGGCCGCACCGAACCCGCCGCCATACAGGCCGGGCGGTGTCAGCACCTCCACATGATCCGCCGGAAGTTCGTCGATGAACCGCGACGGCATCGCCGATTGCCACTGCCCGTACACCCGCCGGTTCGCGGCAAACGAGATGGTTGCAAGTTCCTCGGCGCGGGTGATGCCGACATAGGCAAGGCGGCGTTCCTCCTCCAGCCCCTTCAACCCGCTTTCGTCCATGCTGCGCTGACTGGGGAAAAGACCGTCCTCCCACCCCGGCAGGAACACCACGGGAAACTCAAGGCCCTTGGCGGCGTGCAGCGTCATGATGCTGACCTTTTCCGCCGCCTCTTCCGTCTCGTTGTCCATGATCAGGGCGACGTGTTCGAGAAAGCCCTGCAGGTTCTCGAACCCTTCAAGCGCCTTGACCAGTTCCTTCAGGTTCTCCAGCCGTCCCGGCGCTTCGGGCGTCTTGTCCTGGGTCCACATGTCGGTATAGCCGGACTCCTCCAAAATCATCTCGGCAAGTTCGATATGGCTCCGCCGCTTGGCCCGCGTTTCTTCATGCCAGCGGTCAATACCATCGACAAATGCGCGCAACTGCCCCGCCCCCTTGCCGCCGATCCCGCCTTCGGCCAGCAGCATCCGCGCGCCTTCATGCAGGCCAAGGCCATTAGCCCGCGCAAGGCGCTGGATCGTCTGCTGCGCCTTGTCACCGAGGCCGCGCTTGGGGGTGTTGACCACCCGCTCGAACGCAAGATCATCGTCGGGGCTGACGGCAAGGCGGAAATAGGCCATTGCGTCGCGGATTTCGAGACGCTCATAGAACCGGGGGCCACCGATCACGCGGTACGGCAGACCGATGGTCAGGAAACGGTCCTCAAACGCGCGCATCTGGTGGCTGGCGCGCACGAGGATCGCCATATCGTCGAGGCTGGTCGTGGGCAGCGCACGGCGGCCCTTCGACAGCGCCTCGACCTCTTCCCCGATCCAGCGCGCTTCTTCCTCGCCATCCCAATGGCCAATCAGGCGCACTTTTTCGCCTTCCCGCTCTTCGGTCCACAGCGTCTTGCCCAGACGGTCGGCATTGGCCGCGATGATGCCAGATGCGGCGGCGAGGATATGGGGGGTGGAGCGATAGTTCTGCTCCAGCCGGATCACCACGGCACCCGGAAAATCCTTCTCGAACCGCAGGATATTGCCGACCTCTGCACCGCGCCAGCCATAGATTGACTGGTCATCATCGCCGACGCAGCAGATGTTGCGATGCGCCTGCGCCAGAAGCCGCAGCCACAGATATTGGGCGACGTTGGTATCCTGATATTCGTCCACCAGAATATAGGGCAGCCAGCGCTGATACTGCGCCAGCACATCCGGGTGGCCCTGAAATATCGTGACGACATGCAGCAAGAGGTCACCGAAATCGGCCGCGTTCAGGGTGCGCAGGCGGTTCTGGTAGGCCTCATAAAGCTCTGTTCCGCGGTTGTTGTAAGCCCCGGCCTCGGACGATGGCACCTTTGACGGCGTCATCGCGCGGTTCTTCCAGCCGTCGATCAGCCCCGCAAGCATCCGCGCGGGCCAGCGTTTCTCGTCGATATTGGCGGCGACGATCAGCTGTTTCATCAGACGAAGCTGGTCGTCGGTATCCAATATCGTGAAGTTCGACTTCAGGCCCGCCAGTTCGGCATGACGGCGCAGGATCTTTGCCGAAATGGAATGGAAAGTGCCCATCCATGGCAGGCCGTGTTGGTTCAGTTGTTCCTTGAGATCAAACGGCGTTTTTCCCAAGCGGTCCTTCATCTCCTTAGCGGCCTTGTTCGTAAAGGTCACCGCAAGGATCTGTCGTGAACTCGCGCGTCCCTCAGTCAAGAGATGCGCAATGCGAGCCATCAGCGCCTTGGTCTTGCCCGTACCGGCTCCGGCCAACATCAATACCGGCCCATCCAGCGCCGTGACCGCTTCCCGCTGAGCCGGATTCAGGTCATCCAAATAGCGCGTAGACGAAGGCGCAGACGCAGACGCAGACGCAGGCCGCGCGGCCATGGCGCGGCGCGACAGCGGCACTGCCGCCTCGAAGGCCTCCTGTTCGTCGAAGCTGCTCATCTCGTTCATTCTAGCGCCCCCGGCAGACAAGTTAAAGAACTGTTCCCGTAATGTTCGCGCAATTTCTGGCAATCGTCAAACCAAGACCACGAAATCGCCCCGAAGCGTCACAAGACTGCTGATTGGGGCTGTTGTTTCTTGCCGAGTGTGAGGTGTGTGATGATGAACGGCCCGGCCCTGCTGACCCGGCACAATCCCCCCGCGATGGTGGTGCGCCACGCCGCAATCCTTTGCGATCATGGCCGGCTTTCACCAAGCCGGCCGATCCTGCTGGCGGCAATTGCCATCTGTCTGGTGCTTGCGGTGCAGTTCTGTTTCGGCCAGTCCGACCACCAGGTGATGACAATACCCGGCGTTGCGGCCCTGATCGCCGCCGCCGTCATGATGACCGGCTTGCGGCCCGAATCCGACGTTTACTGGAACGCGGACGGGGTCGAAGGACCGTCGGCGATGCTGGGGCTGCCCTTTGCACCCCGCAGCAGTTTCATCGCATGGGAAAGCGTCGTGACCATCCGGACGAATGGGTTGGGTGCCGGGTTTGTTGCCGACGCGCAAGGCAACCGGATCAGCTGGAACCTTGCCTATTTGGGGGCCACGCAACTGCGCGCGCACGCAGTACGATCCTGCCCGCACCTTTGCGGCACACCAATGCACAGGCGCTGAACCGCAACGCATCTGCACAGCAAACGGGCAATTTTCGGCATGTCGGCTGATGGTCTGCCGCTTTCCTTCGCAAATCAGCCCCATGACGCGCCGTCGGCCTCTTGCGCTGCGATGCAGCGCCCGTAAGGTGAAGGCGTCCGCGCTGCTGCCGCGCCTGCCCCGGAGATCCCCATGACCGAATTCCGCAAGATCCTGATTGCCAACCGGGGCGAGATCGCCATTCGCGTGATGCGCGCCGCCAATGAGATGGGCAAGAAAACGGTCGCGGTCTTTGCCGAGGAAGACAAGCTGGGCCTGCACCGCTTCAAGGCGGATGAGGCGTACCGGATCGGCGAGGGCATGTCTCCCGTCGGCGCGTACCTTTCGATCCCCGAGATCATTCGTGTGGCTAAGCTGTCAGGGGCCGATGCGATTCACCCCGGCTATGGCCTGCTGTCCGAGAACCCCGACTTCGTCGAGGCCTGCACGGCGGCGGGCATCGCCTTTATCGGCCCGAAGGCCGAGACGATGCGCGCCCTGGGTGACAAGGCCAGCGCCCGGCGCGTAGCGATGGCCGCCGGTGTGCCGGTGATCCCCGCGACCGAAGTGCTGGGCGACGATATGGACGAGGTGAAACGGCAAGCCGCCGAAGTCGGCTATCCGCTGATGCTCAAGGCAAGCTGGGGCGGTGGCGGGCGCGGCATGCGCCCGATCAACGGCCCGGACGAGTTGGCCGACAAGGTGCGCGAAGGGCGGCGCGAGGCGGAAGCGGCATTTGGCAACGGCGAGGGGTATCTGGAAAAGATGATCCTGCGCGCCCGCCACGTCGAGGTGCAGATTCTGGGCGACAAGCATGGCGCGATCTATCACCTGTATGAGCGGGACTGCACCGTGCAGCGGCGCAACCAGAAGGTTGTCGAACGCGCGCCCGCCCCCTATCTGACCGACGCACAGCGGACCGAAGTCTGCGATCTGGGCCGCCGCATCTGCGCCCATGTGGGCTATGAATGTGCCGGAACGGTCGAGTTCCTGATGGACATGGACAGCGGGAAGTTCTTTTTCATCGAAGTGAACCCCCGCGTGCAGGTCGAACACACCGTCACCGAGGAAGTGACCGGCATCGACATCGTGCAATCCCAGATCAAGATCGCCGAAGGCAAGACGCTGGCCGTGGCCACCGGCATTGCGCGACAGGAAGACATCCACCTCTCGGGCCATGCCGTGCAGTGCCGGGTCACGACCGAAGACCCGCAGAACAACTTCATCCCCGACTATGGCCGCCTGACGGCCTATCGGTCGGCCACGGGGATGGGCATTCGTCTGGATGGCGGCACGGCCTACGCGGGGGGGGTCATCACGCGCTATTACGACTCGCTGCTGGTCAAGGTCACAGCCTGGGCGCAGACACCGGAACAGGCGATTGCACGGATGGACCGGGCGCTGCGCGAGTTTCGCATCCGCGGCGTTTCAACAAACATCGACTTTGTCATCAACCTGCTGAAGCATCCGACGTTCCTCGACAACACCTACACGACCAAGTTCATCGACACGACGCCCGAGTTGTTCCAGTTCAAGAAACGGCAGGACCGGGCGACCAAGATCCTGACCTACATCGCGGATATCACGGTGAACGGGCATCCCGAAACGGCTGGTCGGGCCAAGCCCGCCGCCGACCTGCGCGCCCCGAAGCCGCCCGCGCCAAAAGGCATGCCGCAACCCGGCACGCGCAATCTGCTGGAGGCCGTGGGGCCGCAGGCCGTGGCCGACTGGATGGCGGCGCAGACCCGCGTGCTTTTGACCGACACGACCATGCGCGACGGCCATCAGTCACTGCTGGCCACAAGGATGCGGTCGATCGACATGATCCGCGTCGCACCCACTTATGCCGCGAACCTGCCCGGATTGTTCAGCGTGGAATGTTGGGGCGGGGCGACGTTCGACGTCGCCTACCGGTTCTTGCAGGAATGCCCGTGGCAGCGCCTGCGCGAGCTGCGCGCGGCCATGCCCAACGTGATGACCCAGATGCTGCTGCGCGCGTCGAACGGGGTGGGCTATACCAACTACCCCGACAATGTCGTGCGGTCGTTCGTGGCGCAGGCTGCGATTTCGGGGGTGGACGTGTTCCGCGTGTTCGACAGCCTGAACTGGGTGCAGAACATGCGCGTCGCGATGGATGCCGTGATCGAGGCGAACAAGGTCTGCGAAGGGACGATCTGCTATACGGGCGATCTGCTGGACCCCGCCCGCGCAAAGTATGACCTTGGGTATTACGTCAGCATGGGCAAGGAGCTTCAGGCAGCGGGAGCACATGTGCTGGGCCTGAAAGACATGGCTGGTCTGCTCAAGCCGGCATCCGCGCGAATACTCATAAAGGCGCTGAAAGACGAGGTTGGTCTACCGATCCATTTCCACACGCATGACACCAGCGGCATTGCCGGGGCCACCGTGCTGGCCGCCTGCGATGCGGGCGTCGATGCGGTCGATGCGGCGATGGATGCGTTTTCGGGCGGCACCTCGCAGCCCTGCCTTGGCAGCATTGTCGAGGCGCTGAAGCATACCGACCGCGATACCGGCCTCGACATGGCCGAAATTCGCCGGATCTCCAACTACTGGGAAAACGTGCGCGGCCACTATGCCGCCTTCGAATCCGGCACGACAGCCCCTGCGTCCGAGGTTTACCTGCACGAAATGCCCGGCGGGCAGTTCACCAACCTCAAGGCGCAGGCTCGGTCCCTGGGGCTTGAGGAACGCTGGCACGAGGTGGCGCAGACCTATGCCGACGTGAACGCGATGTTCGGTGATATCGTCAAGGTCACACCGTCGTCCAAGGTGGTGGGCGACATGGCTCTGATGATGGTGGCGCAGGGGCTGACCCGCGCGCAGGTCGAAGACCCGGCGGTGGACGTGGCCTTTCCGGATTCGGTGGTGGACATGCTGAAGGGCAACCTCGGGCAACCGCATGGCGGCTGGCCTGCAGATATCCAGAAAAAAGTGCTCAAGGGCGAGCCGCCGCTGACCACCCGCCCCGGCGCGTCGCTGCCCCCCGTCGACCATGAGGCCATTCGCACCAAACTCGCGACCGACCTCGGCCTTGACGAAGATGATGCGCAGGGCGAAACGGTGGATGATGAGGATCTGAACGGATACCTCATGTATCCCAAGGTGTTCATGGACTACCGCACCCGCCACCGCGTCTATGGCCCGGTGCGGGTTTTGCCGACGCGCACGTTCTTTTATGGCATGCAGGCAGGCGAGGAAATCAGCGCCGAGATCGACCCCGGCAAAACGCTGGAAATCCGTCTGCAAGCCGTGGCCGAAACGACCGACGATGGCGAGGTGAAGGTCTTCTTCGAACTGAACGGCCAGCCGCGCGTGATCCGTGTGCCAAACCGGGCAGTCAAGGCGAAGGCCGCGGTCAAGCCCAAGGCGGCCGATGGCAACCCGTCCCATATCGGCGCGCCGATGCCGGGATCAATCGCGTCCGTCGCGGTAACGGTGGGCCAAAAGATCAACGCGGGCGATCTGCTGTTGACCATCGAGGCGATGAAGATGGAAACGGGTCTGCACGCCGACCGTGCAGCAGTGGTCAAGGCGCTGCACGTCAGCCCCGGCACGCAGATCGACGCCAAGGATCTGCTGATCGAACTGGAGTGATAAGGGCGCGCTGGGCTATCAATCGATGTGACCAGCCCTGATTTCGGGCGACGGATCAGCCACAAAGGCTGCGTGGTCGGTTAACAAGCGTGGAGCAGGTCCGGGGCGCCGGCCGCAACGCGGCGCCGCTGCATCCAGAGCTCCAAAGCGAAGTCTGCGCAGATGAAACGGTCGGCTTGCGCGAGGCTGAAAGCGGTCGCTTGATGCCGAAACCCGAAATCCACCGCCTTGCAAATCAACTGCCTTCCATCGCGCGGCAGAGCCTGTCTGACGCTGATCGACGCGCAGACAGGCTCTGGCTTTTTGATTTTCACCCGTTTTTCGCCAAAACCGGAGTCCGTTTTTGTCGGGCTGGCGTTAGCGCAACCGCGCCAATAACTCCAGCGATGGCTCACCAGTCACGGCCAACCCCGCGCTCTGCTGATAGGCGCTGATGGCGGCCTGGGTCTTCTTCCCGATAACGCCATCCGATCCGTCGGTATCAAACCCCGCCGCTGTCAGGCGGCGCTGCAAATCCTGCCGGTCGGCAATGGTCATGCCGCGCGCATCCGGACCGAATGACGCCCGGATCGGCCCGCCCCCCGCCAGCCGGTCCGACAGATGCCCGATCCCGATCGCGTAGCTTTCCGAATTGTTGTAGCGCAGGATCACGCCGAAATTGCGGAAGATCATGAAGGCTGGCCCGCCCGCCCCAGCCGGGATCAGGATCGACCCCGCCCCGTGGTTCGGCACCGCCTGCCCGTCCATGTCGCGCACCCCCTGCGCGGCCCAGTCGGCCGGGCTGCGGGTGATGCCGCGCCCGGTCTGCCCGGTGTTAAACCCCTCGGGCAGCCGCACTTCCACACCCCAAGGCTGCCCCCGCGTCCAGCCCGACCGCTGCAGATAAGCCGCAGCCGATGCCAGCGCGTCGGTCGGATCGTCCGACCAGATGTCGCGCCGCCCGTCGCCCCGGAAATCCACCGCATAGGCCAGATAAGAGGTCGGAATAAACTGGGTATGCCCCATTGCCCCGGCCCAGCTGCCCGTCATCCCTGCCGGCGTCACATCGCCGTTCTGCAGAATCTTGAGCGCGGCCACCAACTGCTGCTCGAAAAAATCGCCCCGCCGGCCATCATAGGCCAGCGTCGACAAGGCCGATATCACCGGGACCGAGCCGCGCCGCTCGCCATAAAAGCTCTCCAGTCCCCAGACTGCCGTGACGACCTGCGCCTCGACCCCAAACCGCGCCTCTATTTCGGACAGCACACCAGCATACTGCCGCATCGCCGCACGCCCCTTCGACACCCGCTCATCCGACGCGGCGATGGCAAGGTAATCCTCCAGCGTCCGGGTGAATTCGGTCTGATTGCGGTCGCGCTCGATCACGTCGGGCAGGAAGCCCGCCTGCCGGAACGCTGCATCGAGGGTGGCCTGCGAAATCCCCTTGCCTTGCGCGCGGCCTTGGAACCCCGCGACCCAGACGTCATAGCCCGCATTCGCCACCGGTCGCATTTCCGGCTCTGCCGCGCGGGTCACCCCGCCGCCAACTGCGCCTACGCCTCCGGCACAGGCCGAAAGCGTCAGTGCCGAAATTCCCAGAAAAACTGCCCGTCTCGTCGCTGTCATTTGCCCGCCCACCGGTTTTTGCTGCTTTGGCGCAGGCTATCCGATCAGGCGGGAGGGGCAAAGGGCAAGTCTGCCTTCAACCGCCCGGCGATCTTCCCTTGCAAAGACGCGGACGATCCTGCCGTCAAACACCCGTCGTTTGCGACACGCATCACGAAGCATCCCCTGCCCTCTGCCGTTGACACCGCCTTCCCCCCGCCCGATAGAACTGCTATCGCGCCGGAGGCTCCCATGACCGACCTGACCCGCATCCTTGATCACGCCCATATCCCCGAGCTGCCGAACCCCTATTTCGGCAAGGTTCGCGACTGTTACGATCTGCCCGCAACCGCAACCGACCCGGCCCGCCGGATCCTGATTTCGTCCGACCGCGTCAGCGCGTTCGATCGCATCCTGGCCAGCATCCCTTTCAAGGGCCAGGTCCTTACCCAGACCGCTCGCTTCTGGTTCGATCATACCGCCGATATCTGCCCGAACCACGTCCTCTTCTACCCCGATCCCAACGTGGTAATCGGCCGCCGCCTAACGATTCTGCCAGTTGAAATCGTGGTGCGCGGCTACCTCGCCGGCACAACCGGCACCTCGATCCTGACGCTGTACAATCAGGGACAACGCGTGATGTACGGCCATACCCTTCCGGAGGGCCTGCGCGCCAACCAACGGCTGCCAACCCCGATCATCACCCCAACGTCCAAGGCCTTCGACGGCGGCCATGACGAACCGCTTACCCCCGCCCAGATCGTCGGCACCGGCCTGCTTGCCCCCGCTAAATGGGATCAGGTCACCGGCATCGCGCTTGCGCTGTTCGCGCGAGGGCAGGCGATGGCTGCCGAACGCGGACTGATCCTCGCTGATACAAAGTATGAATTCGGCACGGATGAGGCGGGAAACATCCTGCTCGCCGATGAGATTCACACCCCCGATTCCAGCCGCTACTGGCTCGCCTCCGGCTATGACGCGGCATTCAACGCAGGCACCCGCCCCCCCAGCTTCGACAAGGACGTGATCCGGTCCTGGGTTGTCGCCCGCTGCGATCCCTACAAGGATCCGATCCCGCACATCCCCTCCGACATGATTGCCGCCACCGCCCGCGTCTATGTCGACGCCTATCAGGCCATCACCGGCCAGCCCTTCGTGCCAGACGTCACCGGTGCCAACCCTCTGGAACGTGTCCGCAGTAACCTGGCGCCCTATTTCACAGCCTGATTGCGTAAGGTGGCCTGCCGTTCTAGCCTGATCGAAACAAATCGGGGCCCCAAATGATCCACAGGTGCGGCGAAGCCCCGATCGACCCGCTGCCCCGCGACACGTCGGCAGGCAAGCCCGTCTTTACCCGCAATTGCGGCGAGGCGGTTTTCACCAGGCCGCGTCGCTTCGGGGCGCCGTCAGCAGGCTTCACCTGCCAGTCGACCGACATGGTTCGTCAGATACTCGCCCCCATGTTGACCGCCCCGCAGGTTGAAAACATGCGTACGAGAGATACGTCAGATGCCGACCTGCTTGGCGCGCTTCACATCTCCGGGGCGCTGACAAAAACGGTGCGCGATGACAACATGCCTGACTCCGCCCTCGAACCGGGGTCGCGTGCCGCCGCGATCACCGTCTCGCGCCCCGGTACCAACCCGCCCGGGACGCACGAACTGTGAGGGCGCTGGTTCAGCGCGTCACTGCCGCTTCGGTCAGCATTGACGGCGCGACAATCTCCGAAATCGGCCCCGGCCTCCTGATCCTGATCTGCGCGATGCAAGGCGACACCGACGCGCAGGCCACGCAGCTTGCCGCCAAGATCGCCAAACTGCGGATCTTCAAGGACGATGCGGGCAAGATGAACCGCAGCCTGCGCGATAACGGCGGTGCCGCGCTGATCGTCAGCCAGTTCACCCTTGCCGCCGATCTGCGGGGCAACCGGCCCGGCTTTTCCTCGGCCGCAGCACCGGCCGAGGGCCGCCGGCTTTACACCCATTTCACCGCAGCATTGCAATCCGAAGGCATCGCCACGGCCAACGGCGAATTCGGCGCCGACATGGCTGTCAGCCTTGTCAACGACGGACCAGTTACGATCTGGCTCGACACCGCCACCCTCTGACCATTTTCTGTCCGAAAATATCCTCGGGGGGTGAATTGGCCGTCAGGCCAAGAGGGGGGCAGAAAGCCCCCTAAAATCCTTTAAAGAATTTGCAGCACCCTATGCCCTACGCGACCCAGTCCCAAGCACCGGCAAACTCGCCCAGCACCTTTGCCGTGGCCGCCTCGTCAACGGCACCGCGCTTTTGCACCCGCGCCACCAGCCCGCGTTTCTTGTCCTCGACCACCTCCGCAACATGCGCGTCAAGCCCCGCACCCGCCAGTGCCGCGTCATAGACACGGGTGATGGCACGACGCCGCAGGTCGGGCTTGAACACCTTGCCAACGGCGGTTTTCGGCAGCTCGTCCAGCACCTCAATATGCTTTGGCACCGCCGCACGCTCGTGAATGTGCGCGCGTGCGAACTCCAGCAGCTCGGCACCGGTCAGCGACTTGCCCTTGATCAACTCCACATAGGCGCAGGGCAATTCGCCGGAAAACGCATCGGGCTGACCGATCGCGCCGACAAAGGCCACCGATTCATGCTTCATCAGCGCCTCTTCGATCTCGGCAGGGTCAATGTTGTGGCCCCCCCGGATGATCAGATCCTTGGCCCGTCCGGTGATGTAGAGATAGCCCTCGGCGTCCAGCCGCCCCAGATCGCCGGTCCGCAAGTAGCGGCCTTCGGCGAACAGGCCGCGATTCTTGTCGGCCTCGGTATAGGTCGATCCTTCAAACACACCCGGATTGGCGACGCAGATTTCGCCCACTTCGTCGGTGCCGCAATCCTTTGTCACCACACCCGCGGCATCTGAATGCAGGATGCGGACATTGGTATAGGGAAAGGGGATGCCAACCGACCCGATCTTCTTGGCCCCCTCGGGTGGATTGACCGACACAAGGCAGGTGCATTCGGTCAGCCCGTAGCCTTCGATGATCTTCACGCCGGTCGCCTTCTCGAACCGGTTGTACAGTTCCACCGGCAGCGGGGCCGAGCCGGAAAACGCCCCCCGCAGGCTGCTGACATCGGCATTGATCGGGCGCTGCATCAGGGCCGACAAAGCGGTTGGCACGGTGATGAGGTAGGTCACCTGCCAACGCTCCACCAGCGCCCAGAAGTTGTCCAGCACCCCTTCGCCGCGATACCCGGCAGGGGTCGGGAACACCACATGGCCGCCCGCCGCAATCATCGACATCAGCACCGGATAGGCCGCCAGCACATGGAACAGCGGCAGCGGGCAGATCACCACATCGGTTTCCCGAAACAGCAGCTTATGGCCCAGCCAGCCGTTATAAACCATGCCCGAAACCCGGTGCTGCGCCACTTTGGGCATGCCCGTGGTGCCGCCGGTGTGAAAATAGCCCGCAACGCGGTCCTGCAGGGCATCGGTGAAGATCAGCCGGTCGGCAGGCTGGCGCGCCAATTCGGCGGCGAAACTTTTCACTACGGCAGTATGGGCCACCGGATTCTTCGGGCGGATCAGCGGCACGATCCAGCTTTTGGGCGGTGTCAGGTAGCGGTTTAGATCCACCTCCAGCACGGTCGCAACCCCCGGTGCGTGGCGCACCGCCTCGGCCACTTTCTGGGCCACGTCGGTCTTGGGAAAGGCGCGCAGGGTGACCACGACCTTGGCCTTCGTCTCGCGCAGGATCGCGCCGATCTGTTCCGGCTCCAAAAGCGGGTTGATCGGGTTGACGATGCCCGCCACCATTCCGCCCAGCATCACCACCGCCGTCTCAAGGCAGTTCGGCAGGATATAGGCCACCACATCGGTCTCGCCGACGCCAAGGCTGCGGAACAGGTTGGCGGCCTGCGTGACCTTGCCCTGCAGCGCAGCCCAGGTCAGCGTCTCGGACTTGTCCTTCGGCCCTGACAGCAGCTGAAACGAAATCGCGGGTCGCGCACCATGCGCCGCCGCCGTCCGCCCCAGGAATTCATACATCGAGCGGGCGACGCCGCGATCTTCCCAGCGGGCTTCGGCCTCAATGGCGTTGCGGTCCGCGACACTCGCGAAATTTCCCATGATCGGTCCCCTCCCAAGGCCCCGCCGTTCCTCGCGGGTTGTGATCTGGGCCTGAGCATGGGCAATTTCAGGGCGTCCCGCAAGCGCAGCGGCGCGAAGGCAACGCAACGTCAGGCGTGCCGGATCACGCCTGCCCGTCGGTAAATTGCAACCGGGCCAGACGCGCATAAAGCCCGCCCTGCGCCACCAGCGCATCATGCGTGCCGGTGGCCACGATCCGGCCGTGATCGAAAACCATGATCCGGTCGGCCTTCTTCACCGTGGCCAGCCGGTGCGCCACCACCAGCGTGGTCCGCCCGACCGACAGGCGTTCCACCGCCTCTTGCACCGCACGCTCGCTTTCGGCATCCAGCGCACTTGTCGCCTCGTCCAGAAGCAGGATGGGCGCATCGCGCAGGATCGCGCGGGCAATGGCGATGCGCTGCTTCTGCCCGCCCGACAGCATGACGCCCCGCTCGCCCACGAACGTGTCAAACCCCTGTGGCAATGCCGCCAGAAAGTCATGCGCGGCCGCCGACCGTGCCGCAACCTCGACCTCGGCATCGGTTGCCTCGGGTCGGCCAAACCGGATGTTCTCGCGCGCTGAAGTGGCAAAAATCACCGGATCCTGCGGCACAAGGGCAATAGCCTTGCGAAAATCGTCCCGCGCCATTGCGGCAAGATCAACGCCGTCGATGGTGATACGCCCCGCCTGCGGATCGTAAAACCGCATCAGCATTTGCAGGATAGTCGTCTTGCCAGCCCCGGATGGCCCGACCAGCGCCACCGTCTCGCCCGGTGCCACCACCAGATCCACCCCCGCCAGCGCCGAAGTTTCGGGCCGCGCAGGATAGCGGAACACCACGCCCTCGAACGCGATCTCGCCCCGAACCGGACGCGGCAGAACGATCGGATGCGCGGGGTCCAACACGGTATCTTCGGTCGCAAGCAATTCCTGCAGTCGTTCCGTCGCCCCCGCAGCGCGTTGCAGTTCGCCCCAGATTTCTGACAGCGCGCCCACCGCACCCGCCACCATGACCGCATAGATCAGAAACTGGATCAGTTCGCCGGGGCTCATCACACCCGAGCGCACATCGCGCGCACCGATCCAAAGCACGCCCACAATCCCGGTGAAGGTCAGGAAGATCACGATCACCGTCATCAGCGCGCGCGTGGCAATGCGGACCTGCGCCGAGGCATAAGATTTCTCGGTCATCTCCCCAAACGCAGCCCTCGTCTGCGTTTCATGGGTAAACGCCTGCACCGCCTGCACGCTGGTCAGCGCCTCGGAAGCATTACCGGAAGACGCAGCAATCCAGTCCTGATTTTCGCGGCTCAGGCTGCGCAACCGGCGGCCCAGCACGATGATCGGCACCACGACCGCAGGCACGATCAGCAGCACCAACCCCGCCAGCTTGGCACTGGTGAACAGCATCAGCGCGATCCCCCCGACCAGGATCAGCGCATTGCGCAGGGCAATCGACACCGACGATCCGATCAGCGACAGGATCAGCGTCGTATCTGTGGTCAGGCGGCTAACCACTTCGCCCGTCATGATCCGCTCAAAAAACGCGGGGCTGAGGCCGACCACCCGATCAAACAGCGCGCGGCGGATGTCGGCCACCACCCGCTCGCCCAGCCGCGTGACAAGGTAATAGCGCAGGCCGGTGCCGACGGCGAGCGTGGCTGCGATGATCAGGGCGGCGGTGAAATACTGATCCAGCAACTCGGCGTTATTGGCATTGAACCCGTCAACCACCCGACGCACGGCAATCGGCAGGATCAGGCTGACCCCAGCCGTCAGAACCAGTGCCAGCGCCGCAAGGATGACCAATCCGCGATACGGCAGCAGGAACGGCAACAGCCCCCGAAGCGCGCCCACCTTTTTCGAGGTTGCACGCTCTTCCACCGGTTCCGTCCCCCGCGCCATGCGTTTTGCCCGCTTCTTGTTGCGCCTCTCGTGTAGGCGTTGACGCAGGCACGGGCAAGCGGCGCGATTGCCGCGCCTGTTCGCGCGCATCCGCCAGTCGTTCTCCCCTTTTCGCCGCCGGCTTGCTGTGCAACCCTCAACACTGCTCAATTTCGGCAAATTCGCGGCAGCCCCCATGACCCAGCAATTCTTCACCGCCCCCGATGGCGCACGGCTTGCCTACTCTGACCACGGGGCGGGCGTGGCGGTGCTGTGCCTTGCCGGTCTGACCCGCACGATGGCCGACTTCGACTACCTCGCCCCGCATCTGCCACCCTGCCGCCTGATCCGCATGGACTATCGCGGTCGCGGCGCTTCTGCATGGACCGGGGCCGCGAGATATACCCTGCAAGTCGAGGCGCAGGATGCGCTGGCGCTGCTGGATCATCTGGGGGTGGCAAAGGCGGCGATCCTTGGCACCTCGCGCGGCGGCCTGATCGGGATGCTGCTCGGCGCCACGGCAAAGGACCGATTGCTGGGCCTCTGCCTGAACGATGTCGGCCCGGTGATCGAACGGCGCGGGCTAGAGCGGATTTTCGACTATGTGGGGCGCAACCCTGCTGCCAAAACCCATGCGGCGCTGGCCGAGGCAATGCCGCGCCAGAACCCCGGCTTTGCCAATGTGCCGCCCGACCGTTGGCTGGCCGAGGTGCGGCGGCACTACACCGAAACCGAAGCGGGCCTGACAATCACCTATGACCCCGCATTGCGCGAGGCGTTCCTTGCGGCCTTCGATGGCCCGCCTGTCGATCTCTGGCCCCTGTTCGACGCCTGTGCAGGTTTGCCACTCGCCCTGATCCGGGGCGCAAACTCGGACTTGCTGTCGGACCAGACGGCGGTCGAGATGCGCCGCCGCCGCCCCGACATGATCTTTGCCAATGTGCCGGACCGCGCCCATATCCCCTTTCTAGACGAGCCGGAAAGCCTGACCGTGATCCGCACATTCCTTGCCACCTTGGGGGCGAAATGACCGATATCGCGATGATCGAAGCGGCGGCGTTGCGCCTTCAGGGGCATGCGCGCCTCACGCCGCTGCTGTCATCCCCGTTTCTGGACCGCATCGCCGGACGGCGCGTGCTGGTAAAGGCCGAATGCCTGCAACATACTGGGTCGTTCAAGTTTCGTGGCGCGTGGTCTGCGGTGTCTGCCCTGCCGCCCGACATCCGCACCCGCGGCGTGATCGCGTTTTCCTCGGGCAACCACGCGCAGGGCGTGGCGCTGGCGGCCCGCCAGCATGGCATCGCATCGGTGATCGTGATGCCCGCCGACGCACCGCGCATCAAGATCGCCAATACCCGCGCCTTGGGGGCCGAAGTAATCCTGTATGACCGCGCGACCGAAGACCGCGACGCCATCGGCGCGCGGCTGGCAACCGAACGCGGCCTGACCCTGATCCGGCCCTATGACGAGCCGCGGGTGATTGCCGGCCAAGGCACCACCGGGTTGGAAATCGCCGCGCAGGCCGCAGCGGAGGGTATTGAAGTTGCTGATGTTCTCGTCTGTTGCGGCGGTGGCGGCCTGACCTCGGGGATTGCCCTTGCGCTGGCGGCCCGCGCGCCCGGCCTGCGCGCCCGCCCGGTCGAACCCGCAGGCTTTGACGATGTGGCCCGCAGTCTGGCCGCTGGCCATATCCTGCGAAACCCGTCTGCCACCGGTTCAATCTGTGACGCGATCATCACGCCCGAGCCGGGGCAGATCACCTTTCCGATCCTGCGCCGCCTGTGCGGGCCTGGCCTTGTCGTGACCGACGATCAGGCGCTGCATGCCGTAGCCCTCGCCTTCTCGCGATTGCGGATCGTGTTGGAGCCCGGGGGGGCCGTGGCGCTTGCCGCGGCGCTGTTCCACCCCGACGCCCTTGCAGGCCCTGCCGTCATCGCCGTGGCCACGGGCGGAAATGTTGATGCAGACCTGTTTGCCGCCGCTCTCGCAAAATACCCCGAGGTGTAATGCCGCTCGCCTATTTCGACGATCTTCGTCTGCACTACACCGATCAGGGCAACCCCACCGGCCCGCCGCTGGTTTTTGCCCATGCGCTCGGCACCAACCTGTCACTTTGGGACAACGTGATGCCGCTTCTGCCGCCGGGTCTGCGCCTGATCCGGCTTGATATGCGCGGCCACGGCAAATCCGACACCCCGCCCGGACCCTATGCAATGGGCGCGCTGGTGCGTGACGCAGAACGCGTGCTCGATCATCTTGGCATCCGGGACTGCGTGTTTGTCGGGCTTTCCATCGGCGGCCTGATCGCACAGGGGCTTGCGGTCAAACGGCTGGACCTTGTGCGCGGCATGGTACTGTCCAACACCGCCGCCAAGATCGGCACGCCCGAGATCTGGCAAGCCCGGATCGCCGCCGTGCGGGCGGGCGGCATGGCCGCCGTGACCGACGCCACGATGGAACGGTGGTTCACCCGCGCCTTCTGCGCCAGCCCCGATTTTCCCGTCTGGCGCGCCCGGTTCCAGGGTCAGCGCGCCGAAGGCTGGATCGGTTGCGCCCAGGCCATTGCCGGAACCGACTTTTACACCACAACCGCCACCCTGACCCTGCCCACCCTCGTGATCGCGGGCAGCGACGACGGGTCCACACCCGCAGACCTCGTGCGCGAAACTGCCGCCCTGATCCGGGGCAGTCGGTTTGCCATCATCCGCCGCGCGGGTCACCTACCCGTTGTGGACCAGCCGCAGGCCTTTGCGGATCTGCTGACGGCGTTCCTTGTTGAAATCGCTCATGTCTGAGTCGAACATCGGCCTATCGGCCAAGTGCTGAAAAGTGGACCAGACAGCGTCTGCATCGTGTCATTTTCCAACATCGCGGCAGTACCGCCCCGCTGATGCAGCCGGTCCGATTGGGGTTTGCCCCACACCTGTTGCCCGTCTACGCTCAGACCACCCGAACCGGTCCGATCCGGCGGGCCGGAGCCGCCTTGACCGTCACGCCAGCACGTCTGCCCTTTGCCCTGACCTTTATCCTGATCACGGTCACACTGGACGCGATCGGCATCGGCCTGATCTTCCCGGTCATGCCCGACCTGATCGAAGGCGTGACCGGCGGCAACCTTGCACAGGCAGCACTTTGGGGCGGGCTGCTCGCCACCTCTTACGCGGTGATGCAGTTCCTGTTCGGCCCGATCATCGGCAGCCTGTCAGACCGCTATGGTCGCAGGCCCATCCTGCTGATTTCGCTTGCTGTCATGACGCTTACCTACCTCGCGATGGCGATGGCCGATACGATCTGGCTGCTGCTGGCGGCGCGGATCGTGGCCGGCATCACAGCGGCGACCTATTCCACTGCCACCGCCTATATCGCCGACAACACCCCGCCCGCGGATCGGGGGCGTCGCTTTGGCCTGATCGGCGCGGGCTTTGGCATTGGCTTCGTGCTTGGCCCGCTGATCGGCGGCCTGCTGGCCACGCTCAACACCAGCGCACCGTTTTACGCCGCCGCCGCCATGGCCTGCGCCAACCTGATCTTCGGCGCGATCATCCTGCCCGAGACCGTGACAGCCGCGATGCGCCGGCCGTTCAAACTTGCCCGCGCCAACCCGCTTGGCGCGCTGCGCGCCGTAGGCCGCCTGCCGGCGGTCAGGCGGACACTGATCGTCTTTCTGATCCTATCCATCGCGATGAACGTCTATCCGGCGATCTGGGCCTACTATGGCAAAGCCCGCTTTGGCTGGGATACCGGCATGGTTGGTATTTCGCTTGCGGTCTACGGCATCAGCTTTGCCCTGGGGCAGGCGCTGCTTGTCGGCCCGTTGATCCGCCGATTTGGTGAACATCGGGCCGCGCATTATGGAATGTGGGTGGATGTGACAACGCTCGCCGCCCTCGGCGTGGTCACCAACGGCGCTTTGGCGCTCGCCATCACACCGCTGACAGCACTTGGCGGCGTGGTCACCCCGGCCTTGCAGGCGATCTTGTCAAAAAGCGCCCCCGAGGATGCACAGGGCGAATTGCAGGGCGTGGTGGCCAGCCTCACCGCTATCGCCACCATCGTCGCTCCGCTGCTCATGACGGCCACCTTCAGCCTGTTCACCGCACCCGGCGCAGCCATCTACGCCCCGGGCGCGCCGTTCCTGCTGGCCTCGCTCCTGATGGTCGCTTGCGTCGCACTGCATGTCGCTGGCCCGCGCGCGAAGCCGTCGCATCAGCCCCTAGCCTGAATCAATTCTATTTTCTGTCCCCAAATATCCCGGGGTAGTCATTGGTTTCGCCATTGGTTCAAGATACCAATGATTGCGGGGGTAGAGCCCCCGGCGCGCTCCACCTATGAAAGGCCCGCCCTCATGCGTCTGACCGATCTTGCGATCTTCACCGTGACACCACCCGCCCCCGGCTGGGGCGGACGCTATTGGACCTTCGTCAAACTCACCACCGATGATGGCATCACAGGCTACGGCGAGTGTTACGCCTCTACCGTCGGTCCGAAGGCGATGAACGCCGTGATCGAAGACGTGTTTGAGCGTCACATGCTGGGCTCGTCCCCCGAAGACATCGAATTGATGTTTCGGCGCGCCTATTCTGCGGGCTTCACCCAGCGCCCCGATCCGACCGTGATGGGCGCGTTTTCCGGCCTTGAGATTGCCTGCTGGGACATTCTCGGCAAGGCCCGCAATCGCCCCGTCTGGGCGCTTCTGGGCGGCAAGATCAACGAACGGGTCCGCTCTTACACCTATCTCTATCCCGAACCCGTGGCTGACGCCGCCGAGTTCTGGGTCAATCCCGACATGACCGCCGAGGCGGCGGCAAAATGCGTGGCCCTGGGCTTTACCGCCGTCAAGTTCGACCCCGCCGGCCCCTACACCATCCGCTCCGGCCACCAACCCGCGATGTCCGACATCACCCGCTCCGTCGCCTTTTGCGCCAAAATCCGGCAGGCTGTGGGCGACCGCGCCGACCTGCTGTTTGGCACCCACGGCCAGTTCAACACGCCGGGCGCGATCCGTCTGGGGCAAGCGCTGGAGCCGTACAGCCCGCTCTGGTACGAAGAACCGATCCCACCTGACAACCTGCTCGAATTCGCGGAAGTCGCCCGCCATGTCCGCATTCCGCTGGCCACCGGCGAGAGGCTGACCACGAAAACCGAATTCGGCGCATTGCTGCGCCACGGCGGCGTAAAGATCCTGCAACCCGCGCTGGGTCGCGTGGGCGGCATATGGGAGGCCAAGAAGATCGCCGCGATGGCCGAAGTGTTCAACGCCGAACTTGCCCCCCATCTTTACGCAGGCCCGGTCGAATGGGCCGCCAACATCCATCTCGCCGCCTCGATCCCCAACCTGCTGATGGCGGAAACGATCCAGACCGGCGGAGCCTTCCACCTTGCGCTGATCGGCCACACGATCACGTGGGAAGACGGCTACGTCATTCCGCCCGAGGCCCCCGGCCTTGGTATCAACTTCGACGAAGACCTCGCCCGCGCCCATCCCTATACCGGCACCCGCCTGCACCTCGAAATGCAGGAAGCCCCCTGCGACTACCGCCACGGAAATCGTTTCGGCGGCGGTGCCGCAACCGAAACCTGACCGGGCGACAGTCCGTGGCAACGCCGTCCGGGCGGGCTCGACGCCCGGACGGCGTTGCCTGGCGCAAAAATCTGGTGACCCCGGAAGGAATCGAACCCTCAACCTGCCGATTAGAAGTCGGCTGCTCTATCCAGTTGAGCTACGGGGCCACAGCCGCCCTTTTGCGGCAGGCTGATCCATCGCGCAAGAGGTGTCGCAGTCAGATCCGCTTTGTCATGAAGACCGAATTGAGGTCCGGGCCGTATCCCTCGAACGGGCCGCATTCGGAAAACCCGGCTTTGGCATAAAGCGACCGTGCCGGCAGGAACATCGCCTGCGCCCCCGTCTCAAGGCTCAGTCGCGCAAACCCCGCCGCTTTCGCCTCGGCGATCAGATGGTGCAGCATGTGCTGCGACAGGCCCCGCCCCCGCACTTCGGCCAGTACATGCATCGACTTGATCTCGGCATGCGTATCATCGATCCGGTTGAAGGCCCCCATCGCCACCGGCATGCCCACATCGCGCATCACGAAGAAGGAAATCCCCGGTGCGGCCAGCGCGCCCGCGTCCATCATGTGAATGCTCTCGGGCGGCGTATCGGCATGCATGTCGGCGGTATGGCGCGCCATCAGCAGGCCAAGATCGGCCCCCAGCGAGCTTTCCGCGCCAATCGAAAGCGTCAATGCGTCCACGCGCCCTTGCGGTCGGGTGCGAAGTTTTCACCATAGCCACGGGGCCGGATGTTCATCTTGCGGCCCTTCGGCTCGGTCACCACAACCTCGATGCCAGCCGCGCGGGCATAATCTTCGGCCGCCTCGCGCGTCTCGAATGTCATGCGGACCTGCCCCTGCATGTCCGAGGATGATGTCCACCCCATCAGCGGATCAATCTCGCGTGCGCTGTCCTGGGCGAATTCCAGCACCCAGCCCTTGGCCTTGGCCGAGCCGGATTGCATCGCGGTTTTCGCGGGCTGATAAATGCGGGCGCGCATGGGAACCTCCGTGTGAACGCAGTTGTTATCCCGAAAACCCGGTCCCTGCGCAAGGGCCGGGCCCGCGATGCCGCGCGAACAAGCCGTCCGGCCTTGAATAAGAACAAAAACAGATCAAATCTGTATCGTCGAAGGAATCGCCTCATGCCCCACAACAACCTGAACGCCCCTGCCCTGCGCCCCGAGGTGCTGACCCGCCCCAAGCTGGAAGGCGGCCGCGCCTTTGTGCTTGCCACGCCGTTCCAGCCCGCCGGCGACCAGCCCACCGCAATCGCGGAACTGTCCGAAGGTGTGATGGCAGGCGAGCGCAATCAGGTGCTGCTGGGGGCAACCGGCACCGGCAAGACCTTCACGATGGCGAAGATCATCGAGAAAACCCAGCGCCCCGCGATCATCCTAGCGCCCAACAAGACGTTGGCGGCGCAGTTATATGGCGAATTCAAGGGTTTCTTCCCCGACAACGCGGTGGAATATTTCGTCAGCTACTACGACTATTACCAGCCCGAGGCCTATGTGGCACGGTCCGACACCTACATCGAGAAGGAATCCCAGATCAACGAACAGATCGACCGGATGCGCCACTCGGCCACCCGTGCGCTTCTGGAACGCGACGACGTGATCATCGTCGCCTCGGTGTCGTGCATCTACGGTATCGGGTCGGTCGAGACGTATTCCGCAATGACGCAGGATCTGGTGCAGGGCCAAAGCTATGACTTGCGCAAGATGATGCAGGAGCTGGTGGCCCAGGCT
>JANNWS010000041.1:0-56737 GCA_031408575.1 Rhodobacterales bacterium
CCTGGGTGCGGACGTGCACCTGAGTGCCAAGCTCGATCTGGTCATAAAGAAAGATCGCATCCTGATTGAACAGCCGGATGCAGCCCGCCGAGGTGGCCCGCCCGATCGACGCCGGGTCAATGGTGCCGTGGATGCGGAACAGCGTGTCGCGCGACCCGCGATACAGATACAGCGCCCGCGCCCCCAGCGGGTTATCAAGCCCGCCAGGCAAGCCCGAGGCGAATTCGGCGTAAAGATCGGGCCGGGTGCGGATCATGTTGCGGGTCGGCTGCCATGACGGCCATTGTTCCTTGCGCCCGATCTTGCCATCGCCCCGGAACGACAGCCCCTCGCGCCCGACGGCAATCGCATAGCGCGTGGCCATGCCGCCCTCCTGCACATGGTAAAGGCGCCGCGAATAGGTATCGACGACGATCGTTCCCGGTCCTTCCGGGCCGTTATAGGCCACGTCCTGCCGGATATTGGTCGAGACGAGGTATTGCGCCGGCACCGCCGGAATGAAGAACTCGCTATCCTGAATCGACGGATAAAGCGGATGCTCGCGCATCGACGACACCTGAGGCGAGGGGCCGCAGGCCGACACGAGGGCAAGAACGGCAAGCAGCGACAGGCGTTGAACGATCTGGAGCACGGTGATCTTCGACTTTGCTAGGGAATCCACTTGCCAGATCGGCCATGCAACCGGCCCAAGGTCAAGCCCTTCCTGCTGCATCGCCCGGATTCACATGGAAAAGCCCCCGCCGCGTTGCACGCCGGGGGCTGATTATGTGAGGGACCGTCGGTCAGTTCAGCGTGCCTATCGACCAGAACAGCGTCTCGCCCGAGCTGTCGTCAACACCGTCATTGTCGGTCACGACATAACCGGTGCCTGCGGCATCAATCGCAAAGCCCTCGATCTTGTCCATCGCGTAGCCGTTCAGCGCGGCAAGGTCCGGCATCAGGTCGCGCACCAGTTCCTTGGTAACGACCGGCAGCGCGCCGCCCAGTTCGGCAGGTACCATCTGACTGGCTGCGACGCGGTACAGCTTTTTCACCGCTGCAGCGCCGGCAACCTGATTGTCACGCTCCACGATATAGGCCCAGTCGCCATGCAGCGTGATCTCGGACAACCCCATCCAGGCGTCGCCCCCGGCGGCGTCCAGCGGGTAATGCACGGCACCCCAGGTTTCTTCCTTGGTGTTATAGGCCAGCAGCTTGACCATCCCCTTGGGATCATCCTTCCACTCGCGCTGCACAGCCATCCAAAGCCAGTCACCCGCAACGGTGATGCCTTCAAAGCCAAAACGAACCTCGTTGGGAAGCAGGCTTTCGGGCAATGCGATCTCTTGGTCAATCGCGCCTTCGGCATCGACATGATAGACTGCATGCGGGATCAACCGGTCGCTGCGCCCTTCGGAGGCAAGCCAAAAGCCGCCCTCGCCATCGGCCGCAATGCCCTCCAGATCCAGCTTTTGCGCCGCGTCGCCGCCGCGTGTCACGGCCAGCGCACCGGTGATCCGGGCCGGAACCTGCGTGGCGTCGATGGTGTAGATCGTGGGGGACGCCCCATAGACGCTGTCGGACACGGCATAAAGCCGCCCCGCCAGCGCCGGGTCCGCCGCCAGACCCGAAAGTGCGCCCCAGCCGATCAAGGGATCGGACCCTTCGGAGGTGATCATCGGATAGGCGGCACCGCCTTCGGCGCGCTGATAGATCATCACATGGGCGCGTGCGCCGCCGTCTTCGACAAGGTCAACCTCGTTGGCAGACACCAACAGCCCGCGTTGCGGGATCGCCACCATGCCTTCGGGGCTGATCCCCGAGGGCAGAACCTGCGTCAGCACCGGGGCTGCCGGATCGGTCAGGTCATAGACTCCGATCACCGAACCGCGCTCGGACGCAACGAAGCCCATCGGGGTGCCGTCAAAGGTGGCAATCTCGATTGATTCGAGTTCCGCGCCCTTGGTTTTCGAGCGGTGCTCCGGGTAATGGCCCATCGCCGCAATCGCGCGCTCCAGACTGGCGCCGGATTCGTAGACCACGGTTCCATCGTTGCGGAAGATGGTCCAGCTCCGCGAACCGCCTTCATAGTCGCCTTCGTTGGCTAAGGCAAAGTGATCAGCGTCCAGCCATTTCACGCCGTCAGGTTCCCGCAGCATACCCTCTTTCGTACCGTCAAAGCTCAGCTTGCCATCACGCTTGGTGTCGATGCCGGTCAGATCGACGGCGCCGGCCGAAAAGTGGCCGGCAACCGTGCCATCGGCGCCGATCAGAACGATGTGGTTGTTCTCCTGCATCGTCAGGACAATCTCACCCCCATCGTTAACATCCAGAAACTCTGGTTCAGGATCGTCGCCGCCAACGGCTGCCAGACCGGTCACTTCGATCCGCCGCAGGGCAGCACAATCGATAGCACCGTTGACGATCGGCAGTTTCACCACGAAACCGGCGGGCAACTGCGGGATGGCACCGTCGCTCACGTCTTCATCGCGCTCATTCTCGATCGCAATCGCAAGGAACGAGCCGTCCTTGGCAGATGCGACCGAATCCGGCTGGCCGCCCAGATCGCATTCGGCAACAACCTTGCGGGTTGCCAGATCGACCGTCACCAGCTTGCCCGACGGGGTGGCGAAGGACTCGGAGGTGTTCACGGCGGCGAACGCCATGCCACCGATGATCTTGGCCGTCGTCGGCTCGCCACCCATATCGATGTTGCCAAGCGGCTTGGGGGCCGCTGGATCGGTGATGTCGATCAGCCCGATCGCGCCCAGCGGACTGTCAGTGTAAACCAGCGTCATGCCGTCTTCGGAAGCTGCGATGATTTCGGCACTGCTGGGGCGGGCGGCATCTTCGCCCGCCGCCATGTTCAGCGGCGTCGCAAAGGTCGCGATGCGGTTGAAATTCATCTCGGCCATCGCGGGCAATGCGGCACTGATCGCAAGTGCCGACGTAACGCCGGCAAGCTTCATCGACATCGGGGACATCCTCGTTCGGGTTTTCATGCGGCTGAGAAATGCCGACTGTCGGTGACGCCGACGTGACGGTAATGCGACGGTTTTATTACGCCCGGCCAGACTGCTTTGCAGATCGTTTCGGGGTGCCGGTCAGCCTGCCACGTTGAAGTCCGGCCCATGGGGAAATGCGGTGATATTCTCGGCCCCGTCCTCGGTGACGATGAAAAGATCCTGCTCGCGGTAGCCGCCCGCACCGGGTTGGCCCTGCGGAATTGTCAGCATCGGTGCCATCGAGATGACCATGCCCGGCTCCAACACCGTGTCGATATCCTCACGCAATTCCAGTGCCGCCTCGCGCGCGCACATGAGGTCGAGGATGCCAAAGGAATGACCATAGCCGCAGGTGCGATAGCGCAGCAGATCGTGCTCTGCCAGAAAGTCATTCAGCGCAAGGGTGATCCCGGCACAGGTAGCACCGGGTTTCAACAGGGTCGTGCCGTAGTCATGGGTGGCCAGGTTTGCCTGCCAGATCTTCAACGATGCCGGATCCACGTCACCCAGAAACATCGTGCGCGCCAATGCGGCGCCATAGCCCGAGATTACCGGAAAACAGGTCATCGACAGGATATCGCCGCGCCGCAAGGTCCGTGCCGTCACCGGGTTATGCGCCCCGTCGGTGTTCAGCGCCGATTGAAACCACACCCGGGTGTCATGGTATTCGGCATCGGGAAACCGTTGTGCAATCTCGGCCTCCATCGCGTCACGACCCACGGTTGCGACATCAATCTCGCGCAACCCCTCGCGCAGCAAGTCGCGGATCACCCGGCCGCCAAAGTTAGCCACCTGCGCGCCGTGCCGGATCAGCGCAATCTCGGCATCGGATTTTACCATCCGCTGCTGCATCGTCGCGGGGGCGATATCCAGACCGCGTTTCGGTTGCAAAAAATGGTTCAACTTTTCTGCCTGCAGCATGGTCAGGTGATCCGCCTCGACCCCCACCGCACGCCCGGTTCCTGCAACCCCCGCAACCACGCGCCAGAAATTGTCCCGGCTACAATCGGTATAGGTGATCACGTTGCCATGACTGCGCCGCCACGGCTGACCTGCGTCGATTTCCGCGCTGATCGTAACGCAATCCGATTGCGTCACTACCAGCCCATAGGGTCGCCCGAAACTGCAATAGAGGAATCCAGAGTAATAGGCGACGTTGTGCATCGAAGTCAGCACGATCGCATCAAGGCTATGCAGCTCCATAATGTCGCACAGACCTGCGATCCGGTCCGTGTATTCTTCTGGTGCAAACGGAAGTGTGGCCTTGGGGCCATTGTGAAAGCGATACTGTTCAGGGCGTTGCATGTGATGTCAGACCTCAGGACGCAGAGTTCGGCAATCAACGACCCGAAAGGTTTCGGCGCGCAGCTCGCGATGGGGATCCGCTTGCAAACCGCGCGCTTGGAATGCTCCGCAACGAGACCATCATCAATAAGCAACCCAAAGATGCGCCTGTCCTTGCGCTTGGCAAGGGGGCGGCAACTTTCCGCAGAGCGGCGCCTGATCGGGAAAACCTTTGCACCGGCCCACTTGCAGCTTGCCGCAGCAACCCCATTTAAGGCGCTTGATATAGCAGGAGAAGCTCATGCGCTGCCCCGTCGACAACGAAACCCTGGTTATGGCCGACCGCAGCGGGGTCGAGATTGACTACTGCCCGAAATGCCGGGGTGTATGGCTGGATCGGGGCGAGCTGGACAAGATCATCGAACGCGCCGCCGGCGCACCCGCCCTGGTGATGGCGCCCGCGCCAGCCGCGCCCCAGCCGGTTTATCAGCAAGCACCGCCGCAGCAAACCGCACCTCAGGGACGCGGGTATGACCGGCGCGACGATGACGACGATGATTATCGCGGTGGCCACAAGAAAAAGCGCCGCGAGAGCTTTCTTGGCGATATCTTCGATTTCTGATCTTCTGCGCCGCCTTCGGGCGGCGCAGATCTTTGGCCCTGACAGATCGTGCCCGCCCTTGCCGCGATGATCGCCATATCGCCCATGCGCTTGACCCTTGAGTGGTCTGGCTTACAGCCCTGAGGGCGCAATACCCCACATGCGTTACCTTGACCCAAGCACAGCAGGGGACGAGGCTGCAAAGCGGGGACTGTCTGCCCCAACACGGCCTGCGACCTCTGCCAAGGGTGCTTTCGGTCAGAAAATGGAGACGGGCATGCGATGCGGTGCGCGCAACCTGATCACTGACGTGCCGGGCCTGCGGGTCGGCAACTCTGCCGATCCGACGCTTCGGTCGGGGTCGACTGTGCTGCTGGGCGTCCAGCCGTTTACCGCAGCGGTGCATGTCATGGGCGGCGCGCCCGGAACGCGCGAAACCGACCTTCTGGCACCTGACAAGCTGGTGCAGGAGGTGGATGCGCTGGTTCTGTCGGGCGGATCTGCCTTTGGTCTGGACGCCGCATCGGGTGTGGCCGACGGCCTTCGGGCATTGGGGCGGGGCTTTGCAGTGGGCGAGGCGCGGGTGCCGATCGTGCCGGGTGCAATCCTGTTCGATCTGCTGAACGGGGGTGACAAAGGGTGGGCCGAAAATCCCTACAAGCGGTTGGGGCGGGCCGCGCTGGACGCGGCGGGGGCAGAGTTTGCCCTTGGGTCAGCGGGCGCGGGGTATGGTGCCACGACAGGTACATGGAAAGGTGGACTGGGATCTGCGTCAATGGTGCTGGAGAGCGGGATCACGGTTGGGGCGCTGGTCGCGGTGAATGCGCTGGGTTCGGTAACGGTCGGCGACGGGCCGCAGTTCTGGGCTGCACCTTGGGAAATCGGGGCAGAGTTCGGCGGATTGGGTGTGGCACAGCTCTACGATCCGCTGGCTGAACCCGGCCTTCGCAAGCGGATGGGTGAAGCGACGACCATCGCCATCGTGGCCACCGATGCCGTCCTGACACAGGCCCAGGCGTTGCGGATGGCTACGGCCGCGCAGGACGGGATGGCGCGCGCGATTGTGCCTTCGCATACCCAGCTTGATGGTGATCTGGTGTTTGCGGCGGCGACGGGGGCAAGACGGCTGGCCGATCCGCTAGGCGACGCGTTTCTTCTGGGTCATGCGGCTGCGTGCTGTCTGACGCGGGCGATTGCGCGGGCGGTGTATCTGGCAGAGGTGCATCCGGGTGATCTGCAACCCTCCTGGCGCTCGCGGTTCGGACGGGGGTGATTACCAGCGGCGCAGTGCTGCCTCATCTTCGTCTTTGGCCGCGACCCATTCAGCGCCAGAAGCAGTGATTTCTTTTTTCCAGAATGGGGCGCGGGATTTCAGGTAGTCCATCAGGAATTCGGCGGCAGCAAAGGCGTCACCCCGATGTGGGGCGGCGGTGGCGACCATCATGATCGCCTCACCGGTTTTCAGCGTGCCGTAACGATGGATCACGAGCGCGTCGAGAAGGTGCCAGCGGCTGACGGCATCTGTGGTGATGGCGGTGATCGCCCGTTCGGTCATGCCGGGGTAGTGTTCGATCTGCATCGCGGACAGGTCGCCCGCAAGATCGCGGACAATGCCGGTGAACGTGACGATGGCGCCCACGCCTGCGATGTCGCAGGCGAACCGGCTGGCCTCGATGCCGATGTCGAACGCCGCCGGTTGGACAGCCACACGCATGTCAGCCGCCAGTCATCGGTGGAAAGAACGCCACTTCTCGTACGCCGGCAAGAGCTGCATCGAAGTCGGACAGTTCCTGATCGAGGGCCACACGCAGGCTGGCAAGATCGGCAAAGGCCGCCGCGTACCGGTCTTCGCGGGCGCTGAGTTCGGCAACCAGATCGGCGACGGTGACAGCATCAGTCTGCACGGCTTCACGGGGCAGGCCGATGCGTTCACGAACCCAGGCAAAATAAAGCACGTCGATCATGTCTCATCCCGCAGAAACGGCAGCGCCTTGCGGAAATAGTCAAAGCCGGTGGCGAAGGTGAGCATCGCTGCAATCCAGATCAGCACGAGCCCGACATTGGTGGCGACCGAGGAACATCCCCGCGCGCCGCAGGATCTGATCGGATCGGCAAGTCCGGCGGTAACCGCTTCGGCGTATTGATCGGTTGTCATGCCCTGGCGCGCGATACCTTCAAGGTGTTCAAGACCCGTTCCAAGGAACAGGACCGCGATCGCGACCATCTGGGCAGTGGTTTTCCATTTGGCCAGCTTCGTCACCTGCAGAAGCCCGGCCTTTGCGCCAAGAAACTCGCGCAGGCCAGAGACGAACACTTCGCGGAAAAGAATGACGGTGGCGGGCAGGATCAGCCAAGGGTTCATGCCGGAATACCCGGTAATCACCAAAAGGGCGATCACCACCATCGCCTTGTCGGCAATAGGGTCAAGCATCGTGCCGAATTTGGATTCCTGTTTCCACAACCGGGCAAGGTAGCCATCTATCCAGTCGGTCAGAGCGGCGGTCACGAACAGCGTCAGGGCGAACCAGTCGGCCCAGGGACGGTGAAAGTAAAGGAACATGAGCGGCACGCCGGGGGCGGCGAGCAGTCGAAGAACGGTAAGGACGTTGGGGATGTTCCAAGTCATGGCAGAGGGATAGCCCATCCGGGGGGCGGGGGGAAAGGGGAATTGCGGGGCAAGTCCCTGTCGCGCCCTGCACCGGATCCATATCTGCGTGCAGGGAAAAAGACAGGCTGATGTGGCGCTATCCCACGATGCCTGGGGGTCGCCCATATCGACATCGCCGTGACCGCGGATCGTAACGGACATGTTCGGCGGCGCGTGGCACCACACCATGACAGGTGGCTGCTGGTGTTGCTGTCCGCGTCGCTCTTGTGGCCAAGTTGCGATCTGGCTGTGAAACTCAACTGGTCCTACCCTCGCTCAAGATGGTAGATTTTATGAGGACAGTGTCTGCTACAACTGCTTTTCACCCTTCCCCCGCCGCGCCAACGCTGCCCCCCGCACCCCGCCATCCGAATCCCGCTCGCCGCAAAAAGAACCGGCCCGGACGGTGTAACGTCCGGGCCGTTCTGCTGCACGGGAGAGGGCCGCGCATGGTCTCGGGCGGGGATTCCCTCCGGCCCGGCCGGTCCTTACATGTTGTAGGCGCGCTCGCCATGTTCGGCCAGATCGAGACCCTCGCGCTCGTCCTCTTCCGGAATTCGCAGGCCGATGAGAAGGTCAACCAGCTTGTAGAGGACGTACGATCCGACCCCCGAGAATACGACCGTGAAAGACACGGCCTTCACCTGGGCCATGAAGGCGGTGCTGAAGACATACTCCGCGATTTGCAGGGTTCCCGGCTGGCTGAGGTAGTCGGGAATGCCCGCGCCGCCAAGCGCCGGATTCACAAGGATGCCTGTCGCCAGCGCCCCGATGATTCCGCCAACCCCATGGATACCGAACACATCAAGCGAGTCGTCGATCTTGAAAGTGTTGCGGATGAAGGACACCGCAAAGAAGCAGCCCGCACCCGCGATCAGCCCTAGCACAATCGAGCCCATCGGCCCGGCAAACCCCGACGCCGGCGTCACGGCAACCAGACCAGAGACAACACCCGAGACCAGTCCAAGAAGCGACGGCTTGCCCTTGACGGCCCACTCGGCAAACATCCACGACAGACCGGCTGCAGCCGCAGCCACAAAGGTGTTCATGATCGTCAGCGCGGTGATCGCGTTCGACTCGAGGTTGGAGCCGGCATTGAAGCCAAACCAGCCGACCCACAGAAGTGCGGCCCCGATCATGGTCATGGTCAGCGAGTGTGGCGCCATGGAATCCTTCATGAATCCCACACGCTTGCCAAGAACGATGGCACCCACCAGACCGGCGACACCGGCACTGATGTGAACCACTGTGCCGCCTGCAAAGTCCAGCGCACCCCAATTCCACAGCAGACCGTTCGCGGCCAGATTGGCGGCGGCGGCTTCGGCACCGGCAGTATCACCCGCAGCCTCTGCAATCAGCTTGAGCGTCTGCTGTTCGGCCAGGAAATCGGGTCCGCCCCACCACCATACCATGTGGGCCATCGGGAAGTAGATGAAGGTCACCCACAGCACGACGAACAGCAAAAGGGCCGAAAACTTCACCCGTTCTGCGAAGGCTCCGACGATCAGCGCCGGCGTGATGCAGGCAAATGTCATCTGGAACGCGATGAACGTGTATTCCGGAATCCAGACGCCATTCGAGAATGTCGGCACGACCGTTGTCGCATCCACACCCGCAAGGAACATTTTCGAGAAGCCGCCGACATATGTGTCAAGCGGTCCGCCATATGAGAACGCAAGAGAATACCCGTAGGTCACCCAGATGATCGCCACGACGCAGGTGATGGCAAAAACCTGCGTCAGTACGGACAGCATGTTCTTGGTACGCACAAGCCCGCCATAAAACAGGGCAAGTCCGGGAACCGTCATGAGCAGGACCAGAACCGTTGCAAGGCTCATCCAGGCGACATCGCCCTTGTCGACTGCCTTCTCATAAACGTAAGGGGCCAGTGCGACCACTTCGGCAGCCACCTCTGCCACAGTCCCGGTCACCTCTGCCGTGGCGTCCTGCGCCCAGGCAGGCAAGGCCGTGAGCATCGCCGGAAGCGACGCAAGCCCAAAGAATTTCATTCCGATAGCCATGTCTGTTTCGCTTTCCCCGCTATGCCCGTCAGAGCGCGTCGTCGTTGAGTTCGCCCGTCCGCACGCGCACTGCGTGTTCCACGTCGAGCACGAAGATCTTTCCGTCGCCGATCTTGTCGGTTTTTGCCGTTTTCTGGATCGTCTCGACAACCGCATCGGCCAGACCGTCACTGACCACGATCTCCAGCCGGACCTTGGGCACGAAATTTACCGCGTATTCCGCACCGCGATAGATTTCCGTATGCCCCGACTGCGAGCCGAAGCCCTTGATCTCGGTTACCATCATGCCGCGCACGCCGATTGTGGTCAGCGCTTCGCGAACCTCCTCCAGCTTGAACGGCTTGATTGCTGCTATGATGAGTTTCACTCGCGTCCCCTTCCGTATCGCAGGCGGCCCAAAGCCAACGTCCACGAAGCAAGCAAGGACGGCTATCTACACCCGGCACAAGAAACCGGCGGAACGGCCGTCGCACACGCGATACATTATTGCCTATTTTTTGCACTTTTTAATCGTGTCGCACAAATTATAAGCGTCTTACGGACGCGAATCGGGCGCGGATGCGCTCCACATTCTGCGCGTGGCGCGTTAGACTCCGTCAAAAGCAGTCGCACGCAACGAACGGGCGGATCAGGCATGAGCGTGACAGATAACGGGCGGCCTCCTCTGGTCGCGGACCGGCGCTACGCCGCCGCCCAAAAGAGTTCCGCAACTTCGGGCGGCGGCCGTCGGCCGCCTGCCAAGCCCCCCGCCAAGACCAGAGTCAGCACCCGCCGCCCCGCGCACCGGCGCAAGCCCACCGGGTTTTTCGGCGGCATCCTGCGCTGGATCATGCGGGTCATCTGGGGTATCGGCTGGCGCGTGGCGTTCCTTTTGGCCATCGTCGTGGGATCGGTCACGCTGTTTTTCTACCAAAAGCTGCCCGATGTCACCGAACTGCTGGACGGGCGGGCGCGCGGGTCGGTCACGCTGCTGGACCGCAACGATCAGGTCTTTGCCTGGCGCGGCGAAACCTTTGGCGGTCAGATTGATGCGGCCTCGATCTCGGCCGACCTCAGGAACGCTGTCGTCGCCACCGAAGACCGCCGCTTTTATTGGCACCTCGGCGTCAGCCCGCGCGGTATCGTCAGCGCGATCCGCATCAACCTTGCCGAAGGGCGCGGCCCGCTGGAAGGCAACGGCGGTTCCACCATCACGCAACAGGTGGCGAAACTGCTTTGCCTTGGGGTGCCTTATGACCCCACAGCCTGGAAATCCGAAGCCGACTATGAGACCGACTGCCGCAAGGGCGGGCTGGTTCGCAAGCTCAAGGAAATGCCCTTCGCCTTCGCGCTTGAGGCCAAGTATTCCAAGAATGAGATCCTCACGATCTATCTGAACCGCGCCTATCTCGGGGCCGGGGCGCGCGGATTCGAGGCGGCGGCACAGCGCTATTTCGGCAAATCCGCCAATCAGGTCGGCCCAGCCGAATCCGCGATGCTGGCGGGCCTGCTGAAAGCGCCGTCCTTCTATGCCCCGACCAACAATCTTGAGCGCGCGCGCGACCGCGCCGGCGTGATCGTCGGCCTGATGGAGGATCAGGGCTATCTGACCAGCGCTCAGGCCGAAGACGCCCGCGCCAACCCCGCGCAACTGTCCGAAGCGGCCGCAACCCGGTCGGGCGGGTTCTTCGCCGACTGGGTCATGGAATCCGGCCCGGCATTTTTGACCAAAGACACCACCGAAGATGTGATCGTGCGGACCACGCTGGATCAAAGGCTGCAAAAGGCCGCCGAAACGGCTCTGGCCGACGTGTTCGCCACCAAGATCAAGGAAGGGTCAAAGGCGCAGGCCGCGATCGTCGTCATGTCGGCGGACGGGGCCGTGCGCGCCATGGTCGGCGGTCGCAAGATCGAGGCGGCAGGCTCGTTCAACCGCGCGACGCAGGCCTTGCGCCAGACCGGATCGGCCTTCAAGCCCTTCGTCTATGCCGCAGCCCTCGACCTTGGCTATTCCGCTGCCGATTTCGTCGATGATTCGCCCCTGACCATCAACATCCCCGGCTCTGGTCCCTGGACCCCGTCAAACTATGACCACGAGTTTCGCGGTGTGGTGACCCTGACCGAGGCGTTGACCGACTCCCTCAATATCCCTGCCGTGCGCGTCTCCGAGGCCGTGGGCCGCGATCTGGTGCGTCAGGTGGCGGCAAGTTTCGGCATCCGAAGCGATCTGGCCGCCGGTCCCGCTCTGGCGCTTGGTGCGTCCGAATCCACCCTGATCGAGATGACGGGTGCCTATGCGGGCATCCTGAACGGCGGCTCTGCGGTGCAGCCTTACGGTCTGATCGACCTGCGCCTGCAAGGCGAGGATCAGCCGCTGATGGGTCAGGAAGGCGGTATGGGCGAACGCGTCATCGCGGAAACCGCCGCGCGCGAGCTGACCTATATGCTGACGCAGGTGATCGAAAAAGGCACCGGCCGCCGCGCCGCCCTGCCCGACCGTCAGGTGGCCGGCAAGACCGGCACCACCCAAGCTGCGCGCGATGCGTGGTTTGTCGGGTTCTCGGCCGATTATGTCGCGGGTGTCTGGATGGGCTATGACGACAATACCCCGCTGACCGGCGTAACCGGAGCCGGTCTTCCAGCGGAAATCTGGCATGAGGTGATGCTGCGCGTCCACGAAGGCGTGCCGGTCACCCCGCTTCAGTTGATCGTGCCTGAACCCCGCCTGCCGCCCCAGTCCGCTGCCACGGTCGCGCAGACCGGCGGCACCGCAGCGGCGCAGCCCCAAAGCACCGCCCGACAGCCCGACATGGCCGAAAACATCCTGCGCGAGGTGTTGGGCGCGTTTGGCGGAAACAACTGATACCTTTTGTGCCAGCGCGCGTGACGTGCGGCACCTTGCGCCGCGTCAATGCTGTCGTTCCATCACGAGAACGATACAGCGCCATGCAGCAAAAACATCTGCGTTCTTGTTGCAAAACGGGCCTCTAACGCCGGCTTGGCATTCCTTCGCGGATCAGGTCTGTTGCAGAACAGCGATCAGGCGGTCGATGTCGCCGCCCTGCTGGTCCAGAATGGCCCCCACCTCGGTCCGCTCTGACGCCAGCATGTTCACGCCTTCGATGATGATGTTGAAGAACAACAACCGCCCGGACTTGTCCGAAACCTGCCAGCGCACGTCGAACGGGGCCGACCCTTTGAGAAACGCGGTCGAAACCACCTCAAAATAGCTTTTCACTGGCCGCGCATCGACAACCTCGATCCGCCCGCCAATGAACTCGCGGAACCGCCGCCCGTATTTGCGCGACATATAGCCTTGAAATGCCTGGCTATATGCCGACATTTGCCCGGCACTCGCACTCCGCCCCGCAGGCCCCAGCACCGATCGCGCGATGACCGGCACATCGGCATACCGAACGAACAGCGCCTCAAATTGCACCAGCATGGCGGCTTCCGATGCGCCCGAGTTGATCACCCGGTTCACCTCGCCCACTACCTCGTCGATCAGGCCGCGCGCCTGACCCACATCCAGCGCCCATGCCCCACGGGGCAGCGCCAGTGCTGCGGTTGCTGCCACAAGACCTGCCACGCCAAGGTTCAGAACCTGACGTCGTGTAAAATCATTGGCCATAGGGGTCCTCATAGGGATCGACGAAATCGCCGGTTTCAACCGTCTGACCCAGTTCGTATCTGCGATTCTGCAAATACAGCAACCGGGCCTGCGCATAACTGTCTGCACTCTCATAAAGGATCGAATCGATGGTTTCAGAATAGCGGTATCGGCGTCCAAGCCCTGCAAGAATCTGAATTGCGGTTGACGTATTTGCCTCTGCCGTTGGCAGAGCAAAACGCAATGGATCCAATGCAATATCCATCACCAGCCCAAGCACATCGCGATCATTGGACGGGCCGACCAAGGGCAATTCAACATAGTTGCCCTCTGCCATGCCCCAGACATGCAGCGTCTCGCCAAACCCTGTCGGATCTTCGGCAAGCCCCATGGACGTGGCCGGATCCAGTAGTCCGCCCAGCCCGACAGTTGTGTTCACCAACAACCGCGCAGTGCTTTCGACGGCCGGACCGGGCCGGCCCTGCAACACCATGTTCAGGATGTTCGCCGGTAGCCCCAGATTGAGGGCAAAGTTCTGAATACCCTCTCGAATCGGCCCCGGCGCCGCCGCGCCATATCCAAATGCCGAAGGGCGCACGATATTGGTATCGACACTCTTGTTGAAGTTGTGGATCTGACGGTTCCGCGCCTCGTATGGGTCGGAAATGCCCTGCGGCGACGGCGATGTTGCGCAACCAGCCAGAAATGCCAGCAGGATCGCTGTCATCGCCAATCGAGGTAGCCGAAAACCGGCGCCGGATTTCAAATTTGACAGCATGATCGTTACGTCCCGGTTGATTGCTACTATAATCATAGCCCCCGTGCCAGAATGGCAACCCATACGGCCCGCAACCCGGCGACACAACGCCCAACCGTATCCCTGCAGTGACGGTTGGCGATACCCCGCTGTGACAAGGCATGTGCGCCAGTCAGCGTCTCCGCTGCCGCCCTTGCCGTCGCTGGTGCCCCCGGCTAGTTTCCGCGAACAGCCGATCCGGCCCGCCCCACGGAGATTGCGATGACCCCGATTGAAACCCGCCTGGCCGAACTGGGCGTGACCCTTCCCGACGCCCCCGCGCCTGCGGCAAACTATGTGCCGTTCGTGACTGTCGGAAATCTGGTGCATGTTTCCGGTCAGATCAGTCAGGATGCGAACGGCCTCATCAAAGGCCGCCTTGGTGCCGACATGGATATCGCCGCCGGGGCGGCCGCCGCGCAGCGCTGCGCGATCAGCCTGCTGGCGCAGGTGAGCAAGGCCTGTGACGGAGATTTCACCCGGTTTGTGCGCGTTGTGAAGCTGACCGGTTTTGTGAACTCCACCTCTGACTTCATCGACCAGCCCAAGGTCATCAACGGGGCTTCGGATTTCCTTGTGTCAGTGCTGGGCGCTGCAGGCCGGCACGCCCGTTCTGCGGTGTCGGCGACCAGCCTTCCGCTTGGCGTGGCTGTTGAAATCGAGGGCATATTCGAGATCCGACCTTGACCAGGCCCGTCCCGCTGCCGCCCTCGTTTCTCTCAGTTCCTCTGGCCCATCGCGGTTATCACGATCTGGCACAGCACCGCCCCGAAAATTCTCGCGCGGCGTTCCGGGCCGCCATCGAGGCGGGCTATGGGATCGAGCTTGACGTGCAGCTTTCTGCTGACGGTCAGGCGATGGTGTTCCACGACGATCACCTTGACCGGATGACTGGCTGTTCGGGCGCGATCAACGCGCATACTGCCGCAGAACTTGACCTGATCGGCCTGCAAGGCACTGACGAGACGATCCCGACCCTGCCAGAGGTTCTGGCGCTTGTTGCAGGGCGCGTTCCGGTTCTGATCGAGATCAAGGAACGGCTCGACACGATGCTGCCCACCAGTGGGCAGCTTGAACTTGCCATTGCGGCGGCACTTGTTGACTACCACGGCCCTGTCGCGGTGATGTCGTTCAACCCGCACTGCGTAGCCAACATGGCCCGGCTTGCTCCGGATATCGCTCGCGGTCTGACAACAGAGTCCTACGATCCCGCAAAGAACGCGCCCATTCCTGCAGCCACCTGCGAGCGTCTGCGCGCAATACCCGATTACGATGCAACCGCCAGCAGCTTCATCAGCCACCAGTGGTCCGACCTGGCCCGCCCGCGTGTCTCGGAACTCAAGGCCAGAGGTGCCGCCATCCTGTGCTGGACCGTCCGTTCGGTAGAGGCCGAGGCGCAGGCCCGCCAGATCGCGCAGAACATCACCTTTGACGGCTACCCGGCCGCCATATCCGCTTGACGCCGTAACAGACCGCGCCACTTCCGCAGCAGAAAAGGCCTGATCCCGGCCCAGACGTGACGGCAGAAAGACAGCGATGCCCCCTTCCGAACTCGAGGTCACAATCCACTCAACCTTGGCCGAGATTGCAGCCGGTGAATGGGATTCGGTCGCCTGCCCCGAGGCCGTCGACGGCGGACGGCCATTTGACCCGTTCACCACCCACCGCTTCCTTGCCGCCCTCGATAGGTCGCGCTCCACCGGTGCCGGCAGCGGATGGCAGCCGCGCGCAATGGTGGTGCGCGAAGCGGGTCGCGTCATCGCGGCTGCACCGCTTTACGCGAAATCACACAGCCAGGGCGAATACATCTTCGATCACAACTGGGCCGATGCCTGGCAGCGTTCAGGCGGGCGCTATTACCCGAAACTGCAGTTGGCGGTTCCCTTCACCCCAGCCACCGGCCGCCGCTTTCTGACCCTGCCGGGGCGCGAGGGCGACGGGGCGGCTGCTCTTGTTGCAGCGGCCATCCAGATTGCCGAAACCAACCAACTGTCATCTCTGCACATCACCTTTTGCACAGATGCCGAGGCGGAACGGGGCGAGGCGATGGGGTTGTTGCGCCGCACCACACAGCAGTTTCATTGGGAAAACAACGGCTATGCCACCTATGACGACTTTCTGGCCCAACTGTCGTCACGCAAGCGCAAGGCGCTGCGCAAGGAACGCAGCACGGCGCAGGGCTTTGGCGGCACGATCCGCGCGCTGACCGGCGATCAGATCGAACCGCGGCATTGGGATGCGTTCTGGGCGTTCTATCAGGATACCGGAGCGCGCAAATGGGGCACGCCCTATCTGACGCGCCGCGCATTTGACGAATTCCACGCGACGATGCGCGATGACCTTTTGCTGGTCTTGGCCGAACGCAATGGCCGTCCGATTGCCGGGGCGCTTAACTTTATCGGGCGCGATACGCTTTATGGCCGGTATTGGGGTTGCACCGAAGACCACCCGTTCCTGCATTTCGAACTGTGCTACCATCGGGCCATCGATTGGGCGATAGCCCACGGATTGAGCCGGGTCGAGGCTGGCGCGCAGGGCGAACACAAGCTGGCCCGCGGCTACTTGCCGGTGCCGGTCCATTCATTGCACTGGATTGCCGATGCGGGCTTTTCCGATGCCGTGGCGCGCTATCTGGCCGCAGAACGAAACGCAGTGGGCGAAGAGATCGAAGTGCTGACCGCCTACGGCCCGTTCCGGCACTGCGACAGCGAAGGGTGATACCACAAAACGGACATGGCAGACTTGCGTCTGGCCCGTCACGAACAGAAAGGATTGACCACAATGGCCACAAAACTTGAAGCAACGGAACGCCGCACCCACCTGCCCGCGTTGGGGACAACCGGCTGGGGGGCTGTGGACGGTCGCGACGCGATCCGGAAGATATGGAAGTTCCGTACGTTTTCCGAAGCCTGGGCCTTCATGTCGCGCGCGGCCCTTCAAGCCGAAAAGATGAACCACCACCCGGAATGGTCGAATGTCTACAACGTAGTTGATGTAACACTCAGCACCCATGACTGTGGTGGTCTAAGCCAGCTTGACATCGACCTTGCCAGAAAGATGGACGGCTTTGCCGGGGATGCCACGGTGCAGCGCGACCACGCGCTGCCGGTCGAAAGCCTGTGCCAGATTGCGGCGCACACGCCGTGAAGGCGGGGGGGCCAAGCCCCCTACCCTGCTGTCAGATCGCGTCCAGCAGCGCCTCACCGGTCGAGATGTTGCACTCGCCGGGATTGTCGATGTTGGCCACTGTCACCACGCCATTGTCGACCACCACCGCATAGCGGTTCGACCGGCCGTACAGCCCGATGGGAGGCGCAGTAAACTCCATCCCGACCGCCTGCGTAAAGGCGCCGTCGGCGTCGCCCAGCAAGGTGATGCCAGCCGCTGCGGCCCCCGTCGCCTCGCCCCACGCCTTCAGAACGAAAGGGTCGTTGACCGAAATGCAGATGATCTCATCGACGCCCTTTGCGCGGAACGCAGCGGCTGTGCGGATGAATGAAGGAATGTGGATAGTCGAGCAGGGGCCGGTATAGGCGCCGGGCAAACCGAAGACGACAACCTTGCGCCCTTTTAGGACTGCGCCCAGCTCAACCGACATCGGCCCGCTCTCGCCCATTTTCAGAAAGGTGGCGTCCGGCAATGTGTCGCCAACAGAAATCGTCATGGTCTTGTCCCTCGTGCGTTGCGTTTCCGACTAAGCGGGATATAGGGTCCGCGCCGGTGACCGACCAGAGAAAAGGGCAAGGCGCATGACGCATGTTGTGGTGATCGGGGCGGGACAGGCCGGGGCCACGTTGGTGGCGCGGCTGCGGACGCAGGGTCACTCAGGTCCGATTACCCTGATCGGTGAAGAACCGGTCCTGCCCTATCAACGCCCGCCTTTGTCAAAAGGCTATCTCATGGGCGAGATGACGGCGGACCGCCTGATGCTGCGGTCGGCCGAATTTTATGCCGAGCAAGGCATCACCCTGCGCCTTGGCACGGCCGTTGGCGCAATCGACCCGGCGGCAAAGACGGTCGCACTTGGGCCCGGGATCATTGCCTACGACCACCTCGCGCTGACCACCGGTTCGGTGCCGCGCCGGCTGCCCGCCGCAATCGGCGGCGATCTGGCCGGCGTTTACACCGTCCGCACGATTGCCGATATTGATGCGACGCGGCCGCAGTTCCGTGCCGGTCGTCGCCTTGTGATCGTCGGCGGCGGTTATGTCGGGCTTGAGGCGGCGGCTGTGGCGGCAAAGCTTGGGCTTGACGTTACCGTGCTGGAAATGGCCCCGCGCATCCTGCAGCGCGTGGCGGCACCGGAAACCTCGGACTATATCCGCGCACTGCATACGGCGCACGGCGTGAGAATCCTTGAAAGCACCGGACTGGACCGGCTGCTCGGCGAGAACGGCCATGTTACCGCCGCGCGCCTGTCGGACGGCCGCGAGATACCAGCCGATTTCGTGATCGCTGGCGTCGGTATCCTGCCCTGCACCGCGCTGGCGGAAAAAGCCGGGCTGGCACTGGAGAACGGAATCCGTACCGACGCGCAGGGGCGCACGTCGGACCCATGCATCTGGTCAGCGGGGGATTGCGCGTCCTTCCCATGGCAGGGCGGTCGCCTTCGGCTTGAGTCGGTACAGAACGCGATAGATCAGGCCGAACTGGTCGCCGATAATATGCTGGGCGCAGAGTTGTCCTATGTGCCGGTGCCGTGGTTCTGGTCGGATCAATACGACACCAAGCTGCAAATCGCGGGCCTCAACACCGGCTATGACCACATCGAGACGCGCGGGCCGGACGGCGATGCCGTGTCGTTCTGGTACTTCCGGGGTGACCAGTTGCTGGCCGTGGATGCGATGAACGACCCGCGCGCCTACATGGTTGGCAAGCGCCTGTTGGAAATGGGGCGCAGCGTGGACCGCGCGGCGGTGCGCGACCCCGCAACGAACCTGAAGGCATTGCTGAAATAATGCGGATCATCGGCGGCTCTCGACGTGGCCTGACATTGGCCGAAGTTGGCGCGGGCGATGCTGCGGCACACCTGCGCCCCACGTCAGACCGGGTCCGCGAGGCAATCTTCAATTTGCTGATCAACGGTGGCTACGGCAACCCCGTGGCCGATGCCCGCGTGCTGGACCTGTTCGCAGGCACCGGCGCGCTGGGGCTGGAGGCACTGTCGCGCGGTGCTTCGCACGCCACCTTTGTCGACGACGGCACCGCCGCCCGCGCCCTGTTGCGTGCGAATATCGACCGGATGAAAGCGGTCGCCGCGGCGGAGATCTACCGACGCGACGCGACGAATATGGCGGCGAACCGGGGCGCAGCCTTTGGTCTTGTGTTTCTTGACCCACCCTATGGAAAATCGCTGGGCGAAGCGGCGCTTGCATCCTGCATTGCGGGCAAGTGGCTGGCCCCCGACGCCCTGATCGTGTGGGAGGAAAACGCCGCCCCGACCCTTCCCGCAGGCTTTGACCTATTGGACCAGCGCAAATATGGCGACACGCTGATTACCTTGCTGCGCGCACCGGCGTAACGCCGCGCGGCGTGAGCTTTGAACGCGACGGCGTGCTGGTTGACAGCGAACCTGCGTCGTTCGACTTCAGGCCGAAAACATCGGAAAAGTGACGCCCAGCGCCCAGCCAAGGAACACGCCCAGCCCGATCCCCGCCGCCGCTGGTCGCCATGTCGCCTGGCCCACCCATCCGCCGACCGTTCCGAACAGCAGGAAGAACAACAGGATCACCGGCAGGATGATGATCAGAAAGAACAGCCGCTCGAAATTCAGGGCCACCGCAAAACCAAGCGAGGCAAGCGCCAGACCTCGTACCACCAGCACGCGCCACAGGGCCGCCCGCCCGCCCTCGGTCAGAACGCTGTCGGCCAGCATGAACGGCACAGCCCCCACGGCCATTGCCAGAACCACAGGCACCCGCCCCGCGACCGGCATAAACGACGCCACATACCGGTCAAGCGCAGTGCCGAATACCACGGTGCCGAACAAGGCCACAGGCACCGCCAACCCGAGTGCCAGCGCCTCGCCACCCCGGCGGATTCCACCGAACGCCACCACAAACGCCAGCACCAGAAGCCCGTAAACCGCGAAATGCACTGCCAGATAGTCCGCGACAAGTACCGGCAGAAAGCGCAGATCGAACGGCCACAGTAGCAGCGGCACGGCCACGGCAGGCACCGCCACCGCCAGCAAGAACCGCCCGCGGGGCAGACCGGGCGGCGGTGTGGCGGCACGAAAGCGCCGCGCCATCCCCGCCAGCGGCCAGCCCAGCGCCACAACCGACACCATCATCAACGCAATCCAGCCCCCGCGCATCGGCACCGGACCGTAGCTTTCGCGCCCGAATGAGGCATCCAGCCAATCGCGCGCCTCGCGCAGCGTGGTCGCGGAATAAAGCACGCCCACATGCTCGACCGACGGGGCCAGTACCGCCCGTCGCCCGGTTCCCGCAGCCGGATCACCCACCGTCTGCCCCAGTTGCGCCGCAGGGTCGGCCAGGTGCAGCGCCTTCTGCGCTTCATCGGCCAACATGGTTTCCCACGACCCGGCCACCACCAGCAGGTTCGCAGGCTGGTCCGCCGTCACCGCCCGCGAGAACATGGAAACGGCAACCACAGCACCTACGCGCGGATCGCCTGACGCACCACGACATCTGACGCCATCGAATGGCCCAGCAGCGCCAGCCTGCCATCCGCCCCCGGCAGGCCAAGCGCGGCATCCGACACGCGCCCCAACTCATCCATCAGCAGTTGCGTGGTACCGCCAACCGAATTCACATCGCCAGACATCGGCACCGGATTGCGGCCATGCCCCGCAAGATCATAACTGACAGTGATGTATCCGGCCCGTGCCAGCGTCAGCGCAAAGCCTTCCATCAGTTGGCGCGAGCCTGCAAAACCATGGGCGATCACGGCGACCGGGGCAGGCTTGGCTCCGGGCAGGCGGAAGACTGTGGCGGGTGTGGTGCCAACGCGCAGCGTTGAAATCTCAAGCCCCGAGCGTGCCGCCTCCAGATGCCAGACGGCGCCGACGACAGCCAGTAACGCGACTAGCAGAACCGCCCAACGGGCGCCTGTCAAGCGGTCTTGCCCCAGGTCGGATGGAACAGGCCGCCGGGCGACAGGGTGAAGATGTCGCAGCCGGTGGCGGTAACACCTACCGAATGCTCGAACTGCGCCGACAGCGATTTGTCGCGGGTCACGGCTGTCCAGTCATCCGCCAGTACCTTGGTTTCGGGCCGCCCGAGGTTCACCATCGGCTCGATCGTGAAGAACATGCCTTCCTCCAGCACCGCACCTGCACCGGGTCGCCCATAGTGCAGAACGTTCGGCGGTGAATGGAAGACGCGACCCAGGCCGTGGCCGCAGAAATCGCGCACCACGCTCATCCGGTTCGCCTCGACATGGGCCTGAATGGCATGGCCGATATCGCCAAAGGTGTTGCCCGGCCGAACCGCCTCGATCCCCTTCATCAGGGCATCATGGGTCACCTCGATCAACCGCTCGGGCTTACGGCCAAGCGTGCCGGCCACATACATGCGTGACGTGTCGCCATACCAGCCATCGACGATCACCGTGACATCAATGTTCAGGATATCGCCGTCCTTCAGCACCTTCGGCCCCGGTATGCCGTGGCAGACGACATGATTCACGCTGATGCAGGATGCGTGCAGATAGCCTTTATAGCCGATGGTGGCCGAAACAACGCCGCGCCGGGCCACCTCATCATGGATGAAGCGATCCAGTGCCTCGGTGGTGACACCCGGCAGAACCAGTGGCCCGACAAGATCAAGGATCTCGGCCGCAACCCGCCCCGCCGCCGCCATTCCCGCGAAATCCGGGTCTTCATAGATCCGGATGCCATCCCGGGTGATGCGGCCGCGCGTTTCGTCCAACATGATGGTCCCTTGCCCTCACGCCCTAGATAGTCAAACCGATGGCCCTTGGCCAGAGGCCGGGGTGGCGGCAGGGTTTGAAACACCCTGCCGCGCGGCCTATACCTGACGTCGTGATCCAGAAAGGAAGTCGCCATGCCGAACCCCACTGCCGCGATGCTGGTCATCGGCGACGAGATTCTGTCGGGGCGCACCCGCGACAGCAACATGCATTACCTTGCGGGAGAGTTGACACGCCACGGCATCGACCTGCGCGAGGTGCGCGCCATCGCCGACGATCCCGCAGCGATCGTCGCGGGCGTCAATGCCTTGCGCGCTGCCTTTGATCACGTCTTTACCTCGGGCGGCATCGGCCCGACGCATGACGATATCACCGCCGATGCCATCGCCGCCGCGTTCGGCACACCCATCGACATCCGCGATGATGCCCGCGCGCTTCTGGCCGCGCACTATGAGCGCGCGGGGTTGGAGTTCAACGCGTCGCGCCAGCGGATGGCGCGCATTCCACAGGGCGCCACGCTGATCGACAACCCGGTCTCCACCGCCCCCGGCTTCACCATTGGCAACGTCCATGTCATGGCAGGTGTACCCAACATCTTTCAGGCAATGGTCGCATCTGTCCTGCCGAACTTGACCGGGGGCGATCCGCTGCTTAGTCAGACCCTGCGCGTCAACCGCGGCGAGGGCGAGATTGCGGGGCCGTTCGGCGCGCTGGCGGCCGAGTTTTCCGACCTGAACATGGGCAGCTACCCGTTCATCCAAAACGGCGCATATGGCAGCAATCTGGTGATCCGCGGTACCGACGCGGGGCGTCTTGCCACCGCAATGACCCGCCTCGTTGCCCTGTTCCCCGAAAGCCTTGCGTGACCGACCTGGCCGCACTTTACGACGCCTGCGCTGCGACATGGCCAGCGGCGGCCTGCCAACCGAGCGGCGGTTTTATAGTCCGTGAGGGGGGTGGTGGTGGCAGGCGTGTTAGCGCCGCGACGGCAGAACCAGACTGGACTGATACGGATATCTCGACTGCCGAAACGGCAATGGCGGCTCTCGGCCAGTCGTCACTTTTCATGATCCGTGCCGGGGATGAACGGCTGGATGCGGCGCTTGATGCGCGCGGCTATGCCATTGCCGATCCGACGGTGCTTTACGCGGCCCCGATTTCTGCACTTGGCCCTGCCCCCGATCCGATGGCAGCTTTTGCGCACTGGCCGCCGCTGGCCATCACGGAGGCGATCTGGAGCCAGCATGACATCGGCCCCGCAAGGCTTGCCATCATGCAGCGCGCCGCAGATCCGCGCGCGGCCATCTTGGGGCGAAGCCGTGATCGCCCGGCGGGAGCGGCGTTTGTTGCGGTGAGGAAGACCATCGCGGTTCTGCATGCCGTTGTCGTGCCAGTGGCGTTGCGACGGCAGGGCTGCGGTGCGAACCTTGTTCGCCGCGCCGCAGATTGGGCGGGCGAACAGGGGGCAGATCGGCTTGTTCTTGCCGTGACAACCACAAACCACGGTGCCCGCGCCCTCTATGCTTCCCTCGGCATGGAAGCTGTGGGACACTATCATTATCGCATGAAGTGAGCCCGAAGAGGCCAAAGCAGTGTCTGCACGCCCCGTTTTTTCCCCATGCCGTGTCTTGGCCTTTGTTGGGCTGGTCTGTTGCCATGCAGCGCCCGCCGGGGCGATCACGCTGACATTTCCTGGCAAGGCCACCCCCTTGGCGTCGCTCAGTGACGCACTGACAAGCTACGCCGTGCCGATCGGTCCCTGGGCAGACGGCTTTGTTCCGGCCAGAATCGTCGAAGGCCCGCTGACGCAGACGGCGTGGCGGATCAATGCCCCCGGCCTGACCACGCTGCAACTTCTGGCGCCGTTGCGCGAACAGCTTGCAGCCGCAGGATATGAGATATTCTTTGACTGTGAGACGGACGCCTGCGGCGGTTACGACTTTCGCTATTCCACCCTGGTGCTGCCTGAACCCGACATGCATGTCGATCTTGGCGACTTCCGTTTTCTGGCGGCGGAACGCGACGGCCCCAGCGGACCGCAGATCATCAGCCTTCTGGTAAGCCGGTCAACGGATACCGGCTTTGTGCAGATGATCTCGGTCGGCGATGCGCCACTGCCCGCAATCAGCATTGCAAGCTCTGGCACCCCAGCATCAATCGCACTCAGCCCGGATGCGGGCGGCCTTGGGCCACAGTTGTTAACCGGCGGGGTCGCAGCACTGGATGATCTGATATTCGAGACCGGATCGGCCAAGCTTGGCAGCGCAGAGTTCCCGTCACTGAACGCCCTGGCGGCACTCCTCAGGGCCCATCCGGCGCGCAGGGTGGCGCTGGTCGGGCATACCGACGCGTCTGGTGCGCTTGCGGGCAATATCGCGCTGTCAAAGGCACGGGCCGCGTCGGTGCGCGACCGGCTGATCGACAAGTTCGGCATCCCCCCGGATCAGGTTGCCGCCGAGGGCGTAGGCTATCTTGCCCCCCGCGCGACCAATCTGACCAGCGAAGGGCGTGCCAGAAACAGAAGGGTCGAGGTCATAGTGACCTCGACCCAGTAGCAACGCTCCTTGGGAGGGAAGGCGCGTTGTCGCATCGTGAAAGGCGTCACCAGTTGTCGGGGCCTTTATCCATGTAACGGCGTGCCAGAAAGTCGATGAAGGCACGCACTTTGGGCTGGGTGAAGCGGCCCGGCGGATAGACCGCGTAGATGCCCAGCACTTCGACCGGCAGGCCGGGGATCGCTTCTTCGACCTGACCCTGCCGCTTTGCTTCTGCGAACAGAAAGCTTGGCAGATAGGCGATGCCCAGACCGGAAATGGCGGCATTCAGCAGCGATTGCCCGTCATTCACCGTCAGCCAGCCCGCCGTGCGGACCTGCCGCTTTTCGCCCGACGGTGCGATCACCTTCCAGACGTTGCCATTGGCCTGATTGGAATAGTGCAGCAGCTTGTGGTCGTTCAGATCGTCGATCTTCTGCGGCCGACCGAATTTCTGGAAATAGCCGGGCGCGCCGATCATCCGCTTGGTCGTCTCGGTCAGTTTGCGCGCGCGCAGGCTGCTGTCCTCCAGCTCACCCACGCGGATGGCCATGTCAAAGCCTTCGGAGATCAATTCCACATAGCGGTTGTTCAGCACCATGTTCACGGTGATGTCGGGATATTCCAGCAGGAAATCCCCCAGAATCGGTGACAGCAGATTGACCCCGAAATCGGTCGCAACCGAGATTCGCAGCAACCCCGAAGGGGCCGATTGCATCGAGGTGACAAGCGCATCGGCCTCGCCTGCGTCATTCAGAACACGGCGCGCCCGGTCGTAATAGGCCAGACCGATTTCGGTCGGGCTGACGCGGCGGGTGGTGCGGTTCAACAGTCGCGCCCCAAGGCGCGCTTCCAGTGCAGATACGTGCTTGGAGACAGCGGATTTTGAGATCCCCATCTTCTTGGCCGCGTCCGTGAAGCCCCCTTGATCCACTACGGTGGCGAAGGCTTCCATTTCGGTCAGTCGGTCCATTGTCGTCCCCATGCAGACTGTGCGGGTTGCAAAGACTGTATTGGTGGCGAATTCGGGCAATATTGCGGTGCTGCGCGGTCACTATCGGGGTATTGTCAGGGACCGATCAAGGCGGTCCACAGGTCCACGCGTCAAAGTTGTGCGGCCAGACGCGCGCCCTGATCAATTGCCCGCTTCGCATCCAGTTCCACAGCCACATCCGCGCCGCCGATGACATGATGTGCAAGCCCAGCGGCCTGCAAAGCATCGGCGAGGGCGCGTCGCGGCTCCTGCCCGGCGCATAGAACGACGGTATCGACGGCAATCAACTCTGGGTTTTCTCCGGTGCCGCCCGCGCTGATGTAAAGACCCTCAGGCGCAATGCGGTCATAGCCTGCGCCGCCCCGCATCCGGACGCCCTTGGCCTGCAGACTGGCTCGGTGAATCCAGCCCGTGGTCTTGCCCAGTTTCCGCCCCGGTTTTTCCGCCTTGCGCTGCAACAGCGTGACCTCGCGCGCGGGCGCTTCGGGCTGCGGGCCGTTGCCGGACAGACCGCCGGGTTGCAGTGCTGGGTCGCCCACGCCCCATTCGCGCCGCCACAGGTCGGGATGCAACGTCGGGCTGTCACCCTGATGCACCAGAAACTCGGCCACATCAAAGCCGATGCCGCCCGCACCGACCACCGCCGCGCGCGGCCCCACCGGCGCACCCCGAAGCACGTCGATATAGCTCAGCACGTTCGACCCATCCTGCCCCGGAATGGCTGGGTCGCGGGGGAGGACACCAGTGGCTACAACCACCTCGTCAAAGCCGCGCAGATCATCAACGTCGGCCACCTTGCCAAGCCGCACGTCGATGCCCGCCTTCGCCACCATGGTTTCGAACCAACCCACCAGCCCGTGAAACTCTTCCTTGCCAGGCACCTGCTTGGCTAGGTTCAACTGCCCGCCCAGTTCCGCCGCTGCATCGAACAGCACCACGCGATGCCCCCGCTCTGCCGCCACCAGCGCGCACATCAGACCCGCCGGACCGGCACCCACGACCGCCACCCGCTTTGGCACCGCGGCAGGCGCATAGACCAGTTCCGTCTCGTGACAGGCGCGCGGGTTCACCAGGCAGGAACTGACCTTGCCGCTGAACGTATGGTCAAGACAGGCCTGATTGCAGGCGATACAGGGCGCTATTTCCGCCGCCTTGCCCGCCGCCGCCTTGGCAACGAAATCGGCATCCGCCAGAAACGGCCGCGCCATCGACACCATATCTGCCGCGCCATCCGCAAGCAGCGCCTCGGCCACCTCGGGAGTGTTGATCCGGTTCGAGGTGATCACCGGAATACCCACCTCGGGGCGCAGCCGCGCCGTCAGCCAGGCAAAGGCTGCGCGCGGCACGCTTGTGGCAATCGTCGGCACCCGCGCCTCGTGCCAGCCGATGCCGGTGTTCAGCAGCGTCGCACCTGCCGCCTCGATGGCTTTCGCCAACGCAACAACCTCGTCCCAGGTCGATCCGTCCGGCACAAGGTCGATCAGGCTGATCCGGTAGATCAGGATAAAGTTCGGCCCGACCGCGGCCCGTACCCGGCGCACCACCTCGACCGGCAGGCGCATTCGGTTTGCATAAGCCCCGCCCCAGCGGTCGGTGCGGCGGTTCACATGGGTCACCAGAAACTGGTTCAGGAAATACCCCTCGGACCCCATCACCTCGACCCCGTCATACCCCGCCTCTTGCGCGCGCAAGGCGGCGGTCACGATGTCGAAGATCTGCTTTTCGATACCCGCCTCGTCCAGTTCCGCCGGCACGAAGGGCGAGATCGGGGATTTCACCGCCGAGGCCGAGACACACTCCTTGCCATAGGCATAGCGCCCGGCATGCAGGATCTGCATCGCGATCCGCCCGCCCGCAGCCTGCACCCGACCTGTCACCATCCGGTGGTTTGCTACGTCCTGCAGGCTGAACAGCCCCGCCGCACCCGGAAACACCCCGCCTTCGCGGTTCGGGGCCATGCCCCCCGTCACCATCAGGGCAACCCCGCCCCGTGCGCGGGCAGCGTAGAACTCGGCAACCCGGTTCCAATCCCCGGTTTCCTCAAGCCCGGTATGCATCGACCCCATCAGCACCCGGTTCGGCAACACCGCAAAGCCAAGGTCAAGCGGGGCGAGAAGATGGGGATAGTCGGTCATGCGACGGCCTTTCTTGCGGATGCGTGGCAGAATGGCTGCGCCCCCCGGTCAAGTCACGCCGAACGCGGCGTCACGGGCGGCGGCGGATCTGCACCGGATAACCAGCCGCCGCGATCCGGGCGATGGTCGCGGTGGTCCCTTCATACGCCGTGGCCATGGCATGCCCGTTGGCATGGATCACGCGGTGGTCGTCCACAAGAATGGCGACATGGCCCTGCCAGAAGATCAGATCGCCGCGCTGCAACGGGGCTTCGGGATCAAGCGCCGCGCCAACCGACTGCGCCTGCAGGTCACTGTCGCCTGGACAGGCGATACCGCAGGCGAGATGCGAGGCTTGCACCAGACCGGAACAGTCAATGCCCGCGCGGCTGTTGCCGCCCCACAGATAGGGGGTGCCAAGGAACAACTCGGCCACCGCGACCGGATCGGTCATCAGGTGATCGACGGGGCGCAGATGCGTGGCCGGAACAAAGCCGTCCGGGGTTTCGGCAAAACGCTCGGTTTGGCCAGTGACAGTCAGCAAGCTGCCAAAGGACAGGGCAGCGATCTCATGCGCCTGCACGCGCGCCTCGGGGTAAAGGTGGGTTGCTGCGGCGGCAACCCAATGGGTCGCAGCGCGCGCCGGGGCAAGGCATGTGGCAGACAGGTAGCCGCAATACCCGTCCTTACCAGCCTGCACGAATGCCCAGCGGTCCTGCCGTTCGATCACCGTCACTAAATCTCCCAGCAAAAGCTGGCGGTCGCGCGCGCCGGAAGGTGCGCGGCAAAGATCGGCCAGCGGCACAGCAATGCGGGCGGCATCGCCCGCCACATAAAGCGGCGCATCGACGATGCCGGGCAAGGTGCCCAGCGCGGCCCGTTCATTCGCGGGGGTGTTACGCCGGTCCGTCACAGTCGCAGCATCGAAGGTAACGCCTGCAGCACGGCCCGCGCGCCCTGCCCCACACCGCCCTTGGGGCGGGCGGGGGCATCGGTGGGCTGGTGGCCGTAAATGTCGAAATGCAGATAGCGGGCAGTCCCCGCAAAGCGCCGCAGGAACAGGGCGGCGGTGATCGACCCCGCCATGCCACCCAAGGGTGCGTTGTCCAGATCGGCGATACCCGGCTCGATCAGGGGCTCGTAAGGGTTCCAGAACGGCATCCGCCAGACCGGATCGCGCACCTCGGCCCCGGCCTGCGCCAATGCGGCCGCGATACCTTCATCATCGGTATAGAACGGCGCAAGATCGGGACCGACCGCCACCCGTGCCGAGCCTGTCAGCGTCGCCATCGAGATCAAAAGGTCGGACGGTTCCTCTTGTGCATAGGCAAGCGTATCCCCAAGAATCAGCCGCCCTTCGGCATCTGTATTGTTGATCTCGACCGTCAGGCCATTGCGCGCGGTCAGGATATCGCGCGGGCGCATCGCATTGCCAGAAACGGCATTTTCAACCGCAGGCACTAGCACGCGCAGGCGCAATGGCAGGTTCAGCGTCATGATCATCTGGGCAAGGCCCATCACCGTAGCCGCCCCGCCCATGTCCTTCTTCATCAAAAGCATGCCCGCGGAAGGCTTCAGGTCAAGACCGCCAGTATCAAAGCAGACGCCCTTGCCGACAAGCGTAAGCGTGGGTCCTGCATCACCCCAGCGCAGATCAAGCAGGCGGGGCGCGCGATGCGACGCGCGCCCAACCGCGTGGATCATCGGAAAGTTCCGGGTCAGCAACTCATCCCCCCGGATCACGGTTGTCGCAGCCCCGTGGCGGCGCGCGAGGGCAAGAAACGCTTCCTCCAGATCCTCGGGTCCAAGGTCCGAAGCAGGCGTGTTGATCAGATCACGCGTCAGCCATTCCCCGGCGGCAATGGCAAGGATGCGCGCGGCATCGCAACCGTCGGGCGCTTTCAGCCACGCTTCAGGGGCCTTGCCCGCGCGGTAGCGGTCAAAGCGATATTGCGCCAGCAACCAGCCAAGTGTCGCCTCGTCGCGGTCCTGCGGCGAAAGAACGGTCGCCAGATGCCAATCGCCGTCGGGCAATGCTATCGCGGCGCGGGAAAGCGCAAAGCGGGCGCGGGCGCGCGTTTCGGGTAAGCCAAAGCCGATTGCGGCACCCGCAACGCCAGAAGCGCCGGGCAGCAGCGCCACATCGCCAAGGCCCGCAGCAAAGCCGGTAGCACCCAGCCATGCGCGAACCACCTCGGGCTGATCCGCCAGCCAACTGGCAAGCGCATCCTTTGCGACGACATGCAGCGGACGCGAGGGACTGGCGGAATCAGCGAAACGGGGGGGCATGACGGATGTCCGGGTGGCTTGCGGTTCGCGCCGCAGCCTAGCCGTTCACGCCCTGCCCGCAAGCCCCTGCGGCCCACTCAGCGGGTCTGATCCATCAGATCCTTGTCGGTGGCAAGCGACCGCTCCGCGATCCGCATCAGCCGCGCCCAGACGGCGGCAAATGCCGTGGCATCGCTACGGTCGACACAGATGCGGACTTCGGCTGCAATCTGGCCAAGGCTGACCATGCCCAGATGTTCCGCCATGCGCTGCATCCGGCGCAGCTGGCGGTGCAGATCGGCAAGATCCCTTACCCGCACCTGTTCAGCCAGCCCGGCCATCGTCAACGCAATCTCGCCCAGTGCGCGGGTCACGACCTGCTCGGCCGCGTTGGTTCCCAAATCACGATAGATTGCTGCGATGGGTTCGGCATCAAGCCGCACCCGTTCCTTCGGCCTGAGGGCCGTTACATTGCCAGACATCCTACCCACAACCTTTCCGTCACACCCGAAATCATCATGCGGCGGGCGTGCTGAAGAAAACGTTGCCTGCCAAACAAGAAACCTCTCGAATTTTCTGCAACCGCAGCCTAGGAAGATCGACGGATCACCCGAAGGATGCATTTGATGGATCAGGTCAGACCGCTGCCCGCCTATTTGATCCAGCGCTTTCAGGGGTGGCGGGCCACCACATATCAGGACAACAAGGCGTGGTATCGCCGCCTCGCCGAAGCCGGGCAGATGCCGCGCGCGATGGTCATTTCGTGCTGCGACAGCCGGGTTCATGTCACTTCGATCTTCGGCGCGGATGAAGGCGAGTTCTTTATCCATCGCAACATCGCCAGTCTTGTGCCGCCCTTCAACCCGGACGGGCAGTATCACGGTACCTCGGCGGCGGTTGAATATGCGGTCACTGCCCTGCGGGTGGCACATATCGTGGTGCTGGGCCATTCCAATTGCGGCGGTGTGAAAGGGTGCCATGACATGTGTCTGGGCCACGCGCCGGAGCTTGAGGCACAGTCGAGTTTCGTCGGCCGCTGGATGGACATCCTGCGACCGGGGTTCGAGCGGACCAGCGATCTGGCAGGAAGCCCGGCACGGGTGCAGGCGATGGAAAAGCAGGCGGTGTTGATCAGTCTCGAGAACCTGATGACCTTCCCCTTCGTTCAGGCAGCCCTCGAAGATGAAAGGCTGACCCTGCACGGGCTTTGGACCGATACCGGCGCAGGTGGCTTGGAGCAATACGATCCTGTGGTAGACGGCTTTGTTGCGGTCTGAACGGTCGAAAGACCTGCGAGCCGGGGGGCGGGCATGATCGAAACGCTGTCCCTAGCCCGCGACAACCTGTTGTCGCCGATGATCCTGTGCTTTGCTCTTGGGCTGGCGGCGGCGCTGGCGCGGTCGGAACTGACGGTGCCAGAGGCAGCGGCTAAGGCGCTGTCGATCTATCTGCTGTTCGCCATCGGCTTCAAGGGCGGTGTTGCCGTGGCCGATCATGGCATCGACGGGCGACTGCTGGCAGCACTTGCGGGGGGTGTGGTGCTGTCCTTTGCGCTGCCCTTTGTCGCGTTTGCCCTGCTGCGGGCGATGACGCGGCTTGGCGTGACGGATGCGGCGGCGGTGGCGGCGCATTACGGGTCGATTTCCATCGTGACCTTCGTGACGGCGACTTCGGTTCTGGCCGGGCGCGGTATCGCGTCCGAGGGTTACATGGTGGCCGTCGCGGCGGCGATGGAGGCACCGGCGATCGTGTCGGCGCTTTGGCTGGCCTCGCGGGCCGGTGGCGGGGGTCGGATGGATGCGGAACTATGGCGCGAGATTCTGCTGAACGGGTCGATCGTGCTGCTGGTGGGGGCGTTCGTGATCGGGCTGATCACCGGTGCGGACGGGATGGCGCGGATCGAAAGTTTTATCGACTCGCCGTTTCAGGGGGTGCTCTGTCTGTTCCTGCTGGATATGGGTCTGGTCGCGGGGCGGGGATTGCGGGCCTCGCGCGGGGTGCTGGGGGTGGGCGCTTTGGCCTTTGGGGTGCTGATGCCGCTGATCGGGGCTTCCGCCGGATTGGGTATGGGGCTGGCGCTGGGGCTGTCGACGGGCGGGGTCGCGCTGATGATGACGCTGGCGGCATCGGCAAGCTATATCGCGGTGCCTGCGGCGATGCGGGTGGCGCTGCCGGAGGCAGATCCGGCGGTGTATCTGACGCTGTCGCTGGGGGTGACGTTTCCGTTCAACCTGACGGTAGGAATCCCACTTTATGTGGCATTGGCTGCGGCGATGACGGGGGGCTGAGATGAAGACGCATCAGGCGAAGCGGGTCGAGATCATCATCGAGGCCCCGATGGAAACGCGGCTGACGGCGGCGCTGGAAAAGGCGGGGGTCACCGGATTCACCGTGCTGCCCGTTCTGGGCGGTTCTGGGCGCTCCGGGCGGTGGACCCGCGAGGGGCAGGTCGGGCGCCAAGGGATGGTGGCGGTGGTCTGCCTGATCGCGCCCGAGCGGCTGGACGGGTTGCTTGAGGCAGCCTTTGCGGTGGTGGAACGGCATATCGGGGTGGTATCGGTCACCGACTGCGAAGTTCTGCGGGCGGAGCGGTTCTAGTACGGGGCGTGTTTCGCAAACTGACTGCCCGGCTGCGCCGCGATCTTGTGAAGCAGCGATTATGGGGCGGCCGGATGTTCATCCATCGTGCGGAACCTCGGCTGATCCCTGTTCGTCCTGACCAGCCGAAGGCCATCATTCGGGAATCCCCATCGTCTTTTCGGGCTTGATGCTCTGGATACCTTTGTATCTCGTTCACCGCACGGCAGGGCTGGCCAGACTGAATGCAATTTGACGTTCGGAGTCTTACGCCAAGGGCCGGAAGAGGGCGTCGGGAACCGGATGATATGGACCTCGGCCGATCCGAACGTGGGCAACGGTCGGCCGGAAATCACTGTCAGCCTGCCCAATGAACGGGTGGAGTCCGCGCTCGACTTTAGCGAGATGGGAACAGCACAGGCCACGATGGCGCTGGCGGCCGACGGCGCACAAACCCGCGTGGCGTGGGGTCTTATCCTCGGACATAGGGATGAACCCGGTCGGCCGGTATGTGGCACTGATGTTGGAGCGCTGGGTTAGCGCGGAGCGCGAGCGGGGCCTCGAACGCCTGAAGGCCAGAGTCGGGGGCGGCTGGCGCGCTGAGTCAGCCAGGTCCGCCCGTACTTTCCTTGTTTTGCAGGGGTGATCTTTCACAAAACAATCACCCGCGCGTTTCAGCCCTTTTTCAAGCAGCGGTTGCCCAGCACTTCCGCGATCTGCACCGCGTTCAGAGCCGCCCCTTTGCGAAGGTTGTCGGATACGCACCACAACGAGATGCCGTTGTCGATCGTGCTGTCCTGCCGGATTCGGCTGACATAGGTGGCGTATTCGCCCACGCATTCGATGGGCGTGATGTAGCCACCCGGTTCGCGCTTGTCGACGACCAGCACACCGGGCGCTTCACGCAGGATATCGCGGGCCTCGTGTTCATCGAGGAAATCTTCGAACTCGATGTTGATCGATTCCGAATGGCCGACAAAGACCGGAACGCGCACGCAGGTGGCAGTGACCTTGATCGACTTGTCGAGGATCTTCTTGGTTTCCGCGACCATCTTCCATTCTTCCTTGGTCGATCCGTCATCAAGGAACACGTCGATCTGCGGAATCACGTTGAAGGCGATCTGGCGGGGGAACGTCTTGGGGGCCACTTCCTGACCATGCACATAAATGCCCTTGGTCTGATCCCAAAGCTCGTCGATGCCTTCCTTGCCGGCACCCGAAACGGATTGGTAGGTGGAAACCACTACCCGCTTGATCCGCGCGCGGTCATGCAGCGGCTTGAGCGCCACCACCATCTGCGCAGTGGAACAGTTGGGATTGGCGATGATCATCTTGTTCTTGTAGCCGTAGATCGCATCGGCATTCACCTCTGGCACGATCAGCGGAATGGCTGGGTCGTAGCGGTAAAGCGACGAATTGTCGATCACGACACAGCCCGCTGCGGCGGCGCGCGGGGCATAGATCTTGGTCGCCTCGGAGCCTATCGCGAAAAGCGCGATGTCCCAGCCGGTGAAATCAAAGGTATCAAGGTCTTTGGTGCGAACGGTCTTGTCACCAAAGCTGATCTCGGTTCCCAGGGATTTGCGTGACGCGAGCGCCGCGATCTCATCCACCGGAAACTCGCGTTCTGCGAGAATGTTCAGCATTTCGCGGCCCACATTGCCCGTGGCCCCTGCGACAACAACCCTGTAGCCCATCGGAATACCCTTTCACGTCAAGACCTGCGCCCCTTAGCGCATGGGGGCGCAACGGGAAAGGGCGATCAGGCGGGGCGGGGCATCAAGGGTCGCTCGCGGATCGGCAGATGGACGATTGCGGAAAACGCACCCACGCCGACGCCGATCCACCAGACCATCGTATAATCCCCAGTCAGGTCATACATCCGCCCGCCCAGCCAGACACCAAGGAATGATCCAAGCTGGTGGCTGAAAAACACAAGGCCATACAGCGTGCCCATGTAGCGGATGCCATAGATATGCGCCACAAGGCCCGAGGTCAGCGGCACCGTGGCCAGCCAGAGCGACCCCATGACGACGGAAAAGATCAGGACCGAAGCGGGCGTCATCGGCATCAGGATGAACACGGCCGAGGCGATGGTCCGCCCGGTATAGACGGCGGCGAGCAGGTATTTCTTGGCATAGCGCTTGCCCATCCACCCTGCCATCAGCGACCCGCCGATATTCGCCAGCCCGATCACAGAAATGGCGATGGCCCCAAGCGCCGATGTGCTGGAAATGCCCAGCCCGGCCAGCAGGCCACCGGGGGCAATGGGGCCGCACATCTCGGTTATGAAGGCGGGAAAATGCGCCGTAATGAAGCCAAGCTGATAGCCGCAGGAAAAGAACCCCACGAAGATCAGCGTGAAGGACGGATCGCGGAACGCGCGGGTCAAGACGGTGCCAAGGCTTTCCTGCAGTTCGGCCCGGCTGGCAAGGGCGGGCGCCCGCAACAGGGGCAGGGCAAATAACGACAGCAGGATTGCGGCTGCAAAGATCACGAACACCGTCTGCCACGGGAAATGCCCCAGCAGCGCCTCGGCAATCGGGGCGCCCAGAACCTGCCCGACCGACCCGACTGCCGTGGCGATGCCCAGCGCGACCGACCGGTTTTCCGGCGATGCCGCGCGCCCGACCATGGCAAGGATCAGCCCGAATCCGGTCCCTGCGATACCGAAGCCAACCAGGATTTCAAGGAACTGGTGCTGACCCGGGGTGACGGCAAAGCTCGACAGCACAAGCCCTGCCGCATAAAGCAAGGCACCCGCGACAATGGTGCGCCGATCACCGAACCGTTCGGCAAGTGCGCCGAAAATCGGTTGCCCGATGCCCCAGGCCAGATTCTGAATCGCAATCGCCATCGAGAAATCGGCCCGCAGCCAACCGAAATCTTCGGCAATTGGGATCTGGAACACACCAAAGCTGGCGCGGATCGCGAAATTGACCATCAGGATGATCGAGCCGCCGATCAGGACGGGCGTGATAAGTGCGGCTTTTGTCACGTGCATCCTCCGCTTGGCAGGGGAAGACGGTCCACTGCCACCGGGGACGGGTCAAGCCGCCGTTTCGCGATAGGCGACATGTGCGTTCTGCATGGCAAGGGCGACGGTGGCTTGAGGCTTGCCGCCCCGACGGTATAGTGTTGCGGGTAAACACCAGAGGGAACCGGCAAGAATGACAGCCGATTTGGCCAAGCCGAGCTGGCAATGCGTGTTGGTTTGCTGGGGCAGCAAATACTCGGTCGCGACGATGAACCGCCTGATCGACAGCATCCGCACGCAGGCGCGAGGGGCGCCGCGTATGGTGGTGATCACGGATGTCGAACGGCCGGGGCTGGCGCCGGATGTTGATGTGCGGATCTTTCCGCCGTTTTTTCTGCAGCCCCATCTCTGCGGTGGCGGTTGTCAGGCGAAACTCGCCATGTTCGAGCCGGATGTGCTGCAAGACGATCTGCCCGCGATCTACGTCGATCTTGACACGGTGGTGCTAGGCGATCTGGGCGCGGGGATAGCACTGATGCGCGACCGTCGGTCGATCCTGATCCTGAAAAGCGTCGTGGTGCCGTTCGGCGCGCTGTCGCGGGCCGTTCACAGATTAAGCGGCGGGCGGATGTATGCCCGCGGAAACTCGTCCATCGTGATCTTTCATCCTGCGGAATGCGGCTTTATCACAGAGCGGTTCCGCGCGCTGCATGCCCTGCACCCCGGTCTGGATTTCCGGCCGATGGTTGCCGACGAGCGGTTCATCAGCTGGATCGCACAGGCCCGGATGATCGTTGTACCCCGGCAGTTTGCAACGAAACTTTCGGCGGAATTTATGTCGCGTTTCCGACCGATCTTGTATTTGCGCGCGGCCCTGCCCTGGGTAAGGCGGCGGCGGGCGGGGCTTGCGGCGGTCACGTTGAGCGGACCGGCGGTGAAATCGGAAATACTGCTGGCCCTGCCCGACGGGGCCGAGGTCACCGACGCCAAGGGTAGAGTCCTGATCTGGAGCGACCGGGCAATGGGCCCGGTGCGCCGGCGCATCATCCGGCACTACAGCGGAGTCCAATAACGGCGCTCGGACTTCCCACGCCGGTATCCGCACGGTAATCAGAACGCGATGCGCACCACTCTGACCGAGATTTACGCGGCCCGCGTGGCCGACGGCAGCCTTCGGGCCGACCCGGCGCAGCATGGTCTGCTGCCGGACCTTGAGGCGTTGCGCCTTTGGCTGGAAGACCATGACGCGCGGCCGCGCAGCGGGCTGCGCGGGCTGTTCACAAAGCCCGTGGTGCCGCCGAAAGGGTTGTATCTGTGGGGCGGAGTCGGACGTGGCAAGTCGATGCTGATGGATCTGTTTTACGAGGCAACCGCCATCCGCGCCAAGCGCCGGGTGCATTTCCACGCTTTCATGCAAGAGGTACATCGTGGCATGCACGAGGCCCGCAAGCGCGATGTTCCGGACGCTCTGGCACCGGTAGCCGAGGCGGTGGCCGCCGACGTGCGGCTGCTGGCGTTCGACGAAATGCAGGTTACCGACATCACCGATGCAATGATCGTGGGCCGACTGTTCGAGTTGTTGTTGGCTGATGGCGTGGTGATCGTCACCACATCGAACCGCCCGCCCGAGGGTCTTTACAAGGACGGGCTGAACCGGGTGCTGTTCCTGCCATTCATCGCCTTGCTGCACGCGAAGTTGAATGTGGCGGAACTTGTCAGCGCGACCGACTATCGCCAGCACCGCCTGGAAGGCGCGCAGGTCTATTTCACCCCTGCCGGGCATGCGGCGAAAGCCGCGATGAGTGCGATCTGGGCAGATCTGACAGGCGGGGCCACAGCCGCCGCGCGGCACCTGCCGGTCAATGGCCGCACGGTGGAACTGCCCGGTTTTGCCAATGGAGTTGCACGTGCGAGTTTCTGGGAGCTTTGCGCCCGACCTCTGGGGCCGGCAGATTATCTGGCCATCGCAGAAGCCGTGCGGGTGCTGATCCTGGAAGACGTGCCACAGCTTTCATCGTCGAACTACAACCAGGCCAAGCGGTTCGTCATTTTGATCGACGCCCTTTACGAGGCGCGCGTGCGGCTGATCTGTTCGGCCGCCGACATACCCGAGCGGCTGTATATCGAAGGTGCGGGATCATTCGAATTCGAACGCACCGCAAGCCGCCTGCGCGAGATGCAGGCGGCTGATTGGGGTGGCTGAGCCCCTTTGTGGCGGGGCAAGCAGCCCCGACTGCGGGTCAGGCCGTGTGGCCCATCTCCATCATGGCGCCGATGGCAAGACTGATGCTGAGGTATTCGCGCATCGTCAGCTTTTCGTTGACGCCAACAACCCCGACCGCCACGACAGCGAGCATCGAGATCACGGCAAGCGACACGCCTATCTGCGTCAGGGTCGTGACAAATCGAAAGCGGCCCACAGCGGTCATTCAACACATCTCCACATCCGTTCCGGACGCAGACAGTCAAGACGGAGTACCCGGCTATCGGGAACTTGTTCAGTTTGGCCCTCCAAGGCCAACGATGAGGGGCGGCACGCACCCAACTGCTGAGCTGTGCCGCCACCGGTTGGCGTTCAGCCTTTCTCGGCTTGGCAGACGAGGACTTGCTTCCAGGCCTCTTCGCTGCCTTTCAGACCGATCTTCACGACCTCTGCGCCGTTCGACATGAATGTCATGGACTCGCGCATCGCGAGATCGACGAGAAAATCGATGTTTTCATAATGCACCTCGGCGCCCGGCATGCCGTTCGCCTCGACACCGCGTGCTTCACCCTCGAACGTGTCCGCGTCGAGCATGTAGGTAACGGGATACTTCCGGTCTAGTTTGAACTCTTTCCAGGCTGGATTGAACGTTGCCAGAAAGCCCTTCTTGCCGCTGTCAACCAAGCCCATCCGAACCAACGAGCCATCGGTGAAGGTGGCCTGCGCAAGGCAATCATTGTCATGGTTCGGGTCTTGCAGGATCACCCAATCCCCCGATGTCCCCCATTCGGTGAGATCCAAGGCATACAAGGGCGATGAAAGCGCGACAGTCATCGCAAGGGCAGCAAGCGTCTTCTTCATAGTAGTCTCCCATTGTGGGTTTCAGTTGTCGTAAGGTTTCCCCACCGAAGGTCTCGGTGGGCGTATTGCCTGGAATGTCAGCACTGCAGTCAGCGCGGCGTGCAGCAGCACGGCTGGCCAAAGCAGGGAACCGGTTGCAGCCCCGGTCGCACCCAGCCACCCAAGATACATCGTCACCAGCAGGCTGTAGGTCAGCATTCCCAGTGATGCCGGACCCGGCCAGCAGGCCGCGGCCAGCCCGATCAGGGCGATACCCGCGACGCGCGCGACCAAGACGCCGGATCCGGTTACATCTTCGCCCAGCAAGAGTTGGGCGATGAATGACGGCGCAACAAGCAGGATCAGACCCGTAAGAGCCTCACCCGCAGCGGCGAAGACAAGTAACCTGCTCATCGAAGCCTCTTTCCGGTCAAGGTGCCGGTTTTGCCGGATCGACCAGCTTGATTGTCAGACGATCAATCGTTCCGGTGAAGGCGAACGGCGAGTCATACCGATGCTCGACCATGGCGACACTGGTTCGCGTATCCGACCCCACGTCAAAGGACTCGTCCTCGGGGAACATGATCGGGGTTCCGTTCTCCATCGTCTGCGTGGCCACTTCCTTGCCATTTACCGCCAGCACGCCCGTGCCACCTTTGCCAAGGCCGGGCTCGGCGATCTTGTAGTCGAAGGTGATCGTGTGCTTGCCGGGGGGAAGGCGAGGCCCCTCCCATATCGTGCGCTTCAGGTCGAGCAGGTTGTACATGAACACAACGTGACCCCGACGCAGACCGAATTCACCCTGGGTGAGGAAAAGCGAATAGCCCCCGAAGCGCCCACCATCCGTGACGATCACGCCTTCGGCCCCACCCTCGCGGATCGTGACCTCGGCGGTGATGGAGTAAGACTTGTTGAGGGTGTTAGGTGCACCGCTGTTCGGTGTTCCGGTCATCGGCGCGGTGTAGGTGAACTCGGTCCGCCCGGCCGTCAAGTTGGGGCGCGGCGCCACGAAGCGGGCGAGGGTCGAATTGTCCAGCGGAAGCACGTCGTACTTTGCCGCTTCGGCATAGAACAACGTCTCCATTTCCTTGACCTTGTCCGGCATCTGTTCGGCCAGATCGTCGGACTGCGTCGGGTCCTTGTCGACGTTGTACAACTCCCACTTGTAGCCGGTGATCACATCGGGCGCGGCACCTTTGGACGGGGCCCAGGGAATCGTGACGGGCGTGGTTGCGGCGACCCAGCCTTCGTTGAAGATCGCACGGTTGCCAAGCATTTCGAAGTACTGGGTCTTGTGCGCGGTCGGAAGGTCAGCCGCGTCTTTCGGCCAGGCGTAGGCCATGCTCACACCCTCAATCGGGGATTGCGGGATGCCGTTCACGGTCTGGGGCGCGGGAATGCCCGTTACCTCCAGAATAGTCGGCACGATATCGATCAGATGGTGGAACTGACGCCGGATGCCGCCTTTGTCCTCGATATGACCGGGCCAGGAAATCACAACGCCCTGGGCGGTTCCGCCGAAATGCGACGCGACCTGCTTGACCCACTTGAACGGCGTCCCCATCGCCCATGCCCAGCCCGCAGAGAAGTGCGGGAAGGTACGTTCGGAGCCCCAGAACGGATACCACAGCATCTGGTCCTTCACCGGAACCGTGACTCCGTTGAAATAGGTGAATTCGTTCGGCGTGCCGTACAGCCCGCCCTCGGCGCTCGCGCCGTTGTCGCCGCCAATGTAGATGATCAGAGTGTTTTCTTTTTCGCCAAGGTCCTCGACTGCTTGGATGACCCGCCCGATCTCGTGGTCGGTATAAGCGAGGTGGGCGGCATAGACGTTCGCCTGCCGGATAAAGAGGGTCTTTTCCAGTTCGCCGAGCTTGTCCCATTCCGGAATCGCGGCACCGCCGAATTCGGCTTGTCCCGAGGGCCAGTCTGTCAGGCTTGCCGTCTCGGGCATGATGCCCAGGCGCTTCTGATTGGCAAAGATCGTTTCGCGCAGCTTGTTCCAGCCGTCGTCGAACAGGCGCATATCCTCGATCTTTTTCACCCATTCCTCGGTCGGGTGATGCGGGGCATGGGTTCCGCCCGGTACATAATATACTAGGAACGGCTTCTCGGGGGCGACGGCTTTCAAGGTCGTCATGTAGTCGATGGCTTCGTCGGCCATCGCCGTTGTCAGGTTGAAGGTGGGGTCACCTTCAAACGGGTAGATCGCTGAGGTGTTGCGGAACAGGTTCGGCTGCCACTGGCTCGAATCGCCGCCCACGAACCCGTAAAAGTATTCAAAACCATAGCCAATTGGCCACCGGTCAAACGGACCGGCCTGCGTTGCTTCATAGAACGGCGTGTTGTGGTTCTTGCCAAACCACGAGGTCGCATAGCCATTATCCTTCAGGATCTGGCCGATTGTTCCATCCTGCCGCTGGATGATGGAATCATACCCCGGAAACCCCGTTGCCGCCTCGCCCACCACGCCATAGCCGACGGAATGATGGTTGCGCCCGGTGATCAGCGCCGCACGTGTTGAAGAACAAATCGCCGTAGAATGAACATTGGTAAAGCGCAGGCCTTCCGCAGCCAGCTTGTCCATCTCGGGTGTCGGAACAACACCCCCGAAGGTTCCCGGAGCGCCTTAGCCCTGATCGTCGGTCATGATCAGCAGGATGTTCGGCGCGTCCTTTGGCGGCACAATTCTGGGTGGCCACCAGGGGGTCGACTCGGTGGCCTTCTGTTTGATCACACCTCCGAACGCAGGTTCCGGGGGCGGCAGTTGCGCGCCGTCGATCGTCGTTGTCGCGCCGGGAGCGCCGGGCGTGCCGGTCACCTGCTGCGCCCAGACCGGCGTCGTCAGCGAGATGGCAGACGAAAGAAGCCCGACCAGAAAGCGAATCTGAATAGCCATGATCAACGTTTTCCCTGCAAAACTTTAGCTTTTACGCGCTGTCATGCGTCATGCGTCATGCGTCATGCGTCATGCGTCATGCGTCATGCGTCATGCGTCATGCTAGATTCGGGACAGCCCGCAGGTCAACCCCGATGGAACCCGGATGCAGCAACTTTTGGCATGGCTCGGGTAGCCTGCAAGCAGACAACGACATACTCCGAGCACAGGATTTCTTGCTTTCCAGCACCTTGACAGATCTATCATTCGCGATGAAGTATATCGTTAAACCTTGGAGGAAACATGCTCGATTTTGCTTACTACACCTCTCTCATCTACTCGGCCGTCCTGTCAGACGTGTTGGATGGAATGGGGCATAGCCATCAGGCGATGCGTCCATTCGTGCGGCCTGTCGATGACAGCCTTGTCATGATGGGCAGGGCCAGGACGGGTCTGTACGCCATTACTTACAGTCACAAGGAAGGCGACAATCCTTATGAACTGGAAATGGACCTAGTCGACGGGCTCAAGCCCGGTGACGTGGCGGTTCTTGGTTGCAACGGGCCGACGGAGCGCTTGGCACCTTGGGGCGAGTTGCTGTCGACGGCTTCACGGATGCGCGGCGCTCATGGCTGTGTAACCGACGGCCTCGTGCGAGATCTCCGTCAGATAAGGGCGCTGAGCTTTCCGGTTTTTCATGGCGGGATCGGCCCCCTCGATAGCAAGGGTCGTGGCCGGATGGTCGAGATCGATACTGAAATCCTGTGCGCAGGGGTGCGCGTGCGATCAGGCGACATCGTGTTCGGGGATATCGACGGAATTGTCGTGATCCCGCAGGAGATCGAGAAGGAAGTACTTGATCAGGCGGTACAAAAAGTGACCAGCGAAAATGACTCTCGGCGGGAATTGCTCGAAGGGCGTTTCCTGCACGAAGTTTACGAAAAGTACGGCGTTCTCTGACGTTCAGAGACTCATAAGCAGGGAGGACTGACAATGTTTGGAACCAACAAGAAACTTGCGCCGCGCATCCTGATAGGGGCAGGCGCACTGGCGGCAATCGTCGGATTTGGCGGACCAGCCGCTGCGGAAACGCTAAGGGTACTGGCATGGCAAGGCTATGCCGACGACGATTGGGTTGCCGCGTTCGAAGAAAAGACGGGTGCTGACGTCGATGTCGTCATCATCGGAACAGATGATGAGCTATGGGCGAAAATTCAGGGCAGCGGGGGCCAGGATTTCGACGTTCTGGCGGTGAACACGGCACAGTTGCAACGTTACATCGACGCCAAGCTTGTCCAGCCCATTGATCTGACTCTGCTGCCGAACCAGCAGGCGGGACTTGAGCGGTTTCGTGACCTGACGAAGATCAGTGGAGCCACACGGGACGGCGCCGTCTATGGCATTCCCTTTGCCTATGACTCGATCGGGCTGATCTACGATCCTGCCAAGGTAAGCCCTGCGCCGACGTCCTGGGCGGTCATGTGGGATCCTCAGTACAAGGGCCGTGTGCTTGCCTATGACAATGGTGAGCATAATTTCTCTGTCACCTCCTTGCTTCAGGGTTCGCAAAGTCCGTTCAATCTGTCCGACGCGGACCTTGAAGCGGCCAAAACCAAACTGGTCGAGCTAAAACGCAACATCCTGAGCTTCTATTCGACCCCGGACGAAGCGCTGCAGATCTATCAGTCGAACGATGTGGCCCTGGTCTTTGCCAACTATGGGCAGATGCAGGTCAAGGCCATGAAAGATGCGGGATTGGAAGTTGCCTATATCAACCCGTCCGAAGGTGCGCTGGCTTGGCTGGATACCTGGGCCGTCACGGTCGGGGCCAAGGACACCGCACTGGCCCACGCGTGGATCGACTTCGTGATGGATCCGGCGATCGGTGCCGCGATGGCGGAACGCACTGGCTACGGCTCCGCCTCGGTACCATCGGCTGCAATCGCAGAAAGTGACAACATCGTATGGCTTGAGGGCGTCGAGGATCCGACCCGCAGGTCCGATTTGTGGAATGAAGTCAAGGCGACGCCGTGATCGCAGCCGTTCGCAACCGACTTGTGGACCTGCGCGCGGTCGGTAAATCCTATGGCAATGCGCAGGTTCTGGTGAATGTGGACCTGACAATCGAGGATGGCGAGTTTCTCGTCATCCTCGGCCCCTCGGGCTCTGGAAAGACGACCATCCTACGCCTGATCGGAGGCTTCATTGCCCCCTCGAATGGCGAGATTTGTCTGGACGGCAAGATCATTAACGATCTGCCTATCAACCGCCGTCCGTTCAACACGGTCTTCCAGGACTATGCACTTTTTCCGCACATGACGGTGCGGGGCAATGTCGCCTACGGCCTGTCTGTGCGCGGGATGCCGAAGGCCGAGATCGCAGCGCGTTCCGACAAAGTTCTGGACCTCGTTTCGCTGCGCCACCTCGACGACCGGTATCCGGCGCAATTATCGGGTGGCCAGCGCCAACGCGTGGCCCTGGCGCGCGCCATCGTCTGTGAGCCGCGGCTGGTCCTGCTGGACGAGCCGCTTGCCGCCCTTGATGTTAACCTGCGCCGTCAGATGCAGCATTTCTTGAAGGAAGTGCAACGAGAGATCCGCACCACGTTCCTGTTCATCACACATGATCAGGAAGAGGCCATAACGATGGCTGACCGGATTTGTGTCATGGACCATGGAAAGATCATGCAGATCGGCGCCCCTCGCGACCTTTATGACCGGCCCGGCAATGCCCATGTTGCGCGCTTTTTCGGCGACAACAATCTGATCGAGGGGCACATCCTGTCGGTGGTTGAAGGCCGAGCCACTTTGGAAACCCCGCTCGGTCAACTTGAAGCACGCTGCGACCCGTCGGCAGGGTTGACGCCGGGCGACATGGCTTTTGTTACAGTTCGCCCCGAAAAGATCCGGATTCTGGCTTCCGGAACGCAATGCCCAGAGGATTGCGTCGCTGTTACCGTGACGATCACGCGAAAGGAGTTTGCCGGACCCCTGATGCATCTGCACCTTCGTCCGGACGCCGCACCTTCGGTAGAACTGTCAGCCAAACAACTGAGCGATGACCTCGCGGGGGCAGTTTTGGCGGTGTCAGACCTGCGGGCCTGCTGGCGGGTATCCGATGCCTGGGTGGTCCGCAAATGACTGTCCTGTCCGGGCTGGCCCGGCCCACGGCGAGTCTGGCCGTCTACGCGGTTCTGTCTGTGCTGATCGTCGTTCCGTTTCTCTCATTCCTTGCCATGAGCTTCTTTTCCGTCGACGGGGTGACGATTGTCCGAACCCCGACGATGGTCAACTTCCATCGTGCGTTTACCGATCCTGTGATGATGACGGTGTTCGGGCGTACGGTCCTTTTGTGCGTTGGCATTGCTTTGGTGACTACGCTGATTGCCTACCCCGTTGCGGTTTTCATCAACGGATTGCAGGGGGGCGCCCGCTATGTTCTGCTGACGCTTGTCACCGCACCGCTGATCTTGTCCTATGTGATGAAGATTTACGCCTTTCGCAGCATTCTGGGCGGCAATGGCCTGCTGAACCGGATGCTGCTGGCGACGGGCCTGATTGATACGCCTTCGAACTTCTTCGTATTCAATCTTAATGCGGTCTTTCTTGTGCTGGTCGTCCTTCTTGCACCGTTTGCAATCCTTCCCATCCTGCTTTCGCTGGAAAAGATCCCCGCCTCTCTGTCGGAGGCGGCGGCGGATCTTTCGGCCGGCCGCTGGACCACGTTTCGAACCGTGACACTACCGCTCAGCCGTCCGGGCATCGCCACAGCCGTGTCGTTTACCTTCATCATGGCGATGGGCGACTTCGTGACGCCGCAGATGGTTGGCGGTCCGAACGGGTTTACGTTCGGGCGGATCATCTACAGCCAGTTCGGATTGGCATTCAACTGGCCCTTCGGGGCGGCCCTGGGCGTATTGATGGCTGCGGTCATTGTCGTCGTGCTGGCCTTGGCGATGCGCCTCGGCCGTATTCCTGGCGGAGCAGGCCGATGACCCGCTCTTTAACGGTTCAGGTGTGCTTGGCCCTGACAACCGCGTTTCTGCTCATGGCAATCTACGGTCCGATCAGCGTCACCGTCGCAGGGGCCTTTCTGCCGATGAAGGGCGGGATCATTCAGGGCTTTGATCCGTCCCTGACCGCCTTCACAAAGCTGACTGCCGATGCCGGGCTGATCCGTTCGCTGGTAGTAACGCTGGCCGTCGGGGCCGTCGCCACCATGATTTCGGTGGTGCTGGCGACCGCGCTTGCGCTGTTCACGACGGAACGGGGCGGACTGCATGCGCGTGTTGTGGCGCTGATCGTGTTCCTGCCCTTCGTGATGCCACCCATGGTCACGGGGTTGTCTTTGCTGATCTTCTTCCGGGATGTCGGGATTGATCGGTCCCTGCTTACGGTCACGATCGGGCATGTCGCGATCATCCTGGCGATCGCCTATCGCGGCATCGTGGTGCGCCTGACCGACCTGGGGCGATCCTTGATCGAAGCCTCGCTCGATCTCGGGGCAAGCCGGTGGCAGACCTTTGCGCGGGTGATCCTGCCGAACATCAGCGGCAGCCTTGTGGCGTCTGCGGTGCTGTGTTTCGCGCTATCCTTCGACGAAACGCTGATAACCTTGCTGCTGACCGGAACCGAAAGCACCTTCCCCATTAAGCTTTGGGGCATGACACGCCTTGGAATTACGCCTGCGGCCAACGCTATTCTGGCAATCCTGCTTGCCGCAACGCTGGCCGGTTCTGCACTTGCAATCTGGATCAGGCAGAGGCGGAGCAACTGAACCGGCAAGCGTGGCACCCACATGTCAACAATGGCCGTCCTCGCACTTCAAAAGCGGAAGTGCTGACATGCACTCCGCCCCTCAGACCCAGCCTCCGTCGACAATGAAGTCCTGTGACGTGCACATGCGGGCCTGATCGGAAGCAAGATACAGCACCATCGCTGCAATATCCTCAGGCTGAAGCCGCGGCGAAAGGCATTGCGCCCGCTCGATCTCTGCTTCCCCTGCCGGGGTCAGCCACAACTTGATCTGGCGCTCCGTCATCACCCAGCCCGGCAGAACGGTATTCACGCGCACGCCCTGCTTTCCGAATTCGCGGGCAAGACCGCGGGTCAGACCCGTGATCGCCGCCTTGCAGGCGAGGTAGATCGGGCAGTCCGCCTCGCCGATCTTCCAGGCAATGGAACCGAGGTTCACGATGCTGCCGCCGCCTTGCGCGATCATGTCGTCCACCACAGCCTGCGCGGTGAAAATGTAGTGCTTCAGGTTTCTCGCAATACGGTCATCGAAGTAATCTGGCGTCACATCGCGGGTGAAATGCCGGTCATCATTGCCTGCATTGTTCACAAGGACCGAGATTGGACCGAGTTTCTGGCGAACTTCGGCAATGGCCGATCTCAGATCCGTGACGTCCGTCAGGTCACATTTCCGAAAAAGAGCTTTATCGGCGCCACAGGCAGCCATCGTTTGACTGGCCGCCTTTTCATCCAGGTCAAGAAAGGCAATGCGGGCACCCTGCGCAGCAAATGCTGTCACGATGGATCGGCCGATTCCAGATGCGCCGCCGGTCACGAGCACCACACGTTCCCTCAGGCAGTGGTAACGAACGCGGCACTCCAATCCGGTCACTGCGATATCCCCCTTCAACGACAGCATTTCAATAAGAGCATGATACAGATTTAACGTTAAACCTAATTACTAGGGAAGACGATTCGCAAGCACAGAATCGACTCCGGTTGCGAATGCCGCATCAAATCAGATCAGGGAAGGACAGCGCTCTGCGTCAGCGGGGCCAGTGTCAATCCAGGCAGCGGCGTGACATCGAAAATCTTGCCGTCTTGGTCGAACGCTCCAGACGACAGGCGCCCGACCAGCCGGGTGGCCGCCTCCCGACCGATATCATATGCTGGCGACCGCATTGACGTCAGCAGCGGAACTGAAAAACTGCGGAAGGAAAACCCGTTAAAGCCGGTCACGATCAGGTCTTCCGGCACCTTCCGCCCAACCCGCTGGGCCGCATGCAGTGCGGCGATGCCAAAGAGGTCGTTGCCACCCATCACCGCATCAACGACAGGTGACATTTGCAACCGCTCGGCCAATGCTGCGACGATTTCGGAAAACTCCATCTCCGAGCACGTCATCGTTTCGACCTCGCTATGGCCTTTGCAGGCAAGCCGGACCCCGCGTTCGCGCTGCGTCATGGCGGGCCACACGTGGACGGGCCGAACGAACAGCACCCGGCGGGCTTTGCTTTCGACCACCTTCTCCGCAAGCAGACGCGCTCCCCCTTCGTTGTCCTGGCGGACGAAACAGGTATCAGGCAGGCCCTCGACAAGATCGTCGCCAATCAGGATCATCGGCAGGCCCAGTTCGGCCAGAGCCTTGTAGTCCTGCTGGCGCTGGTGCCGCTCTCCGAAGCCGAAGATGGCAATCGCATCAAGCTCGGCCGCCCGCGCAAGCTTGGGTCGGAGGTCATCCATCCCCTGCGCACCGATCACCATAAGCCCGTACCCTTTGTCGGCCAGTGCGTTGCTCATGCCTGCTGCAACCTCGGTGTTAAACGGATCATTCAAAAACCGCCGCTCGGGGTGCAAGATGATCAAGCCTATCGCAAGGTCACGCGCCAAACGCAGGCTGCGTCCGCGCAACTGGGGGCGATAATTCAGTGTCTCTACGGCCTTCAGAACCCGCTCTCGCACGCTTTCACCAACGCGCGCGGTCTTTCCATTGATGACGTTTGACACGGTCATGACAGACACGCTTGCCAACTGCGCGACATCTCTCAACGAAGCTCGTGTCTGCGGTTTGTCAGGAGGTCGGGTTACAATCGCCTTTGTCATCGGATGAACTAATCATATGCAGGCAGGCACCTCAATCATGGTGTTGAACCCATGTCGCTGGGGCCCGTGAGGGCCAATCTGGTGGGGGGATCAGTTGAACGCGTTATCCTTGCAAGCTAGGCTCTGACCCAGCCGGTAGCTGACATGTAGCCGGTCAAAGTTGTTCACGATCCACGCCGGATCGATGATCGGCGTTGCACTTCAGTCGAAGGTCATGACCTTGAGGCAGTCATCCTGCGCGACGGTCGCACCCGTGCACAAGGCAAGGGCAACCGTGGACAACCGCAGTACAGACGACAGTGTTCGTGACATCTCACCCTCCCATCCAGATGGTTCGCGACCAATGTTCGATATCCCGCGGAAAATACGAAACGCTGGAAGGTAGGCGGCGCAAAGTCACATACTATCAGTGTCCGACATTATCGTTCAATTGACCTGAGCCCGGTGTCTGTGGTGGGTTGGATGCTAGGTTCGGGCAGTCTGACTGCCTTCATTCATTTTCGGGACTGCAGGAAAGGTGCGTATGACTGTGGCAAGCCGACCATCGGGGCGTATTCAGTCGCTTGAGCGGATGGATGCGATCCTGCAAGTGATCGCCCATGCGCCCGACGGCGGGGTTCGGTTGACCGACATCGCCGCGCGCTGCGGGTTGCACAAGAACACGGTGTTTTCCCTGCTGAAGACCCTTGTGGCCTTGGGCTATTGCGACCATGCCCGCGATACGCAAACCTACCGGATCGGGCGTCGCACGTTCGAGCTTGCGCGCAACGCCGAACGCAATCTCGACATCGTGACACTGGTCCGGCCGCTGATGCTGCGGCTGGTCTGGCAGTTCCGCGAAAGCCTCAGCCTTGCCATTCCGGGCAATGACAGCTGCCTTGTTGTCAGTACGGTTGAAGGCACCTATGGCGTGCGTGGCAGCCGGTTCCAGGGGCAGCACGCGCCCTATCATGCCTCGGCCCTTGGCAAGGCGATCCTTGCGTTCCAGTCGGACGAAGACCGCGCGACGATCATCCGGCGGCTGAAGCTGGAGCGCTTCACCAGCCGGACCATCGTCACCGCGGCCCAACTGGACGAGGAGTGCTTCGGCATCCGGGAGCGGGCATTCGCGATTTCGGTCGCCGAAGAGGAGATCGGCGCCAGTGCGGTGGCGGCACCGGTCTTCAGCCGGGGGGGGCTGGTGATCGGATCGCTGGCGATCTGGGGACCGTCCGCGCGGTTGACGCGGCAACGGCTGGCCGAACATGGTCCGAGGCTTGCGAAGGAATGTCTGGGCATCCACGATCAATAGCCCCTGCGCTTGTGTCCGATATTGTCGGACATAAGGCACACCGGGCTGGAGCGTCGGTTTCCTTGCGACAAACTCAGGCATGAAGATTGCCTGGGAACTTTGCCGATGGTTGACCGCCTTGCCGCCGAAGCTTTGCTGACCCGTTACCTTGCCGCGTGCGAGACACTTGATCTTGACATCATCACCGGCTGCTTCGCGCCCCGTGCCGTTGTCATCGACCCCACGTCGCCCCGCGCACTCGGACGCCTGCAGATCAGATCCTACTTCGGGTCGCTTTACGACGATCTGGCGTCACTTCGGCTGACGACCAGTCCGCTTTGCTGGCAGGGGGCCGAGATTGCCTGCCGCTGGCAAGGGGTCGCGCAGCGCAAGGACGGCAAGGTTATCGAATACGAAGGGATTGACGTGTTCAGGCTGACCAAGGCCCCGCTGATTTCACGGATGCAGGCCTTCTGGGATCCAAAGGACTTTGTTGATCTGACATTGTAGGACAACCATAAAATTCCAGTCCACAATGTCGGATGGTGATTTACGCACTAGGAAATCAACGCGTGCATTTATGTCCGCAAGCCGGAAAGGGGTGGTGTGTGATCGGAAAATGCCAGATCGGACTGACGGATGACTTTCTGCTTGCAGACGGCTCGCTGTCCTTTCCGGGTTACGACCTGGGTGCCTTGCGCCACACCCCGGCCGCAGGCCTGTGCCGGATCAAAGGTGGCAGCGTCCTGAGCGCAAAGTCGCTGGCCTGTATCGACGTCCTGATCTCGGTTCCTCAGATGGCGTCGGTGACCCGCGACAGCTTGACCCAGGCCGAAACGCTGACGGGCATCATCCGTGTCGGTGTCGGGTGTGAGGACGTCGATCTTGCCGCCTGCACCGCGGCGGGGGTCGCCGTGGTCGTCCCGGCCGAGGCGGTTCGCCGGCCGACGGCGATCGCGGCACTGACGCTTATATTGGCGCTTGCCACCCGACTGGTTGAAAAGGACCGGCTGACACGGCAAGGCCCCGACGCCTGGCACCGGCGAACCGAGATGCGCGGACGTAACCTGACCGGACGCGTGCTGGGAATGGTCGGCTGCGGCAACATCGGGTCGGACCTTGCCACGCTGGTCCAGCCGCTGGGCATGCGGGTGATGGCCTTCGATCCGGTCTTGTCGGACACGGATGCAAAGGCGCGCGGGATCGAACGGGGAAGTCTGGATCAGGTGCTGGCCTTGGCGGATTACGTCTCGATCCACTGCCCGCTGACGCCGGACACCCGGCACCTTTTCAACGCCGACCGCCTTGCCCTGATGAAGCCCGGCGCGGCCTTGATCAACACCGCGCGCGGCGGGATCGTCGATCAGGAGGCGCTGGTGGCGGCCTTGGCGTCCGGGCACCTGTCGGGTGCTGCGCTGGACGTGTTCGACCCCGAGCCGCTGCCACTGGGGCATCCGCTGTTGTCCACCGACAGCCTCATCCTTTCGGCGCATGCGCTGAACTGGACGGAAGAGTTGGACGCAGACCTTGCCGCCCATAACGTGGCGGCAGTCCTTGACCTTCTGGCCGGTCGCGTCCCGCACCGGGTCGTGAACGCCGATGTTCTGCGCACCCCCGAATTCACCCGCAAACTGAATGCCCTGGCCCGAAAGTTCGCGGCCATCACCGAAGGAAGCCTTGCATGAGAGTCATGGATGTCGCCGCTGCCGCCCTGCAAAAGGAAGGGGTGACCTTCATCACCGGCTTTCCGTTCAATCAGGCGTTCGATAGCGCCGCCTCTCTGGGCATCCGCCCGATCATGGCCCGGACCGAACGGGTCGCCGTGAACATCGCCGACGGGTTCAGCCGGATGAGCGCGGGCCGCGCCTTTGGTGTCACAGGCGTGCAATACGGTCCGGGGGCCGAAGCGTCTTACGGCGCCATCGCGCAGGCGTTTTCCGACTCGGTGCCTATCCTGATCATACCCGGTGGCTATGACAGCAACGATGCGGGCGTCGTCCCGAATTTCGCCTCGCACGAGCAGATGCGCGGCATTGCCAAGGCCACGATGCTGGTCAACCACCCCCATCGCGCCGCACTGATGTTTTCGCGTGCCTTTGGGGCGCTGCGATCTGGCCGTGGCGGACCGGTGATCCTCGAGATCCCCGACGATCTGATGAAGGCCGAAGCACCGGGCGGCATGGATGGCTATTCCTCGGTCCGGATCGGGCGAACGATGTCGGCACCAGACGAAATCCACACCGTGGTCCGGGCCCTTGCGGATGCGAAGTCACCGATGCTGATGGTCGGGCGTGGCGTGTTACAGGCCGGGGCCTGGGCCGACCTGCGCCGCTTTGCGGAAAGCATGGGTGTGCCGGTGATGACCACGCTGTCGGGCAAAAGCGCGTTTCCCGAGGATCACGCGCTGGCGCTGGGGACCGGAGGGCATTCGTCCACGCCGATGTCGGATGCGCATCTGGCGGCGGCCGACCTGATCGTGGCAATCGGAACGACGCTGACGCGCAGCCATTACACCAGCCATGTACCTGCTGGCAGCCGCGTTATCCAGATCGTGCGCGATCCGGATGACCTGAGCCAGTCCTATCCCGTGGAACACCTGATCAGCGGCGACCTTGATCTGATCCTTGCCCAACTTGCCGATGCCGCCGAGGCGGAACCGCGCATGGGCGATTTCGCTGCCACACCTGCCGCAAGGCTGGTGGCCGCGCAACGGGCCGAATTCATGGCAAAATGGGGTTCGCGGCTGACGACGGATGCCGAGCCGATCAGCCCTTACCGCGTGATCGGCGCGCTGATGAAGGTCGGCGACCGCTCCAAAATGGTCGTCACACATGACAGCGGCAACCCGCGCGACCAGGTCGTGCCGTTCTTCGATGCGCTGAACCCGCTTGGTTATCTGGGCTGGGGCAAGTCTACCCCGCTGGGCAGCGGTCTTGGTCTGGCGATGGGGGCCAAGCTGGCAAAGCCGGACTGGGTTTGTGTCAACTTCATGGGTGACAGCAGTTTCGGTATGGTGGGCATGGATGTGGAAACCGGCGTGCGCGAGAATATCCCTGTGCTGACCATCGTCTTCAACAATGGCCGCATGGGCGGCTACACCCGCCACCATCCGGTCGCGACCAAGACCCACGGCATCAACCTGCAGACCGGGCGCTATGCCGATGTCGCGTTGGCGCTGGGGGCTGCGGGTGAGCGGGTGGAACGGGTCGCCGATCTGGAACCCGCGCTCCTGCGGGCAATCCGGTCCACTCAAGAGGGACGTTCGGCGCTGGTCGAGGTGATCACCCGCGAAGAACCGGAGTTTCCGCATATCCGCAGCTATGGCTGAGGACCGAGGCAAGACATAACAACCAAGGGAGGACTGCACGATGAACACCAACAGGATGAACCGCCGTCAGCTTCTGGCCCGCGCCTCGGCGCTTGGGCTTGTATCGGTTGGCGCCGGGGGCCTGCTACGCCCGGCACAGGCGCAGGGAACGGGTCTGACCGTGATGGACTGGACCGGCTACGAAGTGCCGGAACTGTTCCAGCCGTACATCGAAAAGCATGGTGCCGCCCCCGACATTACGATCTTTTCTGACCTGGAGGAGGCTTGGCAAAAGATCGCGGGTGGCTTTCGGCCAGACATTATGCACGCCGACCACTGGCAGATTCCGGCGCGGCGTGACACCGGCATGTTCGAGCCGTGGGATACATCGCGCCTGTCGAACTTTGCCGATCTCATGCCTGATCTCGTGAACCTTCCGACCCTGCAGCACGAGGGAAAGCAATACGGCATTCCTGCGGATTGGGGCATCAACTCCATCTGCTACCGGACCGACCTGATCACGGTGGAAGAGGAAAGCTGGAACACCCTGTGGGACCCGGCCTTCAGCGGCAAGATCGCCCAGACCGGCCAGATGGACAACATGGTGGGATCGGCTGCGCTGGCGCTGGGGATCGAGAACCCCTTCGTGAACGACCCCGAAATCATGAAGGCCATCGAGGCCAAGATGACCGAACAGCGCGCGCTGCTTCGGTTCTACTGGACCGATCCGACCCAGCTTTCCCAAGCCATGGCAACGGGCGAAGTGGCGATCGCCTTTGCGTGGCCAAGCGTCTACAAGGAACTCAAGGCGCAAGGCGTGCCGGTCAAGTACATGCGCCCCAAGGAAGGCGTGATGGGCTGGGCGCAGGGCATGCTTCTGATGAAGGATCGCGACGGCGATACGCAGAAGGCCTATGACTTCATGGATGCGTGGATCGCGGCTTCGACCGGTCGCTGGCTGATCGAGAACTATGGCTATGGCCATGCCAACGTGAAGGCAGTTGACGGCGTGGCACCCGAGATTCTGGCCGACCTGATGTTGGAAGACCCGACCAAGACACTGCAATCGTCGTTCTTTATCCGCGACATGCCACAGGATGTGCAGACCGTCTATGTGGCCATGGTCGAGCGCATCAAGGCGGGCGGCTGAACCATGCCGGGGCGGGTGCTGTGATCGGCCTGTGGCACAGATCGCCCGCCTTGCGCGGGTGGGCGCTGATCGCGCCCACACTGATCATCCTGATGGTGATGCTGGTCATCCCGCTGGGTATGCTGGTGGCGCAAAGCTTCTGGACGCAGAGCGGTCTGACCATCAACCGCACGCCCGGCTTGCAGAACTATGCCCTTCTTCTTGCACCAGAAGGGGCGATCTACCGGACGCTGTTGGTCAAGTCGCTGTGGATCTCGTTTGCCTCGGCGATGGTGGTGCTGCTGTTCGCCTTTCCGGTGGCTTACTTCATCGCCTTCCATGTGAAACGGTCGCGGCTGACATGGATCCTTCTGGTGACGGTACCGTTCTGGATCAGTTATCTTTTGCGCATTTTCAGCTGGAAGATCGTGCTGGGCTTTGGCGGTGCGCTTAACTCCGGGCTGATCACCATGAGTCTGATCGACGCCCCGATCGAGGCGCTGATGTACAATCAGGCCGCCGTCATCCTGACGCTGGCGCACAGCTGGTCGGCGTTTGCGGTGCTGCCGATCTATGTGTCGTTGCAGAAGATCAACCCCCAGGTGCTGGAAGCGGCGTTCGACCTTGGTGACAGCGCGTTGCAGCGTCTGCGCCGGGTGATCTTGCCGCTGGCGATGCCGGGGCTGCTCGCGGCCTTCCTGCTGGTCTTTGTGCCCACGATGGGGGACTACATCACCCCATCGCTGGTAGGCGGCACGGACGGGGTGATGGTGGGCAACGCCATCGCCACCCTCTTCGGCAAGCAGAACGATGCGCCCTTGGGTGCCGCGCTGGCAGTGGCGACGATGGCTGCTGTGGCGGCATTGGTTGGCTTGATCCTTGTCGCCGCGCGTGCAAGCGGCTTGTGGCGGAGCCGATCATGAGTGGTCGCAGCCTTTCCCTCTATGCGGTCCTGTATTTGACGTTCATTTACGCACCGATCCTGTTGCTGCCGGTATTTTCGTTCAACGACAACATATTCGTGACCTTCCCGCTGAAGGGCTTCACGACCGATTGGTACGCAGAAATGGTGGCCAACGTGCCGCTGGGAAAGGCGCTTCGGTCGAGTCTTCTGATCGTCGGCCCGGTGGCCCTGATCAGCACGGGCCTTGGGCTGATGGCCGCACTGGCTTTGGGGCGATCGCCGATCCGGTTCAAGGCGGCAATTCTTGGGCTTTTGATGGTGCCGCTGGTGGTGCCGACGCTGGTGCTTGGCGTGTCGCTGCTGACGCTGTTGCGCGGGGTGCTGGGGGTACAGCTGTCGCTTGCCACGGTGGCTGCAGGGCATGTGCTGCTGTGCCTGCCCTATTCGGTCGTGATCCTGCTGGCCCGACTGGACGGGTTCGACCGCAGCCTTGAAGAGGCGTCGCTTGACCTTGGCCAGTCAGCCTTCGCCACGTTCCGGCGGATCACTTTGCCCCTGATGATGCCGGCCATCGTGGCCAGCCTGCTGTTGTGTTCGGTCGTGTCGTTCGACGAATTTCTGTTGGCATTCTTTCTGTCAGGCGCGGATGCCACACTGCCGCTGTACATCTGGGGGTCGCTGCGGTTTCCGGCAAAACTGCCCTCGACACTGGCGCTTGGCACCTGCCTGCTGGTGTTTTCGATCTGCATCGTCGTGCTGGCGGAATGGGTCCGCCGGCGGGGGGCTCCCGGATCGACGGCGGCAACCGGGCTATGAACGGGATACCTGCGAATATGATCGAAATCACTGGCCTGACCAAGGCCTTTGGCAGCTTTACCGCCATCGACAACCTGACGCTCGGCATCGCCAAGGGTGAGTTCTTTGCCCTTCTCGGTGCATCGGGCAGTGGCAAGACCACGCTGCTGCGCTTGCTGGGCGGGTTCGAGTTTCCCAATGCGGGCCGGATCGTGATCGACGGGCAGGACGTGACCGACCAGCGCCCGAACCAGCGTCCGACGAACACGGTGTTCCAGTCCTACGCGCTGTTCCCGCACCTGACGCTGGCGGAAAACGTCGGCTACGGCCTGTTGAACCTGCGCCTGCCGAAGGCCGAGTTTGCCGCGCGGATCGAAGACGCGCTGTCCCGCGTGCGCCTTTCGGGCTTTGGCGCACGGTTTCCGCACATGGTGTCGGGCGGGCAACGTCAGCGGGTGGCCCTTGCGCGCGCGCTGATCTGCAAGCCGAAAGTGCTGCTGCTGGACGAGCCCCTGGGCGCGCTGGACAAGCGCCTGCGTGAAGAGATGCATCTGGAACTGCGCGAGATCCAGCGCGCAGCAGGGATCACCTTCGTTCTGGTGACCCACGATCAGGAAGAAGCGATGAGTCTGGCCGACCGCATTGCCATCATGGCGCGTGGACGGCTTTTGCAGGTGGATACGCCGCGTGCGCTGTACGAGGCCCCTAATTCGCGCGAGGTGGCCGAGTTCATCTCGAACGTGAACCTGCTGGACGGCACCTGCCTTCGTCAGGACGGGCCTGATGCGGTGATTGCGGTGAATGGAGTCGGCCAGTTTATCGCCTGCACCGATGGTGCGGCTCTACCCGAAGGAACCCGCGTCACTTTGGCAATCCGGCCCGAAAAGGCCCGGTTTTCCGCAAGGACCGATCAAGGCGCAAATCAGCTGGCCGGAGTGATGCGCACCGCAACTTATGCAGGTGACCGCAGCCACGCCATGATCGAAGTGCCGGGGCTTGACCGCCCGTTCCTGATCACCACGCCCAACCGCGACCGCAACATGTCCGATCAAGATGCGCCCGGCACGCCTGTCACCATCACTTGGGACAGGACGGCGGCGGCAATCTTGCGCGACTGATCCGCGCCTCAATCAAGAAAGGACCACCATGCGATGCCAACCGACCGCGTCCCATTACATTGCCGGAAAGCCCTTTGAAGACCCGACCGGCGCGGCCATGGAAAGCGTCTACCCTGCCACGGGCGAGGTGATCGCACGGCTGTATGCGGCCAGCGACGCGACGGTCGACCGCGCG
>JANNWS010000042.1:0-8017 GCA_031408575.1 Rhodobacterales bacterium
GTGCGCGAGTATAAAATCGCCATGTAGGGGCGCGGCCCGAAATTTCTTGACATGAATTTTGCCAAAACCCTTAAACGGTTTTTGCTGTTGCGCCCAACCCACTACATTTGTCGAATGACCACCCTCCCCCCCGCCCTGATCGACTGGTTCACCACCCAAGGCTGGTCGCTCCACCCCCACCAGATCGCAATGCTGGCCCGCGCCGCCGATCCCTCCACCCTCCTCATCGCGCCCACTGGCGGCGGCAAGACGCTGGCCGGGTTCCTGCCAACCCTCGCCGAATTGGCGGGTGGCACGCACAAGGGCCTCCACACCCTCTACATCTCGCCGCTCAAGGCCCTGACTGCCGACATCCGCCGCAACCTGCGCACCCCGGTCGAAGGCGCAAACCTGCCGATTCGGATCGAGGATCGCACCGGCGACACCACCTACACCCAGCGTCGCCGCCAGCGCGCCGACCCGCCCCATATCCTGCTCACCACCCCCGAAAGCCTGGCGCTCCTCCTCAGCTACGAAGACGCCCCCCGCATCTTCGCGGGCCTGCACCGCGTGATCGTCGACGAGATCCACGCGCTGGCCGAATCCAAACGCGGCGACCAGTTGATGCTGTCCCTCTCCCGGCTTGAAACCCTTGCCCCCGGCCTACGCCGCGTCGGTCTTTCCGCCACCGTCGAAGACCCACCCGCCCTCGCCCGCTTTCTCGCCCGCCACCCCGCGCCCTGCGGCATCCTGCTGGCCGACCCCGGCCCCGACCCCGACATCTCGATGCTGCTGACCGAAGACGCCCCGCCATGGGCGGGCGGGGGCGGGCGCTATGCGATCCCGGCAATCCTGAACGAGGTCCGCCGCCACCGCACGACCTTGATCTTTCACAACACGCGGGCGCAGGCCGAGGTGTTCTTTCACCACCTTTGGTTGCAGAATTCCGACAATCTGCCCATTGGCATCCACCACGGCAGCCTTGCCCGCGAACAGCGCGACCGGGTGGAACAGGCGATGGTCGCGGGCCAGTTGCGCGCCATCGTCTGCACCGGGTCGCTTGATCTGGGCATCGACTGGGGCGATGTCGATCTGGTTATTCAGGTCGGCGCACCGAAGAACGTCAAGCGACTGGTGCAGCGCATCGGCCGTGCCAACCACCGCTACAATGCGCCTTCCAAGGCGCTGCTCGTTCCCGCCAACCGCTTTGAAGTGGTGGAATGTCAGGCGGCGTTGCAGGCCGTCCGTGACCATGACCTTGACGGCGAACCCCGCGGCCCCGGCCCGCGCGACGTGCTGTGCCAGCACATGCTTGCCACCGCCGCCGCCGGCCCCTTCGATGCCGACCACCTTTATGCCGAGGTCATCACCGCCGGCCCCTACGCAGCGCTGACACGCCCCGAATTCGACGACTGCCTCGATTTCGCGGCCACCGGCGGCTACGCGCTGCGATCCTATGACCGTTGGCAGCGCCTGATGCAGACTGGCGGCAAATGGCACCTGCGCGACCCCCGCGCCAGCGCCCCGATCCGCATGAACCTGGGCACCATCGTCGACACCGAAACCCTGAAGGTCCGCCTGAAGAACCGCTTCGGCGGCACCCCTCTGGGCGAGATCGAAGAGGGGTTCGCGTCCACCCTGACCCCCGGCGACACCTTTCTGATCGGCGGTCAGGTGGTGCGCTATGACGGCCTGCGGGAAATGACCGTCGAGGTCACGCGCCAGCCCGGTCGCGACCCCAAGGTGGCCACCTTCAACGGCACCAAGTTCGCCACCTCCACGCTGCTGACGCAGCGCATCTTGCAGATCTTCCAGCAGCCCGCATGGCCCGATCTGCCCGCCCATACCGCGACATGGCTGGCGTTGCAGCGCGACGTCTCGAAACTGCCCGAACCCGACCGGTTGCTGGTCGAAAGCTTCCCCTATGAGGGGCGCGAACACCTTTGTGTTTACGGCTTTGCCGGCCGCAATGGCCAGCAGACGCTTGGTCTTCTTCTGACCAAGCGAATGGAAGAGGAAAACCTGCACCCCCTTGGCTTCGTCGCCACCGACTATGCCACGCTGATTTGGGGCCTCGACCCGGTCCTTGATCCTGCCCCCCTGTTCGATCCCGCCAGACTGCGCGAGGGGTTGGAGGGCTGGCTGAAGGGGAACGCGGTGATGAAGCGCACCTTTCGCAACTCGGCCATCATCGCCGGGCTGATCGAGCGCACCCATCAGGGCCGCCGCAAATCGGGCCGACAGGCTACGTTTTCGTCCGACATCCTCTACGACACGCTGCAGAAATACGACCCTGACCATCTGATGCTGACCATCACCCGTGAGGAGGCTTTGCGCGGCCTCGTCGATTTCGGTCGGATCGAGGATATGTTCAGCCGAATCCAGGGCCGGATCGACACCATCCGCCTGAATCGCATCACGCCTCTGGCCGCCCCGATGTTCCTCGAAATGGGCCGCATCCCGGTCGAAGGGGCGGGGCGCGAACGCCTGATGGCCGAAGCCGCAGATCGGCTGATGGCCGCCGCAGGCCTTGCCTGACCCCTTGCCTTGGCCTCCCCGATCAGGCATCGAACGAAGCATGAACGCATATGCCTTCACGTTTTCTGGCGAGATTCTCCTCGCCCTGCCCTCCGGCGCGTTGCACTGGCCCACGCAGAACCTGCTCTGCGTCTCCGACCTGCACTTTGGCAAGTCCGAACGCCTCGCCCGGCGCGGCGGCGCGCTGTTGCCGCCCTACGAAACCCGCGAAACGCTGACCCGGCTTGAGCGTGACCTTACGGCAACGTCGGCCCAGAACGTCATCTGCCTTGGCGACAGCTTTGACGATGCGGCAGCCGCAAACAGCCTGACCCCCGATGAGGTCGACTGGCTTGCCCGCTTGATGGCTCCGCGCGATTGGACATGGATCGCAGGCAACCACGATCCCGCTCCCGTCAAGCTTGGCGGCATCCACCGCAAGGAACATGGCACCGGTCCCCTTACCTTCCGCCACATCGCCGCGCCCGCCGCCAAAGCCGAGGTATCGGGTCACTACCACCCCAAAGCCTCGATCGCCGGGCGCAGCCGCCCCTGCTTTCTGATCGACGCCGCCCGCGTGATCCTGCCCGCCTATGGCTGCTATACCGGCGGCCTGCGTGCAACAGACGCGGCACTGACGACGCTGATGGAACCCGGCGCGCTCGCCGTCCTCACCGGAACCCGCGCCCTACCAATACCGATGGCACGCTGACAGCACGGACCCGCCCAAGCGCCGACTGCATCTTCGGCCCCGCACAGCCAACACCGCCCGAAATTTCATCTTTGCAAAAATATCCCGGGGGTGAGCCCCGGACCCGTCCGGGGCGAGGGGGCAGCGCCCCCACCCTAGCCTCAGGCCGTCAGCCCCTTCGGCTCTGCCAGCCCGTTCGCCCGGCAACAGGCGGTCAGCGTATTCGCCAGCAGGCAGGCAATCGTCATCGGCCCCACGCCCCCCGGAACCGGCGTGATCGCCCCTGCAACGGCCGATGCACTGGCATAGTCCACATCGCCGACCAGCCGCATCTTGCCGTCCCGCTCGACCCGGTTGATCCCCACGTCGATCACCGTCGCCCCCGGTTTCACATGGTCACCCGTGATCATCTCGGCCCGCCCGACGGCGGCCACCAGAATATCCGCCCCCCGGCACACCGCCGCCAGATCGCGGGTGCGCGAATGGGCGATTGTAACCGTGCAACTGTCGCCGAGCAGCAGTTGCGCCATCGGCTTGCCGACGATGTTCGAACGCCCGACGACAACAGCGTTCATCCCGGCAAGTGATCCATGATGATCGCGCAGCATCATCAGGCAGCCCAGCGGCGTGCAGGGCACCATCGCCTTCTGCCCCGTTCCCAGCAGCCCGACATTCGAGATATGGAACCCGTCCACATCCTTTGCCGGGTCAATCGCATTGATCACCAGATCGCTGTCCAGATGTTTGGGCAGCGGCAATTGCACCAGTATACCATGCACCGCGGGATCGCTGTTCAGTCGCCCGATCAGCGCCAGCAGGTCCACCTCGGACGTCGTCGCATCCAGCTTGTGCTCGAACGACGCCATCCCGACTTCCAGCGTCTGCGTTCCCTTGTTGCGAACGTAAACCTGCGACGCGGGATCTTCTCCGACCAGAACCACCGCCAACCCCGGCACCAGACCATGCTCCTCGGCCAGCCGTGCCACATGGGCTGCCACCTGCCCCCGCACCCGCGCGGCAAAGGCCTTGCCGTCAATCACCACCGCCGTCATCTCACTTGTCCTCTCGAAGCGAATCCGGCCCCAGCACCGACTCCTCGCGTGCAATCGACCAGTCGATCAGCCGCCGCCACAGCTTTTCGACTAGTTCCGGCGGCAACCCCTGCACCGCCGCATGCCGGCGCACATTCGCCACCACTTCTTCCACGCGGCTGCCTATCCGCGCGGGCAGGCCAAGCTCGGCCTTGATGACGCCGGCCCGGTCTATGTATCCCGCCCGCAGCGCGAACAGCCGCACCAGTTCCTCATCCACGCGGTCGATCTCGGCCCGGATGTCGGCCATCGAGGTGCAGTCGGGGGGCGTTTTCATGCAAGTCTCCGCGCGCAGGTCCGCCCGCGTCTTAGCGCGACGCAGCGGCACCCGCAACGTGGCACCCTGTCAGAACAACCCCTCGACATGGCCCGCATCGTTCAGCCGGATTACCTCGGCCGACGGCACCCTTGGAAGGCCCGGCATCGTCATGATCTCGCCGCAGATCGCCACGACAAACCCCGCACCGGCCGACAGCCGCACCTCGCGCACGGGGATGCGGTGGCCCGTTGGCGCGCCACGCACGTTCGGGTCGGTGGTGAACGAATACTGCGTCTTGGCGATGCAGATCGGCAGATGGCCGTATCCCGCCGCCTCCCACACTTTCAGCTGATCGCGGATCGACTTGTCGGCATCCACGCCATCGGCGCGGTAGATGCCCGTCGCAATCGCCTCGATTTTTTGCATCAACCCCATCTCGTCGGGATAAAGCGGTTTGAAATCGGCCACGCCAGACTCGGCCAGCGCCACAACCTTATGCGCCAGTTCCTCGATCCCGGCAGATCCCAGCGCCCAGTGCTTGCACAGAATGGCCTCGGCCCCCTGCTCGGCCACATAGGCCTTTACTGCAGCCACCTCGGCATCGGTATCGCTGTAGAAGTGGTTGATCGCCACGACGACCGGCACGCCAAAGCTTTTCACATTAGCGATATGGCGGCCAAGATTCGGGCAGCCCTTTTGCACCGCCTCCACATTCTCCGCCCCAAGGTCGGCCTTCGCCACCCCGCCGTTCATCTTCATCGCGCGCACGGTCGCTACGATCACAGCGACCGAAGGCTTCAGCCCCGCCTTGCGGCATTTGATATCAAAGAACTTCTCGGCCCCAAGATCGGCGCCGAACCCGGCTTCGGTCACCACATATTCGCCCAGCTTCAGCGCGGTTGTCGTCGCGATCACCGAATTGCAGCCATGCGCGATATTGGCGAACGGCCCGCCATGCACGAAGGCCGGGTTGTTTTCCAGCGTCTGCACCAGATTGGGCTGCATCGCGTCTTTCAGCAGCACCGTCATCGCTCCATCGGCCTTGATGTCGCGCGCGTAGATGGCCTTTTTCTCGCGCGTATAGGCCACCACGATATCGCCCAGCCGCTTTTCAAGGTCTGCCAGATCCTTCGACAGACACAGGATCGCCATCACTTCCGACGCCACCGTGATGTCGAACCCGGTCTGGCGCGGAAACCCGTTCGCCACACCGCCGAGGTTCACGACAATATCGCGCAGCGCGCGGTCGTTCATGTCCATCACGCGCCGCCAGACAATGCGGCGCTCGTCAATCTCCAACTCGTTGCCCCAGTAGATGTGGTTGTCGATCATTGCCGACAGCAGGTTGTGCGCGCTGGTGATCGCATGGAAATCGCCGGTGAAGTGAAGGTTCATCTCCTCCATCGGCACCACCTGGGAATAGCCGCCGCCCGCCGCCCCGCCCTTCATCCCGAAGTTCGGGCCAAGCGATGCTTCGCGGATGCAGACCACTGCGCGTTTGCCGATCCGGTTCAGGCCATCGCCCAGACCCACCGTTGTGGTCGTCTTGCCCTCGCCCGCCGGGGTCGGGTTGATCGCCGTCACCAGAATCAGTTTGCCCGAAGGCTTGCCCTCCAATGACCGGATGAAGTCCTGACCGATCTTCGCCTTGTCATGTCCGTAGGGCAGCAGATGCTCTGGGGGTATGCCCAGCTTGGCCCCGATTTCCAGGATCGGCTTCTTCTTCGCATCGCGCGCAATCTCGATATCGGTCTTCACGGCCATGTCGCATCCCCCTGACAGGGCGTATCGCCCCTTTGCAACGGGTGTAGCGACCCAACGTCACAGGGCAAGGCGCTTTTCCGACCCATCCCGCACGAAATTCGCCAGCCGGGGTTTCCGACAGGAAAGAACGGAACACGTTGTAGGAATTTTTCGAATACGGGATGTGGGTTCCAAACGCCACAGACGTCACCCCAGACGCGCGTTTTCCAGATACGCCCAGACCGGCTGATCCGGCACATGCAGCACCACCGGATCGCCCAGCCGCAGCATCCCTTCCCGCTCGACCCAGGCCGTCACCCCCCGACGCCCTGCTGCCGCTGGCATGAACGCCCGGCCAAACCCCGGCAGCGCCGCTTCGATGGGTTTTGCCGGCAAGGTGCAGGGCCGGTTCTCCATATCGACCACCAGCGTTGCCCCACCAGCGACCTGCAACCGCGATGACGGCGGCAAGTGGCTGAAGTCCGGGATACCCGCGATCACCAGCGTTGCGCCCAGCAACGCGGGGTCCAGCCGCTCCACCCTCATCGCGGTCGCAATCGCCGCCAGATCTTCGGCCCCCAGTATCGAAAACTGCCGCACATTGCGAATGACCGTCCCGCGCGGATGCTGCGCCGTCACCCGGCTGCAGGAGGGCCGCGTCAGCCCACCATGCGCGTCGCCTTCGGGTCCGTCAAACCTAGCCATCAGCGCCACTACCTCATCGGATTGCAGCTTGGCGTCGCGGTCTGCCACGCGACCGAGCCATGTAATTCTGCCGGTGTAGGTAGTCGGAATCAGCGCGGGCATGGGGTCTGTCCTCAAGAAATGGCAATATCTCACAAGCGGGAAAATGGCCCGTCACCCGATCCGTAGCAGCGCACCCCAAAAACGAAAACCCCGAAGCCTTGGCAGGTTTCGGGGTCTCCAGATCGACCGGTCAAACCAGCCGTCAGGTCAGAGGTTCGGGTTCCATCGCGCCATCGGTGCGCGGTGCCTTCGGCTTGGTCTTGGGGATGGAGGCGAAGCTTGGCGCACTGCCACCGCTCGGCGGCGGCTCGGCGTCATTGCCAGTGTTCAGCGCCTCACCCGCAATCACCTTGCGGATCTCATCGCCAGTCAGCGTTTCATACTCCAGCAGGCCTTTTGCCAACCGCTCGAAATCGTCAGCCTTTTCGATCAGGACGCGGTAAGCTACGTCATAGCCTTCGTCGATCAGCCGCTTCACCTCGGATTCGATCAGCGTCTTGGTATCCGCCGAAACCGAAAAGCCTGCCGTGTTACCCTGATAGCCCGCATGCGCTTCCGCATAGTCGATATTGCCGACGGCATCCGACATGCCCCAGTTCATCACCATGGCCCGCGCCAGCGCACTTGCCTGCTGAATATCGCCCGCAGGCCCGGAAGACACACCTTCTGCCCCATACTTGATGATCTCGGCGGCTTTGCCGGCCATCGTCATGGCAATCTTCTGCTTGCCCTCGTCCTTGTGCATGTTCAGCCGGTCCATCTCGGGCAGGCTTACAACCATACCAAGCGCGCCGCCGCGCGGAATGATCGTGGCTTTGTAGACCGGATCACACTTCGGCATGTTCATGCCGACGATGGCATGGCCCGCCTCATGATATGCGGTTTTTTCCTTCTGATCGGCGGTCAGCACCATCGACCGGCGCTCCGCCCCCATCATAACCTTGTCCTTGGCATGCTCGAAGTCATCCATCGTGACAAAACGACGGCCCA
>JANNWS010000043.1:0-2346 GCA_031408575.1 Rhodobacterales bacterium
GTCGGACGCAAACCCGATGATGAAGGTGATCGACCAGCCGGGGATCGGGCCTTATCCCGTTCCGGGCAGTCCGGTCAGCTTTGGCGCGGTGGCGCGGATGGATCCGGTGGCGGCCCCCCGGTTGGGCCAGCACAGCGAAGAAATTCTGGCCGACGTTCTTGGATTGGCCGCGGGGCAGATCGGGGCGCTGATGGATGCAAAAGTGGTGGCAGGCGCGTAGCACATCACAGGTGACACCTGTAAAACTTGTAACAGAAAACCAACAAGCGGTGTCGCCCCAAGGGCTGTTTTTGCGGTTCGGGTGTAAGACTGAGCTTTTTGCCGCAGCGACGGCAGCGTGTTCCGAAGGCCTTCGGCGAGGATATTTTCCGCGAAGATGAATGGCTGGATGAGCGCGCCTGATGCGAATTTCGCGGCGCGACGGTGTCGCGCGACAAGATCAGAGTTCGCGGTAGCGCTTTTCCTGCCGCGCGGTCCAGCGCACTGCGATGCTGTAGGCGGCCTTGGTCTGGCGCTCGGACGTGACCACACCTTCGGCGTGCAGCCAGGCGCGGCGGCGGCCATCCTCGAAGGCAAGGCGCAGGTTGCGGTCGATCTTTTCCTCATCAAACACCGTCGAGATCGCATCCAAGAGGCGCGGCAGGCCATCGCCGGTCAGTGCCGAGACGGCGAAAGTCGTCTCGCTGCGCGCGGCTTGCGTGACAAGCGCGCCACGGGGTGCGGGGTCCACAAGGTCGAGCTTGTTCCACACTTCGAATTGCGGCGTGGCGGGGTTCACCCCGAGGCTGGTCAGGATAGCCGCAACATCTGCCGCCTGTTCTTCGGTTTCAGAGTGGCTGATATCACGGACATGCAGGATCAGATCGGCCTCCAGCACTTCTTCCAGCGTGGCACGGAACGCGGCGACAAGCTGGGTGGGAAGATCTGAGATGAATCCCACCGTGTCGGACAGAATGACCTTGCGGCCGGACGTCATTTCGACGCCGCGCATTGTCGGATCGAGCGTCGCAAACAGCATGTCCCTGGCCAGCACCTCGGCCCCGGTCATGCGGTTGAACAGCGTTGACTTGCCCGCATTGGTATAGCCGACCAGCGCCACGACCGGGAACGGCACCTTGCGGCGGGCCGCGCGGTGCAATTCGCGCGTCGTCACCACGCGGTCAAGCTGGCGCTTGATGCGGATCACCTGATCGTCGATCGCGCGACGGTCGGACTCGATCTGCGTCTCGCCGGGGCCGCCGACAAAACCAAAGCCACCGCGCTGACGCTCAAGGTGGGTCCAGGCCCGCACCAGGCGGGTGCGCTGATAGCTGAGAGCGGCCAGTTCGACCTGCATGACACCTTCTCGGGTGCGCGCCCGGTCGGCAAAAATCTCGAGGATAAGCCCGGTCCGGTCGAGCAGTTTGACGCCCCATTCCTTTTCGAGGTTGCGCTGCTGCACCGGGCTGACCGCGCCATCGACCAGCACCAGGCCGACATCAAGCTCTGTCAGGCGGATTTTAAGCTCTGCCACCTTGCCGGTGCCGAACAGAAGGCCGGGATGCAGCTTTTGCAGGCGCACCACCGCGGCCCCCGCCACGTCGATCTCGGGAAGGGCTGCGGCCAATGCAACGGCTTCGGCCAGCCCATGTTCGGGCTGGCGGCGGTCACGGGCGGATTTCAGGTCGGGATGCAGCACATAGGCGCGCATCGCCGCCTTTGCCGTTCCCTGTGCATCAGAGGTCAGTCTTCGCCCTCGTACAAGTTGATCGGTGCACCCGGCATGATGGTGGAAATCGCATGCTTGTAGACAAGCTGCGATTGCCCGTCACGGCGCAAGAGCACGCAAAAATTGTCAAACCAGGTAATCACGCCTTGCAGCTTTACCCCGTTGATCAAAAAGATCGTGACTGGGACTTTTGCTTTCCGGACATGGTTGAGAAACGCATCCTGCAAATTCTGTTTATCGGCAGCCATCGGTTTTTTGACCCTTGTTCTTGTCGTGTTTTTCTCGTTGCCGTTTGGTCCACCCCCCCTCGGCTGACGTCAGAAGGTGGATTTACGGACTATGGAGCGGGAAAGGCGGAGATTCCAGACCAAAAAACAGGGCGGCGCGTCGGTGAGGCCGAGATCTTTCAGCGCCGCCAGTTGTCTGGCGCCAGCAGCGCAAGAATTGCCAGCGTCTCAAGCCGGCCAAGCACCATCGCACCAGCTAGGATGACCTTTGCCGCGGACCCCAGCGTATCATAGCTCAACGCCGTGCCGGACGCGACACCGGCCAGCGGTCCGGTGGTCGAAAGTGCCGCGACGGTGAAGACCATTGCCGGTTCAAACGCAAGTCCGGTCAAGGTAAGCGCGGCCATGACA
>JANNWS010000044.1:0-19291 GCA_031408575.1 Rhodobacterales bacterium
TCAAGGCGCATTCGTGGGTGATCTGATCAAGACCCGCGGCCGGGGCCTTGTTCCCGACCCGCTGCTCGATGCCGCTGTGGCGCGGCTTGATACCCCCCTGCACGACCGGGTGATCGCCACCCGTATCGCCGAGTTTTTCAAGCACCCGCGTGGGTGAAAACCAAGAGTGTGACCTATGTCCAAATGGACCGAACAACTGCCCGAGGCAGCACGGGACTATATCGCTGGCCGTCGTCTGGATGAGATTGAGTGCATTATCGGCGACATTGCCGGTGTCGCGCGGGGCAAGGCCATGCCTGCCTCGAAATTCGCCACGCAGGCCAGTTTTTTCCTGCCAAACTCGATCTTTCTGCAGACGATCACCGGCGAATGGGCCGACAACCCGTCGGGTGCCTTCACCGAACCCGACATGATCCTTGTCCCCGATTTCACCACCGCCACCGCCGCCCCCTGGACGGCGGATGTGACGTTGCAGATCATCCACGACGCGCAGGATCAGCAAGGCAAACCGGTTGCAGCGGCCCCGCGCAACGTGCTGCGCCGGGTGGTAGAGCTTTACAACGCTGAAGGCTGGCAGCCCGTTGTCGCCCCCGAGATGGAATTTTTCCTGACCGCGCGAAATCTTGACCCCAATATGCCGGTGATGCCGCCAATGGGCCGGTCCGGTCGGCGTGCAGCGGGAAAGCAGGCCTATTCGATGTCGGCGGTCGATGAATACGGCAAGGTGATCGATGACATCTACGATTTCGCCGAAGCGCAGGGTCTGGAGATTGACGGCATTCTGCAGGAAGGCGGCGCGGGACAGGTCGAGATCAACCTTGCCCATGGCGACCCGATCCGGCTGGCCGATGAGATCTTCTTCTTCAAACGCTTGATCCGCGAGGCGGCACTGCGCCACGATTGCTTTGCCACCTTCATGGCCAAACCGATCGAGGGAGAGCCGGGATCAGCCATGCACATCCACCATTCCGTGGTGGATATGAAAACCGGCAAGAACATCTTTTCGGAAAAGAAGGGCGGCGAGACGGCACAGTTTCACCATTTCATCGCGGGCATGCAAAACCACTTGCCCGGTGCGGTCGCCCTGCTGGCACCCTATGTGAACAGCTATCGCCGCTATGTTCCCGACTTTGCAGCCCCCATTAACCTGGAATGGGGCCGCGACAACCGCACCACCGGCCTGCGCGTGCCAATCTCTGGCCCCGAAGCGCGGCGGCTGGAAAACCGGCTGGCGGGGATGGATTGCAACCCCTATCTCGGCCTCGCGGCCTCGCTCGCCTGCGGCTATCTCGGGCTGAAGGAAGGTACGATGCCAAAGCCGGAATGCACCGGCGATGCCTATAACAGCGAAAGCGAGCTGCCCTACAATCTGGGCGACGCGCTTGACTTGCTGGAAGAGGACACCGCGCTGCGCGAGGTTCTGGGCGAAGAATTCTGTCAGGTCTACGACTCGGTCAAGCGCAATGAGTACAAAGAGTTCCTGCAGGTCATCAGCCCCTGGGAACGCGAGCATCTGCTGCTGAACGTATGAACCTGCTTTTTGCCAATGACCGGGCGGGGGAATACCCCCCGTCCTATTACGCCGCGACCGCGACACCGCTTGCCCCATTTCCCCCGCTGCGGGGCGAGACGCGGGCGGATGTTTGCATCGTCGGCGGCGGCTATACCGGCCTTTCCGCCGCCCTGCACCTCGCGCAGCGCGGCTTTGACGTGGTGCTGCTGGAAGCGCATCGCGTAGGTTTCGGTGCCTCGGGGCGCAATGGCGGGCAGGTCGGGTCAGGCCAGCGGCTGGATCAGGAAGAACTGGAAAAGCTGGTCGGGGTGTCGCAGGCCCGCCGCCTGTGGGATATTGCGGAAGAGGCAAAGGCGCTGGTCCGTTCGCTAATTGCTGACCACGCGATGCCCGTTACGTTCCGCCCCGGCATCGCCCATGCCTGCTGGCATCAGCATGAGGTCGCCCACGCCCATCGCAACGCCGAAAAAATGCAGCGCGATTATGGCTATGACCAACTGGAACCGCTCGACCGTGCGGGCATCCGCGCGCTGATCGGCTCGGATGCCTACCGGGGCGGTGACATTGACCGGGGCGCGGGCCATGTCCACCCGTTGAACTATGCCATCGGGCTAGCACAGGCGGCGGTCAAGGCGGGCGTCCGGATTCACGAAAGCAGCCTTGTCGAGACAATCGAACACGGCACAAAGCCGGTCGTCCGCACCGCCACGGGCCATGTGACAGCTGATCACGTCATCCTCGCCGCGAATGGCTATCTGGGCGGGCTGGAGCCAAAGGTGGCTGCCCGCGTAATGCCGATCAACAATTTCGTCGTCGCCACCGAACCGCTTGGGGACCGCGCGGCCGAGATTTTGTCAGAACCCATCGCTGCCGCCGATACCAAGTTCGTTGTGAACTACTGGCGACTGTCCGATGACAACCGCCTGCTGTTCGGCGGGATCGAAACCTACGGCTACCGTTTCCCCCCCGATATCGCAAAAGCCGTGTCCATACCGATGCTGCGGGTCTACCCGCAACTGAAAGACACACGGATCGACTATGCTTGGGGCGGCACGCTGGCGATCACGATGAAGCGGCTGCCCTGCTTTACCCGGCCGCATCCGAATGTCCTGTCGGCCTCGGGCTATTCGGGACAGGGGGTTGCACTAGCAACCCTCGCAGGCAAGATCATGGCCGAAGCCATTGCGGGTCAGGCCGAGCGGTTTGATCTGATGGCATCCCTGCCCACGCCGCGCTTTCCCGGTGGTGTTGCCCTGCGCTGGCCGCTGCTGGTGCTTGCGATGACATGGTATTCGATGCGCGACCGACTGGGCCGCTGATCCGGCTTTCATCTTCGTGCAAATATCCTCGCCGAAGACCGCTGACGCTGCGTCATGCGCACGGTTCGGCAAAGAATGACCGACGTTACCAACTTGTCACTCGCCAAATCACCGTCCAGACCTTACAGCTTTCCGAAAGAAGAGTTTCAGGAAAGGCGCAAGCCAATGGCTCCCGACGGACAACTCATCGCACCGAACGTCTATGACGCCGAACCGATCCCCGACACGGCACGGGTAGAGATTGACCGCCTGCTATCGACCGGCGATCTGTTCCGCTACACCGCCGCGCAGGATGCCCCGGTGGCGCTGCTGGAGGCAGAGTTTGCCGAGCTGATGGGCAGCCGCTATGCGCTCGCGGTGTCATCCTGTTCCGCCGCCCTCTTTCTGTCGCTCAAGGCACTCGATCTGCCCAAGGGCGCGCGTGTACTGATCCCTGCCTTTACGTTTGCCGCCGTTCCGTCGGCTGTTGTCCATGCCGATTGCGTACCCGTGCTGGTCGAGGTTGGCACCAACTACCGCGTCGATATGGCCGATCTGGAAGCAAAGCTGGATGGCGCAGACTGCGTGCTGATCAGCCACATGCGCGGCCATACATCGGACATGGACGCAATCATGGCACTTTGCGATGCACGCGGCATTCCGGTGATCGAGGATGCGGCCCATTCACTGGGTACCACATGGTCGGGCCGCAACATCGGCACCATCGGCAAGATCGGCTGTTTCAGCTTTCAATCCTACAAGCTTGTGAATGCGGGCGAGGGTGGCATCCTGATTACCGACGACCCCGAACTCGCGGCGCGCGCTGTCATCATGTCCGGCGCGTATGAGCAGAACTGGAAGAAACATCCGGGCCTGCAAAACAGTTTCGGTCACTGGCAAAACCGCCTGCCGCTTTACAACATGCGGATGCAGAACCTCTCAGCCGCCGTGATCCGCCCACAACTGCCCGAAGTGGCGCGGCGGGTGACGCAAGGGCGCAGCAACCATGACCATGTGGCGGACCGGCTGAACACTTCGCCCTGGCTGACCGTTCCGCCCGCACTGCCGCCGGAAGAACGCGCACCGGATTCGATCCAGTTCAATCTTGTGGGGTTTGAGGCAGACACACAGGCTCTGGAGTTTCAGCATGCCGCCAAGGCGCGCGGCGTCGCCGTTCAGATCTTTGGCCTCAGCGACGGCAACGCGCGCGCCTTCTGGAACTGGCAGTTTCTGGGTGATCCGCCCGAACTGCCGCAGACCCGTGCCATGCTGATGCGCGCCTGCGATGCACGTTTGCCCGCCCGCCTGACCCGGTCCGAACTTGATTTCATTGCCGATGCGCTGATTGGCGCTGCGGCCGATGTAAAGGGCTGATCCCCCTCACAACACGCGCAACTGCCCAGCAAGCCAGGGCAGTTGAGAAACTGCCGGACCAACCACATGCGCCTGAAGCAACGGGCGAAGCAGGCTCGCCATTCGTGCCGGCATGTCGCGCAGCACATCGACGCGGGCCGATAATGAAATGGTGCGGGAAAGCGGCGCAAAGGGCAGCGGCAGAATGTCTGCGGCACGGCGAAACCGTTCGGCGTGGATCACGCCCAAAGGCGTCAGAATGGTCCACCCTGCGCCGCTCACAACCATCGCCATGATCGCGTGGTAGCTGTCCAACTCGAACCGATGGGAAAGGCGCAGGTTCTGCCGCATCAGATACGCTGCAATCTGGCGTCCCATATGGTGGCGCGACGTGTATTGAATCAGCGGCAGCGCCAGCAATTGCGCCGCCACGTCGCCATCGGGGTCGAGTGACCCGCGTGGTGCTGCAACAACGAATGGCTCGGACAACAGCGGATGGACTTCAACCCACTCGCCCGCGCCGAATTCTGCCCCCAGATCAGCCGCAACCACAACATCCAGCGCACGGCTGTCGAGTTGATCCATCAGCCGGTGGCTCGCCCCGGTTTCCAGCAGGAACTGGCAGCCCTTCAACTCTTCGGCCATCGCCGCCAGCAGGCGTGGCGTCACGTCTGCATCAAAGTCCTCAATCATCCCCAGCCGCAGGGTCGTCAGGGCCGACATGTCGGCCATCGCCAGTTCTGCCCGCGCCTCCATCGCTGCATTCAGGATGGTCTGTGCGTGGCGGCGGAACATGCCACCGGCCGGGGTCAGGCGCATGGGACGCGCGCCGCGATCCAGCAGCACCGCGCCGAGCGCCGCCTCCAGGCCCGAAAGTTGCTGGCTGACTGCTGACGGGCTTGCCCCCAACCGTCGTGCCGCCGCCGAAATGGCGCCTTCTTCGGCGGCGGCAAGGAAGACCTCAATCCCCCAAAGCGTGACCCGGCCCTGTGTCTCAGGCATCAGCGTCACCTTGGCCCGCCTCGCAGGACAGGCTCTGCCACGTCACAGTCTGGACAGCCGCTTTTGCAATTCTGCCAGTTGCTTCTTGATCTGCGCCAGATCGTCACCGCCCGTCCCTTCGGCAGCAACATCCTCGCGCGCGGGGCCAGAGTTGCCCCAGCCGGGCATGCTCGGCATCCCCGACAGCAATGTCTTCATGAAGTTTTCCTGCTGCTTCATCAGATCGTCAAACCCCGGCACATTGGCCATCGGGTTCGGCAGCACGGTCATATTCTCCATCATCTTCGACTGCCCGTTGCGAAACATCTCGAAAGACATGGCAAGAAACTGCGGCACCACACTTTGCACTTCGGTCGTGTAGCTGCGGACAAGATCGGTCAGCACATTGATCGGCAGGACGTTCTCGCCCTTGCTTTCATGCTCAGCCACAATCTGCAAAAGGTACTGCCGTGTCAGGTCATCGCCTGACTTCAGATCTATGATCTGCACTTCGCGCCCGGCGCGGATGAAACCTGCGATATCCTCAAGGGTCACGTAGTCGCTTGTCTCGGTGTTGTAGAGACGGCGGCTGGCATAACGCTTGATAAGCAGCGGCTTGTCGGTTTCGGCCATCGGCCAGCCTCCCCTGTTTCTGCACTGCAATGAACTTTAGGGCAGCGCAGCAATAAAAGAAAGGGCGGGCTTTGAAAGCCCGCCCAGCGCATCGGTCCGACAGGGAGGAAGGTCAGACGCGCGTCACTGGTAAAGAACGCAGCCTCAGACCGCCGTAGCGGCAACTTTCTTGGCAGCAGTCGTCACTTCGGCAGTCGCTTTTTTCACGGCAGCGGTCGCATCTTCCGACAGGTCTTTGCCAGCGGCCAGCATCAACTCGACGGTTTCCATCTGCACTTTCTTCGCAACTTCTGCAAAGGCGGCCATGTTTTCTGTCGCCATTTCGGCAGCAGCTGAAGCGAAATCGGACGCGGCTTTGGTGTAGTCGGTCGGCTCTGTCTTGGCCTTGGACACAGCACTCAGCTTGGCGATCGTGTCTTTGGCCCATTTGGTGGTGATTTCGGTCGATTTCTCGGCAGCTTCAAGCGCCACTTTCGACATCTTCTCGGCCATCGCGGCCTGAGTTTTGAACGCATCCTGGAACGCTTTCGCGTCAACCGGGAAGGACGCCATCATGTCCTGCATCACTTTCGTCATATCGGGGGTCTTGGTCATGTCACTTGCTCCTGGTTGGTAGGTCGCTTGTTGCGTCCTGCTGGACAGATACATAGATGCTGCATTGCAGAAATGCAAGTGAAATTGCTGCAATGCAGCATTATTCCTGGTTCAGCAGTCCCACTCGGAATTTTTTGCGTCAGATCAGAGGGCTGGCTCGGCCATCACATAGGTGCCGGGGGCCGGGGCAAGCACGGCGTGCTCCGAATCGCCCGGAATTCTCGCCTTTAATTTCGCCCCAGACCGCGCGGCCAGCCATTCGCCCCAGCGCGGCCACCATGACCCTGGATGAAAGACCGCGCTCGCCCGCCAGTCGTCGGGTGCCGCCATTGCCGCGTCGCTGGTGTAGTGACCATACTTGCCCTTGGACGGCGGATTCACGATCCCGGCGACATGCCCCGACTGCGACAGCACGAATGTCTTGTCGTGCGACCCGAACTGCCGGATGCCCGCAAACGAACCCTTCCAGGCGGCGATATGATCCGTCTCGCAGGCGACGGCAAACACCGGCAGAGTGATGTCACCGATTGAAACCGGATCGCCAAACACCGGAAATTTCCCTTGCGCGAATTCGTCACGCTGGCAAAGCCCGCGCAAGTACTCCATCGCCATCTTCGCGGGCAGGTTCGTGCCATCGCCGTTCCAATAGAGCAGATCAAAGGCGGGCGGTGCTTCGCCCATCATGTAGCTTTTGATTGCTGGCTGATAAATCAGATCGTTGGAGCGTAGGTAGCTGAACGTCCGGCTCATGTAGACCTTCGACAGGATCCCATCTTCGGTCGTCTGCCGTTCGATCCCGTCAACGAAATCATCGTCCAGAAACACCCCCACCTCGCCCCGGTCGGAAAAATCCGTCAGCGTGGTAAAGAAGGTCGCGGAATTGACCGAACTGTCGCCCGCCTTCGCCAGATGCGCCAGCGTCAGGCCCAGCGTCGTGCCGGCGATGCAATAGCCGACGGCGTTCACCTGCTTTTCGCCGGTGATCCGCCGCACCTCAGCCAGTGCGCGGATATAGCCGTCGCGGATATAGTCATCCATGCCAACATCCCGAAAGCTTGGGTCGGGGTTGACCCAGCTTGCGACGAACAGCGTGAACCCCTGATCGACGATCCATTTGATCAGGCTGTTCTGGGGTTTCAAATCCAGGATGTAGAACTTGTTGATCCAGGGCGGAAAGATGATCAGCGGGGTTTTGAACACCGTCTCGGTCGTGGGCGCGTACTGGATGATTTCCAGCATTTTGTTGCGATAGACCACCGATCCCGGCGTGGTCGCGATGTTCTCGCCGATCTGAAACGCCTCGCGGTCGGCCAGCGTGACCAGCAGATCGCCGTCACTCGCCTCGATATCGCGAACGAGGTTCTCCAATCCTTGCACCAGACTTTGCCCGTCGGTTTCCACCGCGCGGCCAAGCGCATCGGGGTTGGTGCCGAGGAAATTGGTCGGCGCGAACATATCGACGATCTGCTTGGAAAAATATTCCACCCGCTTGCGGTCGGCCGGATCAAGATGCTCCAGGCTGCCCACCGCCTGCGCCACGGCCTCGGAATTCAGCAGATATTGCTGTTTCAGATAGTTGAAAAACGGATGCGTTTCCCACAGCGGATTGGCAAAGCGCCGATCCTTTGGCGTCGGATCGGACGGCGCTTCCAGCTTGCCACGCGCCAGCACCTGCTGCGCCTCGACATAGTGTTTCAGGCTTTTCCCCCAGAAGCTGACCTGATGCTCGAGAATTTTTGCCGGGTTCTGCATCATTTCGGCCACATAGGCCGCCGCAGCCTTCAAATACACCTCTTGACTGGGGCCGCTAAGCGCCGCGTCGGCTTTTTTGCGTCGCGCCAGCGCAACCATAAGGCGTTGTGACAACTCTTCGACCTTCGCAAGGTTGGCGTTCAGGCGGTCCAGCCGCACCCCCGCATCGTCATGCTCGGTTGCCATAGGAAAATATCCATCTATTTGTTAGTTTAGATCATACCGTCGCCCGACTTGGGGGGAAAGCGACGAATTCTTTCCGGGGGCTTTCCCGATCAGACCTGACCAGGAGACGTGATGCGGTATATGGCAACTTACGATTTGATGGAAAGCATCAGGAACACGAACGAATGGATGGGGGCCACTGCCCGCGCCATGGCATCCTACCCCGCATTCGCCCTTTCGATGAATCCGATGCTGACGATGACTGCCGCCTGGGGCGAAGTGACCGAGCGGACATTCGCGCGAATGGTGGCCAAGCCCGACTGGGGTATCCGGTCCATCGTTGGCCCCGATGGGCAGGATCACCTTGTCGATGTGAAACCTGTCGTCGAAAAGCCGTTCGGCAGCCTGATGCAGTTCTTTGTGCGCCGTCGCGAGCCTATGGCACGCAAGGTTCTGCTCGTGGCACCGATGTCCGGCCATTATGCGACTCTGCTCCGCTCAACCGTGATGAGCCTGCTGCCAGACTGTGATGTGTATGTGACAGACTGGCACAATGCCCGTGACATTCCCGTCAGTGCGGGAAAGTTCGATGTTGAAGATTATACGCTTTATCTTGTCGATTTCATGCGAGCCCTCGGTCCGGACATCCACGTCATCGCGATTTGCCAACCCGGCCCCCTGACCTTGGCGGCGACCGCCTATCTTGCGGCTGAAGACCCCAAGGCACAGCCGCGCTCGTTGACATTGATCGGCGGGCCGATCGACCCCGATGCGGCCGCCACCGATGTGACTGATTTTGGCCGCCGCGTAACGATGGGCCAGCTTGAGGAAACCGCGATCCAGCGCGTTGGCTTCAAGTACAAAGGCGCGGGGCGGTTAGTTTATCCGGGCCTGCTGCAATTGCAAAGCTTCATCTCGATGAACAGTGACCGGCATTCCAAGGCGTTCTCGGAACAGGTCATGCGCGTAGCCCGAGGCGAGGCATCGGACCATGATGCCCATAACCGGTTTTATGACGAATATCTCGCGGTCATGGACATGACGGCGGAATTCTATCTGTCAACCGTCGAGCGGATCTTCAAGAAACGCGAAATTGCGAAGAACATCTTCGTGGTCGGCGGCAAGGCGGTGGATATCGGCAAGATCACCGCAGTGTCTGTGATGACCGTCGAAGGGACGAATGACGATATTTCGGCCCCCGGCCAATGCGTCGCCGCCCTGAATTTGCTGACAGGTCTGCCCGACTCCAAGAAGGCCAGCCATCTTGAAGATGGTGCCGGTCACTATGGCATCTTCGCAGGCAAATCCTGGCGGCTGAACATCCGCCCGCTGGTACTCAGCTTTATCGACGCAAGCGCCGGTGTCACGCCCCGCGCCAAGGCCAAGCCCCGCGTGGTTGCCTCGAACCCCTGAGGGTTTGATGTTCCAGGTTCAGTCGGTGCACTGCCCGGGTCCGCCCTAGCGCAGCATCAACGGCTCATCCAGAAACGCATCCATGGCGTCCGACACCACGTCGGGCGCTTCCATGGTTGGCAGATGGCCTGCCGCGTCGATCAGCAGAAAGCGGCCCTTCGGCATCAGCTCCGAGGTAAACTGCTGTCGTCGGGGCGGAATCACGGTATCTGCCCCCCCGGCGATCATCAGCGCCGGTAGCAAGAACCGCCGCAACGTTTTCTGGTGGTCGGGGCGTCGCTGCATCGCGCGCGATTGCGTGATGAACGCATCCGCCCCCAACACCCGCGCCATATCCGCAACGACCGTCATCACTTCGGCGCGGGCCGGACCATTGAACAGCGCGGCTGCCGGAACCTCGCCCGCCATCGCCTCGCGCAGCCGCCCCGCCCGCGCTGCCACCATCCGCCCCTCGCGCGCAGCGGCGACCTGCGGCGTCTCGCCCAGCGGATCGCTGGAGATCAGGACCACGCGCGTCACCCGGTCCGACGCGCGCCGGATCACATCCAGCGCCACTGTACCGCCAAGCCCCAGCCCCGCCAGCGCAAAGCGCGCCGGGGCCTGCGCCAGCACTGCTTGCGACATCTCTTCGACCAGCGTACCTTGTAACGGCACAACCATGACGGGGCGGGTCAGCGAAAGACTGACGATCTGATGAAAGAACACCCGCGCATCGCAGGCAAGGCCGGGCAGCAGGATCAGAGGTTCGCTCATCGTATGGCCTCAGCCATCCAGCAACCCCGCCACCGTCTGCGTTATCAGCGCCAGACACTCCGGCGTTGAAAACCGGTGATCCGCCCCTTTCACCAGCACCAATCGGATATCCGGCCCGGTCGCATGATCCAGCAGCCGCAATGCAACCGACGTTGGCACATCAACATCGGCGCTTCCCTGCAACAACCGCACCGGAAACGGCAAATCAAGCGGCTTGCGCAGAACCAGCCTCTGCCGCCCCTCTTCGATCAGTCGCCGGGTGACGACATAGGGATCGTCGGAATACTCAGACGGTCGCGCGATCTGGCCATCAGCCGTCAGTTGCGCACGCTGCACGTCGGTCATTGCGCCCCACATGCTGTCTTCGGTAAAATCGGGCGCGGCGGCGATACCCACCAACGCGCGCACTCGATCCGGCAAAGCCTTGGCCACCAAAAGCGAAATCCAGCCCCCCATGGACGAACCGACCAGCACTTGCGGCCCCTCGGTCAGCGCCAAAATCGCGGCCACTGCATCTTCAGACCAATCCCCGATGGCGCCATCCTCGAAGCGCCCCGACGATTGCCCATGCCCGGAATAATCGAACCGCAGAAAGGCCCGATTTTCGGCCCGCGCCCAGTCGGCCAGATGCACGGCCTTGGAGCCGGCCATATCCGACCGGAACCCATGCAAGAATACCACCCCCGGCCCGCGCCCCGGCACCCGGTCATAGGCAATCCAGCGGCCCTGCGGCGTGGTCAGAAAAGGTGTCTTGGACATGACGTCTCCCGCAGTTTGCCCGTCTATAGCGCGCCCGTCCCGGCGCTGCCACCCGACAACCGGCCCCGGTTGACTTTGCTTGGTGCGGGGGCAATAACCCGCCCGACATAACCCGCAACCGGGCGTTTCGTAGGCGCCAAAATGACGAGGACTGCCTTAGATGGACCAGATTTCCCTGACCTTTCCCGATGGCAACGCGCGCGAATTTTCCGCAGGCGTAACGCCCGCCGATGTGGCTGCGGCCATTTCCACCAGCCTTGCGAAAAAAGCCGTTTCCGCCACCGTCGACGGCGCGCATTTCGACCTGCAATGGCCGATCAACGCGAACGCAAGCATCGCCATCAACACGATGCAGGATGACGCCGTGGCGCTGGAACTGATCCGCCACGACCTTGCCCATATCATGGCCCGCGCCGTGCAGGAATTGTGGCCCGAGGTCAAAGTCACCATCGGCCCCGTCATCAAGGACGGCTGGTATTACGATTTCGATCGCACCGAACCCTTCACCCCCGAAGACCTTGGCGCAATCGAAGCCAAGATGAAGCAGATCATCAACGCCCGTGACCCGGTGAAAACCGAAGTGTGGGAGCGTGACGATGCCATTGCCTTCTACAAGGCCAAGGGCGAGCAATACAAAGTTGAACTGGTCGAGGCGATTTCAACCGACCAGAAAATCCGGATGTACTGGCACGGCCACTGGCAAGACCTGTGCCGTGGCCCGCATTTCCAGCACACGGGGCAAGTGCCCGCCGACAGCTTCAAGCTGATGTCGGTCGCCGGGGCCTACTGGCGCGGCGACAGCACGAAACAGCAGTTGCAGCGCATCTATGGCGTGGCCTTCCGCAACCGCGAAGACCTCAAGGCGCATCTGACCCTGCTCGAAGAGGCCGCAAAGCGCGACCATCGCCGGTTGGGCAAGGACATGGACCTGTTCCACTTGCAGGAAGAAGCCCCCGGCATGGTGTTCTGGCACCCCGATGGCTGGATGATCTACCGCACACTGGAAGATTACATGCGCCGCCGCCAAAGCGGTGCAGGCTATAAGGAAATCCGCACGCCGCAGGTCGTTGACCGCGTGCTGTGGGAAAAGTCCGGCCATTGGGAAGCCTACCGCGAGAACATGTTCATCGTGGAGGTGGACGAAGAGGGCGCCAAGGAAAAGCGCATCAATGCGCTAAAGCCGATGAACTGCCCCTGCCATGTTCAGGTCTATAATCAGGGCCTGAAAAGCTACCGCGATCTGCCGCTGCGGCTGGCCGAGTTCGGCTCGTGCCACCGCTACGAATCCTCCGGCTCCATGCACGGGCTGATGCGGGTGCGCGGTTTCACGCAGGACGACGCGCATATCTTCTGCACCGAAGATCAGATTGAAAGCGAATGCGCCGATTTCATCACGCTGCTGGCCAGCGTCTATCAGGATCTTGGCTTTGACAGCTTCGAGATCAAGCTGTCCACCCGCCCTGACATCCGCATCGGGTCTGACGAAACGTGGGACAAGGTCGAGACGGCGCTTGAGAACGCGATCAACAAGACCGGCCATGCCTATGAGATTGACCCCGGCGAAGGGGCGTTCTATGGTCCGAAGCTCGATTTCAAGCTTACCGACGCGATCGGGCGCAAATGGCAATGCGGCACCTTTCAGGTCGACGCTCAGCTGCCCGACCGCCTGGATGCCAACTATGTCGGCGAAGACGGTGCCAAACACCGCCCCTACATGCTGCACCGCGCCATTCTGGGCTCGTTTGAGCGGTTTATCGGCATCATGATCGAGAACTATGCCGGCAAGCTGCCGTTCTGGCTGGCGGCACGGCAGGTTGTGGTCGCCGCAATCGTCTCGGACGCCGACGCCTATGTGCATGAGGTGGTGGCGGCGCTGAAGGCCCACGGGGTGCGCGCCGAAGCAGATACGCGGAATGAGAAGATCAACTACAAGGTCCGCGAGCATTCGGTGGGCAAGGTTCCGGTGATCCTGGCCATCGGCATGAAAGAGGTCGAGGAACGAAGTGTTTCAATTCGCCGTCTTGGCGATCAGCGCACGGAAACACTGTCTCTCGACGCCGTGATTGCCGACCTTTCCGCCGCGTCACGCGCGCCTGACCTTTCTTGAGTCAACATATTGAATACAAACGGAAAGAGCGGCTCTATCGCCGCTTTTCGTTTGTGTTTCAGCTGCAGCGCAGCATTTCGGCGAATGTTTCAGCCGCTGACGCGGGCGTGCTGCACAGTCTTGTGAGTGGTCCGTGACGCGCCGCGCCGAGTAGCGTCATCCTTGTCGAAAGACATCATGTCCTTCAGTTCAACGGAGTATCACTCATGTCCCAACCGATCCGCCTGTTCGCCGTCGCCGGTGCGCTTACCGCTGCATTTGCCGCCCAAATCGCCCCCGCCCTTGCCGAAGACGCAATGGAAAAGTGCTTTGGCGTCGCCCTTGCCGGCGCGAACGGCTGCGCCGCCGGTCCCGGCACCACCTGCGCCGGAACCTCGAAAGTCGACTATCAGGGCAACGCCTGGACCCTCGTTCCCGCCGGCACCTGCGTGACCATGGAACTGCCTGACGGTCGCATGGGCGCGCTTGAAGCCCTTGACCGCGACATGGCTGGCTGATGACCATCGCCCCTTCGGCTTTGGCCGGAGGGGCGCACTGACGAAAAGAGGTGCGCCATGCTCGACTCGACAGCCCGAACCCTGCCCGCTGCCCCAGGTGTCGGCTACAAGCCGCAGCACTTTTCGGACATTCTGGCCGCTCCCGGCCCCGTGCAATGGCTGGAGATCCATGCAGAAAACTACATGGGCGCCGGCGGCCGCCCACTGGCACAGTTGCGCCACCTAGCCGCGCGGTTTCCGATCTCGGTGCATGGTGTGGGCCTGTCCATCGGCGGCGAAGGGCCGCTTGACGCCGACCATCTTGCCCGCCTGCGCCACCTTTGCGACTGGCTGAACCCCGCAAGTTTTTCCGAGCATCTTGCCTGGTCAACGCACGAAGGCACCTATCTGAATGATCTGCTGCCCCTGCCTTACACGGCGGCCACGCTGGCGCGCGTGGCCGATCACATCGACGCGGTGCAAGCGGCGCTGGGCCGCCGGATGCTGCTGGAAAACCCGTCAAACTACCTGGCCTTTGCCCAGACCGAGATGGACGAGGTCACTTTTCTGGCGGAAATTGCGCGTCGCACCGGATGTGGGCTTTTGCTGGATGTGAACAACGTATTTGTGTCCTGCACCAATCTGGCTACCGACCCGCAGACCTATATCGACGCGTTTCCCCTTGACCTTGTAGGCGAAATTCATCTGGGCGGCCATGACGCGGATCATGACGATCACGGCGCACCACTGCTGATCGACAGCCACGGGCGCGATGTGGCCGATCCCGTCTGGGCGCTATACGCCCACACCATTCGGCGGGGTGGCCTGCGCCCAACCCTGATCGAATGGGATACGGACGTGCCGGACTGGCCCACGCTGGCCGCCGAGGCGGCGCGTGCCGCAGCCCTACTGGTTCCAACGCAATGACCCAAACCACCTTTCGCGACGCCCTGCTGTCCGCCACACTGCCCGTTCCAGCAGGGCTGACCGACGGTCAGGGCCGCCCTGCCGGACGCCGTTTTTCGGTCTATCGCAACAACGTCGCGGTCAGCCTGACGGCGGCGCTGGAAACCGGCTTTCCGGTGGTTCAAAAGCTGGTTGGTGCCGAGTTCTTCGCGGCCCTTGCAGGCGTCTTTCTGCGCGCCCACCCGCCCCGGTCGCCCATGCTGATGCTGTATGGTACCGAGATGCCAGACTTCCTTGCCGGATTCGCGCCGGTGCAGTGCTTGCCCTATCTGCCCGACGTGGCCCGGCTGGAACTGGCCCTGCGGACCGCCTATCACGCAGCCAGTGCCACCCCCCTCGCCCAATCGGACATCGCGTCAATCCCGCAGGACCGGCTTGGCGATGCCCGCCTGCGCCTTGCCCCTGCGCTTTGCGTTGTCCGGTCTGCCCATCCGCTGCATGACATCTGGCGCGCGCAGACCGACTCTGCCGCCGCGCCGATCAGACCGGGCGCGCAGGATGTCGTCGTGCTGCGCCCCGCCTTCGATCCGGCACCGCACCTGCTGACGCCGGGTGGTGCTGCGTTCATCGCGGCGCTGCAACAGGGCGAACCGCTGGGCCTTGCCGCCGATGCCGCCGGTCCCGACCACGACCTGAGTGCAACGCTTGGCCTGCTGATCACAGGCGGCGCACTGATTGATGTGGAGTGTCCTGCATGACCCGCCTGCTGCACACCTACAACGACGCCGCCACCCGCATGGAACAATTGCTGACACCCCTTTTGCCCGTGCTGGCACGCCTTGTTTTTGCCGGGGTTCTGGTCGGCTATTTCTGGACGTCTGCGATCACAAAACTTGGCCCCGGCCCGCTTGGCTTTCTGTTCCCATCGCCGAATGGGTTCGTCCAGATCTTCCCCCGCGCGATGGAGGCGGCAGGCTATGACGCAAGCCAGCTTGGGCTGGTCGGCCACCTGATCGTCGTGGCCGGGCTGATCGCGGAATTCGTGTTGCCGTTGCTGATCGTGATCGGCGCGCTGACCCGCCTTGCGGCACTGGGAATGATCGGCTTTGTTCTGGTCCAAAGCCTGACCGATATTGCTGGCCACGGTGCCGACGCGGGCATGTGGTTTGACCGCGTTTCGGATTCACTGATCGCAGATCAGCGCGCGTTCTGGTTGCTTTTGCTGGCGATTCTTGTTGCACGGGGCGCGGGGCGCCTCTCGGTCGACAGAGTGTTACTCCGCGCTTGATTTTTCCCTGCAATGCGGCACAGTTTTCGGGTGAGACCCGATCTTTTGCCCGCCTCCTGAGTCAAGGCAGCCGGACTAAACGGAAAAACGGTTGCACGGCCCCTGGCAATAGCGCCAAGGGTGGACTGACAAAGGAGTGACGGCATGCCGACTGGCACCGTAAAGTGGTTCAACAGCACCAAAGGCTTCGGCTTCATTGCGCCCGATGAAGGCGGCAAGGATATTTTTGTTCACGTCTCTTCAGTCGAACGGGCTGGCCTTAAAGGCCTGAACGACAACCAGAAAATCGGGTACGAGTTGCAATCTGGCCGTGACGGGCGCGAATCTGCAAGCGATCTGCGGCTACTTTAACCCAGCAACGCCGCCTGCACCTTCGCATCCCAGCCCAGGTGCAGCACCTCTCCGGAACGGATCACCGGACGCTTCATCAGCGTCGGCTGAGCGGCGATCTGCTCTTCTGTATCGGACGCTCTCAACCAGTCGCTCAGCGACCGCCACGTCGTTGACGACCGGTTCACGATCGCATCGCCAAAGGCGGTGACAAATTCTCCGATCTCATCTGCGGTCAGCGGATCGGCGCGAACATCGTGAAATTCCACCTCTCGCCCCGCCGCCCGCAGTGCTTTCAGCGCGGTCTTGCAGGTGTCGCAGGTGGCAATGCCGTAAAGGATCATGGGCCTGTTCCGTTGATAGGGAAAACGTCTGGAAGGTCTCTGGCAACCGTATGGCTGTTTTTCATAGCCGACAGCCGGCCCCTCCGGCAAGCCTCAGCTTACAGCCCGCGTGATCGTGACCCCGGCCCAAGCCGAAACGCCGGTCAGCACCGTTCCCCACAGAAAATCCGTGGCCACCATCGACGGGTGCCAGTCTCTCATGATGGCATAGCTGGTAAACTCATAGGTGCCGTAGGCCATCGCCCCCACCACCGCCCCGGCAATCAGCGCCTGCACCGGATCATCCGCCCGCAGCGCTGGCAGACTGACCAGCCAGATCAGACCCGCGATATAAGCAAGATAGAACAGCACCGCCGGCACCACGCGGATATTTTCCAGAAGCATGCTGCCGATATGGGCCTCGAACAAGGGCCGCATGACGAAGGTCAGCATCAGCGCGTCAAGGGCCAGAAAGATGACGACAGTGGAGACGTACAGGATCAGGATTGTCATGCGCGGGCTTTCGAATTTCAAGGAAGTTCAGGTAGCGCGGCATCGGCCGATGGGTAGGTGTCGGGACGTAACGCGTGAGGGGGTGGGGTCGGTTCCGGGGGGGAAAGGCTATCGGGAGAATACCCTTTCACGCACCACTTCGCCCAACCCTCTCACCGCAAAGGGCGCCCAATTGCCCTTGCCCCACAGCTGCGTGTCAAGGTCCAGCCGCCGCATCGCGTCGGGCAAGTCCCGGCAATTCGTCCGCTGTGGTGAAAACAGCTTCGACAGACCGGGGGTCGTACCCCAACAGAGGAGGGGGCAACAACTCGCCCGATCCTGCGCCCGAAATCACGCCTGCGCTTCGCGGATCAGCCGCAGGATATCCCGCGCGGCGTCGGGGATATTCGTCCCAGGCCCGAAGATCGCCTTGACGCCATGCTCATACAGAAACGCATAGTCAGCCTGCGGGATCACGCCGCCGCAGATCACCAGAATCTCAGCTGCACCTGCCGCCTGCAACGCCGCAACCAGCTTCGGGGCCAGCGTCTTGTGGCCCGCCGCCTGGCTTGAAATGCCGATCACATGCACATCGTTGTCGATCGCATCCTGCGCGGCTTCTTCGGGCGTCTGGAACAATGGCCCGACATCGACATCAAAGCCGATGTCGGCAAACGCCGTGGCGATGACCTTGGCCCCCCTGTCATGCCCATCCTGCCCCATCTTCACCACCAACATGCGCGGCCGACGGCCTTCTTCCTTCGCAAACGCCTCGATATCCTGCTGGATCGCAGCAAAGGCGTCGTCGCCCTCATAGGCGGCACCGTAAACCCCGGCGAGGACTTTCACTTCGGCGCGGTGGCGGCCGAACACCTTTTCCATCGCCATGCTGATCTCTCCCACGGTGGCGCGGGCGCGCGCGGCGGTGATCGCCGCGTCCAGCAGATTGCCGCCTTGGGCGGCGCGTCGGGTCAATTCATCCAATGCGGCTGCACAGACAGCGGCGTCACGGGTGGCGCGGACGCGGGTGAGGCGTGCGATCTGGGCATTCTGGACGGTAGCATCGTCGATGCTGCGAAAGTCGATCTGATCCTGCTGGTCCAGCCGGTACTTGTTGACCCCCACGACCACCTCATCGCCCCGGTCGATGGCGGCCTGCCTGCGCGCGGCGCTTTCCTCAATCCGCAGTTTGGGCATGCCCGAGGCGACAGCACGGGTCATGCCGCCCATCGCCTCGACTTCTTCGATGATTTTCCACGCCTCGGCCGCTAATTCAGCGGTCAGGCTTTCGACATAGTAACTGCCGGCGAGCGGATCGACCACGCGGGTGATTCCGGTTTCTTCCTGCAGGATCAACTGGGTGTTGCGCGCGATGCGGGCGGCGAAATCGGTGGGCAGGGCAATGGCCTCGTCCAGAGCATTTGTGTGCAGAGACTGCGTGCCACCGAGCACCGCCGACAGGGCCTCATAGGCCGTGCGCACGACGTTGTTGTAGGGGTCCTGTTCCTGAAGAGACACGCCCGAGGTCTGGCAATGCGTCCGCAGCATCAGGCTGGCCGGATTCTGCGCGCCGAATTCGGTCATGATGCGGTGCCACAGCAGTCGGGCCGCGCGAAGTTTCGCGGCCTCCATGAAGAAGTTCATACCGATGGCGAAGAAGAAAGACAGGCGCGGGGCAAAATCATCCACATTCATGCCGCGCGCGAGGGCGGTTTTGACGTATTCGCGGCCATCGGCCAGCGTGAAGGCAAGTTCCTGCACAAGGTTCGCGCCCGCCTCTTGCATGTGGTAGCCCGAAATCGAGATAGAGTTGAACCTGGGCATCGCGCGCGCGGTGTATTCGATGATGTCGGCCACGATCCGCATCGAGGGTTCGGGCGGATAGATATAGGTATTCCGTACCATGAATTCTTTCAGGATGTCATTCTGGATCGTGCCGGACAGGGCCGCGCGGGGAACGCCCTGTTCTTCGCCCGCGACGATGAAGCTGGCGAGTACCGGAATGACCGCCCCGTTCATGGTCATGGAAACGCTGACCTTTTCCAGCGGAATGCCCTCGAACAGCACCTTCATGTCTTCGACCGAGTCAATGGCGACCCCGGCCTTGCCGACATCCCCCAGAACGCGCGGATGATCGCTGTCATAACCGCGATGG
>JANNWS010000045.1:0-36203 GCA_031408575.1 Rhodobacterales bacterium
GCTGCAAACACTCCGGCGTCAGCAGCGTGACCGTTCAGTGAAAATGATATGGGCAGCCGGCCCGTCTGCTGGACCGGGCCCTGCAACCGGCCAAACCCCGCACCGGTGATAACCACACGCTGCGGGGTCAGGCTGCGTTCAACGTGACGCTTTGTACAGTTTGGCCGAGATTTCAAACATCTCTTCCGGCGCATAATCCGGCGTGAATGCCGAAGGGACGCCCACAAGCTGATGGATCTTCCCGCCCTCGGGCATGCCCTCGACGATCTCCAACTCACCCGGCGGATCGTCCGGCAATGCCACCTCGCCATTGGCCCAGATCCCGGCGATTTCATGGTAATCCGTCTCGCTCCATGTGTAGAGACGGCGGTGTGAGCCTTCGTCCAGATATTTCTGGCACTCGGGTATGTTGCCCAGCGGAATGTTCGGCACCGGCAGCATCTTCTCGATCGCAACACCCGTCAGTTTCTTGATCGCAAGAGCATAGGCGTGGGCATGCACGGACCCTCTGACCAGCAGGTATCCGCACACCTCGCGCCCGGTGGGGTCGCTCAATGTCTCGTAGACCCGCAGCTTGTGCAGTCTTGCACCACATTCCAGATGAAAGTTGTGCAGCAGATCAAAGATCACATTGCCGGTCGTGGTGATGAAATCATTGTTCCAGGACACACCGTTCGCGTTGACCGGGGTGGCACCACCCCCGTTGGCGAAGAAAGCCGACGCAAGCCGGATATCCTGCATCGCCTCGAACGGAGTCATAGAAATGTCGCCGCCGTCACCCTCATCTGCATCCGGAATATCCGGGCCATTGTTGAGCATCGCGACACCATTGCTTACCAATTCGACATGCGCCAATTCTTCGGCAGTAATCGAGGCAACAAGGCTGTAGAACGGGCGCAGCTTGTCTTTGCTGCGAAAATTGAAGCTTTGAAACATATAGTTGCCCAAGGTGGACATCTCGCCGTATTTGCCGCCCAAAAGCTCTTGAAGTGCCGCACCCGCATTGCAATCCTGCATCTTGGGTGCGGGCAATTCCGTAATCAGTCTGTCGACGCGCATGAACATTCGAATACTCCCGGTAAAGGCGGCTCTGCCTTTCACCGATCAGGCGCTTGAAAGGTCTGGCCGCAAACCGTGAACACGCTGAGGCAAATTTGGTTCCGGTGAACCCAATGCCCGAACCAATACCGGCCATTTTCATGATCCTCCGAACCGGTCCCCGGCACGATTCCGCTTAGACGCGCAAGTCGCATCCCGTCTGGGGAACGTGAGAGGGTTTTTGCCGTTGATCCTTGTGGCTGCAAAGGGCGCGGCCAAGCCCTAAGAGAAGGAATCGACATGGCACAAGAGAAGAATTCTGGAAGATCCGACGACGACCGTCCGCGCGATAGAGACGGACGTTTCACCGAGAAGGACGATGCGCAAAAGTCGTCCGGTGGCTCGGCCAGCGGCTCGAAATCCAAGGACGGCGACAGCAAGTCTGCAAGTTCGGGCAACCAGTCTAAAACGAAGGATGCCAAGTCATCCGGCGGTTCTGGCAGCCGCTCGAAAGTGTCCGCAGACAAGTCTTCGCGTGGTGGCCCGAGCGATCAACGCGCCAAATCCCGCTAAGGTTGACGGCCGCCGATCGTTCCCCTGCGATTGGCGGCGCGCATCCGCCCGGCCAAGACGACCACCCGAAATTTAGCGGCAACATGCCCGAGTGTCAGGATGAAACTGGCAATCACTGTAAAGGACCAAGAATGATGAACTCATTGCTCCCCGCCCTGATCGTCTTTGGTGGCTTGCTTGCAATCGCCCTGTTCGGACTCATCATGTCGGATGCGGCCGCGGCACGCCTCAACGGATCGGGACAATCGCCTGATGACACCACCGGATGGCGTGAGGCGTCTATGCGAACACCCGACAGCGAAGTCATGGAATAAGTCTGTCCGGGGAAAAGAGAGCCCTCACCGTCAGCCGATTTGTGCAACTTTACGACCGCCACACCGAATTTCTGAAGCCACAGGGCGTCAAGCTGAAAGCCACGATCATCAACTTTCCCAACGCGATGCCCGGTGACGTGGGGCTCTTCCTGAACTTGGCATCAGACGAAAAGTGAACCCTATCGGGGCGTGCCGGGCGCGGCACTTCCCGCTTTTGGCTGGTAAATGCGGCACGGCAATGGTTTTTGCCGGATCGCCCGCGGGCCCGTTAGAATTTGAACCGTGCGCCGATGAAAAACGCCGAGGCGTTGTCGAAATCGGTTGCGATCTCGGAATAGTCATAGGTGCGCCAGGTCGCCCAAAGCTCGGTGTTGTAGCGCGGGATGTTCTGGACGATGGACAAAGCATAGCTGTCGCTCTCAGAGCCTTCCGTGACGATATCCGATCCGCCGTAATAGTCGATCGCCACGGCGGTCTTGCCCCAGGTGACCAGATCGCCCTGCCAGCCAACTTTTACATAGCCATAAGACCCCGACAGGTCCGAATTGTCCTGCGTCCCCGTTGCGGCCGTCAGGCTGAGTCCGGTCGGAAGATGCAAGACCGAACCCGATGCATCAAAGATCGTGATGTCGCTGCCCTTCCACGAATAGGCAGTCTGCGCCGCCACCTTGAAGTCATCAAAGGTCGCCTCGTAAGTTGCTGCGATATCGTACAGATCCTGATCCCGGACGGTCGGGCTATCCGACAAAAGATCACGCCCGTAAGACGTGCGGAACCCGAAGCCCGACCACAGCGGCGTGTCGTAGCGGATCCGGACCTTGCGGGAGAGGCCGTCATAGTTGGTGAAGGCATCCTTGATCTCGATGCCGGAAAGCACCCCGTCCGACTGCCGCAAGAGTTGCCCGCCGGCACTGTCTGCCACCGAGGAATATCCGATGACGGTCGTTCCCGACAGATCGACCTCGGCGGTGTTGTTCGACGCCATGTCGCCCTGACCGATCCAGAAACTGCCGAGGCCGGGATTGCTGAACCGGTTGTCGATCTTGCGGATGTTGGCGTTGGTGAACTCATATGCCGACGAAGGCGGAGACTGCTGCAACAGGCTCGTGTTGCTGGTCGAAAAGGGCGCATACCCGATCTCGATCGTGCCAAGATAGGTCCAGGTTTCGGCAAAGTCCTGCGTGTAGGTCAGCCCGAAGCGCGTGTTCGAGTTGTCGTTGTCAATCAGGCCGTAGCTTTCGCTTTCCAGACCGTCGTCATAGGACAGGACGCCCTTGTTGATCTGGCCATAGAACCGCAGCGTTCCACCAGTCGCGAAAGTCTTTTCAATCTTGGGCAAATCCTGGGCGTGCAATGCCGAACTGCCCAGCAGCAGCGTCATGGTCACTGCCGCAGATGCCGCTTTCAATCGTCTGTTCCGTTGACCAAACATACGCTGCCCCCCCCTGCCCAAGTTTCGATGTGCAGCACAAACGCAACCACTGCAACAGTTCACCATAGTCTTTGCTGGTCCAAGCGAAACATCGTGTTAAGCCGTGGAACGTACTTCAACCCGCTTCAGTGTCGTCAGACCAGTGTCATCCTGGCTGGCAAGCTATGCGGGTCAGATGCGCGCGAGTTTTGCAACGACGGTGAGGGCGACATGAACGGCGTGGACGTATTTCGTATCGAGTTGAATGAGCTTCAGACCCTCATCATCGCGATCCTTGCCCTGTTCGTCGGTCGCTGGGTTCGGCGGTCCGTTCCGATGCTCTCGAAACTCGACATTCCGTATGCAGTTGTGGGCGCTGCCATCGTCGCCACACTTGTGCTGCTTGGACAGATCTATCTCGACGTCGACGTGGTCTTCGGGTCGCAGTTGCGGGACGCGCTGCTTTTGGTGTTCTTCACCTCCATCGGTCTTTCTGCAAAGCTCGATGCACTGCGGTCGGGGGGCAAACCCCTGCTGATCTTGTGTGTGGTAACAGTCATAGCACTGCTCGCACAAAACCTGGGCGGAGCGGCGCTCGCGGTGTTTTGGGGTGTGCATCCGGCTTTTGGCGTGCTCGCCGGATCATTGTCTTTTGTCGGGGGGCCGGGTACCGCGATGGCATGGTCCAGCCAGCTTGAGGCAGAGGGGCTTGCAAATGCCAGCCTCGTGGGGGTCGGCGCATCAACCTTGGCAATCGTCGCAGGTGCGCTGGTTGCGGGTCCGGTCACGGGCTGGATTATTCGCCGGCACAAGTTGTACGGCACGGCCAAGCCCGGCGACGTGACGTTCGCCATTCCAGCCGAAGTGTCCGAGGCGCAACCTGACGAAGGCCCCATCGAACGCCTGCTGGCAAGCGTGCTGGTTATCGCTTTCGCGGTGCTTCTGGGCGAAAGGATCAACGATCTGGCGCGCGCGGAAGGCATCCTGCTGCCAGGTTTTCTGTCGGCGATGCTTGCCGGCGTGCTGATCACCAACGCGGCCGATCTGTTCCGCTACAAGCTTGATTTCGCCCCGATCGAACGCGGCGGTGCGATCGCGTTACAGCTGTTTCTTGTAACTGCGCTCATGGCGACACCGCTTATCTCGGTCGCCCAGATCATCGTGCCGCTTGCCCTAAACGTGGTGATCCAGATCTGCCTGACCGTTGCGATCGCGTATTTTCTGCTTTTCCGGCTTCTTGGCCGCGACTATGACGCCGCTGTGACGGTCGGAGGGTTCCTCGGCTTTGGCCTTGCGTCCATGCCGGTCGCAATGGGAACGATGGACGAGGTTGCCAAGCGCTACGGCCCTTCGCCAAAGGCGTTCCTGCTGATCACCTTGGCGGGGTCATTTTTCGTCGATCTGGCGAATGCCATCATCGCCAAGGGCTTCCTGTCGCTGCCGTTCTTCGCCATCCCGCCTGTCGGCGGCTGACGGCCCCCCCCTGTAGGCCTCTGAAAAGCGCACAGTCGCGCGTCGCATCTGTCGTCGAGCATCCGCGAGACGAATCTGCGGTGGCCAATGGTCTTCGTACCGCTGGTGCTGGAGCGCCTTGCGCCGGACAGTTAAACGCTCTTGTTCCTGTTGTCGGTGCTGGCCCACCTGCCGTTGGCTCCAATCCCAATGCCCCCCACCGGAGCAACCCGATGCCGACATATGAACGCCGATCTGCGCTGACCGGCAAAACCGACACCATTGAAATCGACGCTACGCATGAAGCCATGGAGGGTTCCATGGCGGGCCACATGACACCTTCGGACTTGCGCCTTACAGTTGATGAAGGCGCGTTCCTGCTATCCGGCACAACAGCCGAAGAACGTGCGCTGTATGATCGTGCAGCGGAGCAGCGGAGGATGGCGGCGTCGGCACAGCATCGCGGCTGATTGGTGCCCCCAGAGAGACTCGAACTCCCGACCCTCTGATTACAAATCAGATGCTCTACCAGCTGAGCTATAGGGGCAACGTGTTTTTGAATACCGCCCTGCGCGGCACCATGCAAGCCCTTCACTGGACCTCGGCACACGTCGGCGGCGAACCTGATCAGGCGGCCGGCCCAGCACTTTCGCGAAGCGCCTCAACGGTTCGCGCGCGCCATCAGCGCAACCGCGGCCAACCCGACCAGCATCACCAGAAGGGCTGCGGGAGCGGCGTCACCCAGATTTTCGAGGCTGGCCTTCTCATGCACCCGTGTCGCCAGAGTGTCATAGTTGAACGGACGCAGCAGCAAGGTTGCAGGCAGTTCCTTCACGCAGTCGACGAACACAACAAGCAGGGCGGTCGCCACCGACCGCTGCATCAGCGGCAGGTAAACCGACTGCAACGCCCCCCCCGCACTGCGCCCCAGCGACCGGGCGGCCATCGGCAGGCTGGGCGATACCCGCCCGAACGCCGAATCAAGCGCCCCCTGCGCGATGCCGAAGAACCGCACCGCATACGCCAGGACCAGTGCCGCCGCCGTGCCGGTCAGCAAAAGCCCCGGATCCTGCCCCGTCAGACGCAGCACAAGGTCTGCCACCCGATGATCCAGCGCCGCCAGCGGGACAAGCAGTCCTACCGCCAGCACCGCACCGGGGGCGGCATACCCGATCGTGGTCACCGGCAGCAGCAAGCGCGGCACCCCGCGCCCCGCCAGCCGCACGCCGTAGACCAGAAACAGCGCCGCCCCCACCGTCAGCATCGACGCCACACCCCCTACGATCAGCGTATTGACCAAAGCCTGCCCCAGACCCGGCGACACCCAGCCATCGGGGTTGCGCAGCGCAATCCCCAGAATCACCGCTACCGGCAGAACGAACCCCACCGCAAAAGGCACAAGGCACAGCACCGTCGCCAGCCAGGCCCGTGCGCCGTGCAACGCCATCGGCACCACCGGCCGGGCCGAGCGTGAAGTCTGATGGAACCTAAGATTGCGCCGTCCCGCCCGTTCCACCCCCACCAGCACAAGGATCACCACCAGCATCACCAGTGATAGCTGTGCCGCACCGCCCGCATTGCCGCCCGACAACCAGACCGAAAAGATGCCCGTGGTCAGGGTCTGGACGCCGAAGTAACTGACCGTGCCATAGTCGTTCACCGTCTCCATCGCGGCCAACGCCACACCGGCCGCCACCGCAGGCCGCGCCAATGGCAGGCCAACCCGCAGGAACAGCGCCCACGGACCACTGCCCAGTGCGCGTGCCACCTCATAAGAGCAGCCCGATTGCTCGCGGAACGCGGCCCGCGCCAGCAGGTAGACGTAGGGGTAAAGTGCGGCCGCCAGCACGATTACCGCCGCTCCGCGCGAGCGCACTTCGGGAAACCAGTACTCGCGCGCATCCTGCCAGCCAAAGGCGGCGCGTGCCGCCCCCTGCACCGGTCCCGCATATTCCAGCAGATCAACCAGCGCATAGGCCCCGATATAGGCCGGGATCGCCAACGGCAACAGCAGCGCATAATCCAGAATGCGCGCGAGGGGGAAGCGGTACATCGTCAGCAGCCAAGCGGCCCCCGTGCCGACCGCCGCCGTCAGCACCCCGACCCCCGCCATCAGCACCAGCGTATTGCCCAGATAGCGCGGCAGCACGGTGGCAATCATGTGCGGCCAGATATTCTCGACCGGCGTTGCCGCGATCCAGATCACCGCGACAATTGGCATCAGAACGACGGCCGCAATCGCCACCGCCCCCACCGACCACAGGTCCGGCCAGCGCGCACGCCGCGCCGCCACGCTTATCTGACTATTTTGCTCGGTCATCACGCGTCGGGGGTACAGGAAAGCGGTTTCCCTGTCCAGAAAAGCCCGTATAGTCGCGCAAAAGCCCGCAAACCGCAGCCGAGCAAGGCAGAGCCAGACACCCGATGCGTATCGTCTATCACCTCGGGGCTCATTGCACCGACGAGGAAAGGATCCTCCGCTGCCTGCTCCGGAACCGTGGCCCGCTGGCCGAACAGGGCATCATCGTTCCCGGTCCTGCCCGCTATCGGGGGTTGCTGCGCGACACGATGGCGGCGCTGAAGGGCGAGGCGGCGACACGGGACACGCAGGCGCTGGTGCTGGACCAGATCATGGACGAAGATCGGGCCGACCGCCTGATCCTGTCCTATGACAACTTTCTCGGCTTTCCGAAATGGGCGTTGGGGGCCACGTTTTACCCCAATGGCGCAGAGCGCGCCCGCGCCCTGACCCGCATCTTCCCCGAGATCGAGGCAGAATTTCATCTTGCCATTCGCAACCCGGCCACCTTGCTGCCTGCGCTGTTTCAAAAACAGAGCGACAAAAGCTATGACGAATTCATCGTCGGCACCGATCCATTGCTGCTGCGCTGGTCCGATCTGGTGGCGCGCATCCGCAAACTTAACCCCGACGTGCCGCTGACCGTCTGGTGCGACGAGGATACGCCGCTTTTGTGGCCCGAAATTCTGCGCAGTCTCGCGGGCCACGATCCGGCGATGCTGCTGGACGGCGTCGATGACTTTCCCGCCTCGCTGATGCCGGTGGGGGGCATGACCCGGCTGCGCACCTACCTGAACAACCATCCGCCGCCGCATGACGAACAGCGCCGCCGCATCGTCTCGGCGTTCCTTGGCAAATTCGCTCTGCCCGAACTGCTCGAGATGGAACTTGACCTGCCGGGCTGGACCCAGACCTATGTCGAGGGTCTGTCCGCCTCATACGACCGCGATGTGGGCCGCATCGCTGCAATTCCGGGTGTCACCATGATGCTGCCATAGCGCAGGATGATGTCTGGTGCATAACCCGCAGTTCCGGAGGGATAACTCAGGATCATCACAGGGCTTAGATCACCGCAGAGCTTTGAGCCGCAAGGCAACTCTTCGACGCAGAGTTTCTTGACTCATTGTCCATCGGCAGAAGGCCATCGGGCAAGTGGCGTGGTGCAGGGCACAAGGGGTTGTCAATTCGGCTGCGCCTGTCTGCACTGGCTCATCGTGTCTGCCGCGGGCAGTCGCAGCCAGATAGGGGGCGCGTCAAATCCAGCGCAAAAAACAGCCGGTTCTGTCTTTCCCCTTTCAGGCCTGCACTGTCCGACAACAGGGGACTCCGGCTTTGGCGAACGACAGGCGACAGTCGGGAAGGCCACATCCGCAGGGCGCAGGCGGACTTCCTGCTATCGCGGGCGCGCGCCCGGTCGAACGTGTCAGACCATCCCCAACGCGGCCTTGTACATCTCCAGAACGGCTTCTTCCTCGGCAATGTCGTCGGGCTTGCGCTTGCGTAGCGCAATCACCTTTCGCATTACCTTGGTATCATAGCCACGGCCCTTTGCCTCGGCAAACAGCTCTTTCTCCTGCTCGGCGATGTCTTTCTTTTCGGCCGACAAGGTCTCGGCGCGCTCGATGAACTGGCGCAATTCGTCGGCGGTAACGCTGTAGGTATCGGTCTGGTCGTTCATGGATCGCCTCATCGGGTTTGAGTTGGTTCTTCCCTAACCCGTGCGGGGCCGCAGGTTCAAGTGCGGCTGTGCAGGGCAATGGTCTTGCCAGTGTCGCGCGGCTCGGCTACGGGCAGAGCCTGGGGAACAAGCGGGCGGGGGCGGGCATGGACTGGCTGATCTGGATCGGGGCGGCAGTGTCGCTGGGCGGTGTGGCGGGGCTGATGCGCTGCATCCAGCTTGCCTTGCGCGCCCGCCGCTCCGTGCTGGAAGAGGCCGCGATGCGCGCGCGTCTGCAACAGATCGTCACGCTGAACATGGCTGCGCTCGGTGTGTCGGCGCTGGGTCTGATGCTGGTGGTCGCGGGAATCCTTCTGAGCTGATCGTTCAGCGCGGATCAAGATCCCCCAGCGTCTTTCCGTCGCGGATCAGCCGGTCGATCAGCGGTGAGGCCGCCCAGAACGCCGGGGCCTGAGGCGCGAAGCGCCGCAGATCTGCCCGCAGCAGCAGCAGACCGCGCGCCGCAGCCCAGGCCATGGGGCCACTTTCCCAGCGCGGAAAGCCATAGCCCGCGACCATCGCCGCATCGATGTCCGAAGGCCGCAGTGCCACGCCCTCGTCCAGCACGCGCGCCCCCTCGTTGGCCATCGCGCTCAGGCAGCGCAGCCTGATCTCGTCATCGCCGATGCTGCGCTGTGCGGTCCCCTTGGCGGTGCGCAGCGCCTCCAGCAGGGCCTGCACATCGGGGTCGTCCTTTGCGATCCCCTCGTCATGCAGATAGTAGCCGTGCCCGGTTTCCTGCCCCAACCGCCCCGCCTCGACCAGCAGTTCGGCGAATTCGGTCGCTGGCGGCGCACGCCCCTCTGCGGCCTGTCGGGCGCGTTGCGCCCAGTCCCGCTCCAGCCCCATCAGGTCCAGCGCCTGATACGGCCCCAGCGCAAAGCCGAACGCCCGCAGGGCAGCGTCCACCTGCCCCGGCACTGCACCTTCCTCCAACAGCATATCGGCCGCCGACCGCAATGCCGCCGCAAGGCGATTGCCGACCAGCCCTTCCCGCGCGCGCACCCGTACCACGAGCCACCCCATTCGGCGCATCAGGGCTGCCAGCGTGGCCACTGCATCCGCCGCCGTTTCCGGCGCGACGGCAATTTCGGCCAGCCGCATCCCCTGATCCGGCAGGCCAAGGCCAAGACCGACCACATCCGCCGCCCGGCCCGACACCGCGGCCAGCACTGCCGGATCAAGCCACGCGACCGTCGTGGCAATCGTAGCGCCCGGTTGCAGCAACCCGGCCAGCGCCACAAGGACTTGCGCCTTGAGCATCTCATCCTCGGGCAGCGCCTCGATCACCAGATCGGCCCCGACGAGGGCCGCAAGACCGGTGGCGGGCAGCAACCGGTCCCAATCCGCATCACGCTCGGCCCCGGTCATCCGGCCCGCTGCCACGGCGTTTTCCTGCAACTCTGCCACGCGGCCAAGACCGGACACCAGCGCGCCGCTGTCCTTGGCCACCGCTGTCACCCGCAAACCGGCGCGCAAGGCGGCAAAGGCCATCGCGGCCCCGGTCCGCCCCAACCCCAACAGCCCGACCTGCGTCACGGGCCGTACCGCTGCCGTTGCCTCGGGAAAGGCCCCGGTCCGGCGTTCGGCAAAGAACGCCTGTCGCATCCCGGCCGATTCTGGCCCGGCCAGCAATTCATCAAAGGCGGCGCGTTCGAACACCAACCCCTGATCGAACGGCAACAGCAAGGCTGCCTCGACGCAATCAACGATCCGCCCCGGCGCGGGCAACCGCCCTTCGGCCAGCGCGCGGCCAGCGAGCACCGCAGCCTGATAGGCTGCGGCGTCGCGCATCCCTTCGCGCCGGTCGCGGGTGCGGCGCGGCGGCAGCGCTTCGGCCGCCATTTCGGCGCCAAGTGTCACGGCGGCAACCCACAGCCCTTCCTCGACCACCGCGTCGATCAGACCCAGCGCCTGCGCATCGTTGGCCGAAACCGGCGCGCCCCCCAGCATCATGCGCAACGCGGCCTCGGCGCCGATCAGGCGCGGCGTGCGTTGTGTGCCACCCGCACCCGGCAACAGGCCCAACGCCACTTCCGGCAGACCGAACCGCGCCCCCGGCCCGGCCAGCCGCACATGAGCAGCCAATGCCAACTCCATCCCACCGCCTAGCGCCGCCCCTTGCACGGCGGCAATCACCGGTTTGCCCGACGCCTCGATCCGGTCGCACAAGTCCGGCAGCGACGGCACATCTGCGGCGGGGGCATGCCCGAACTCGCGAATATCGGCCCCTGCCGAAAACGTTGCCCCGACCGCACGCAGCACTACAGCCCCCACGCCAGGATCTGCCAGCGCCGCGGCCAACCCCTCGGCCAGCCCGGCCCGCACTGCAGCCCCCAGCGCGTTCACCGGGGGGGCTTCGATCGTCAGGATCGCCACCGCCCCATCCCGTTCCTGCCGCACCGATCCGGTCATCCGCTGCCCCCTTGCGCCCTTGCAACCTTTGTAAGCCCTTGCTGCCGCTTGGCAACGCCTAGCGTGCGTCAAAAGCCGGAACCGGGCAACTTCGGCATGGCCGACCCAAGATCGACTGCACCGCATCGCCGGCTTTCTATCGCGCGCCAGCCCCGCTATGCTTGCGCTCTATTGCGCCCCGCGTATCATCACCGCGCCCAACGCCCAAGGACCAGACATGGACATCCGCCCCCTGACCGACAGCTACGCCGTCTCGCCCCAGATTGCACCGGGCGATCTTGAGGCGATCAAGGCCGCCGGCTTTACCACGGTGATCGACAACCGACCGGACGGCGAAATCCCCGCCGACCTGCACGGCACGCCGATGCAGGCAGCAGCCGAGGCGCTTGGCCTTGCGTTTGTCGTGAACCCGGTGATCGGCGGCGCCATGACCGCGGCGAATGTCACAGCGCAGAAAGCAGCTATCGCTGCGGCAATCGGCCCGGTCCTGGCCTATTGCGCGTCGGGCAACCGCTCATCCGTCGTGTGGGCGCTGGCCCATGCGGGCAGCCGCCCTACGGACGAGCTTATCGCGATTCCCGCCCGCTTTGGCTATCAGCTTGAAGGCATGCGCGGGCAGATCGACACGCTTGCCAATGAGGGATGAGTGTCTGGTATGACCCCCGATCCGGCGGAGCGCGCAAGCGCGCATTCTTTTTGGTAGGGCGCGCCTTCGCGCGCCCGTGCGCTCCGCGCGGGGATATTTCAGGACAGAAAAGGGCGTAGGTCCGGCAATTGTTGGTTGCACCCTGGCCCGGCAGACTTGTTGCAATCGCCCGCACCAACCGCTGCGCGCATACCGTCGACGCGGCGGCACAAACCCAATTAACCGCCGGAGCCTCGCCACGGGCGCGTGTTACCCGACACTTGCCACCGCCCGCAGCACAGGACCGGCAGCACTGGCGGGCAGATCGCCGCTTGCGTGTTCGGGTAGCAGTCGCACGGCGCGCATCCCGCGGTTCTGGCCCAGTTTTCCCGCGGCAAGCTGCCGCCCATCCAGCCCCTGCAGCACGATCCGGTCCAGCGCAGCCGTTGGCAAGGGGACGAAATCACCGGGTTTCAATGCCATGACCGCCGACAATGGCACCGTCACGCGGTGCAGCACCGCCAAAAGCTCGGCCTCGGTTAGCATGACCTGATCCGTCAGCGCCTTGGTAAAGAGCGCCGCTGCAACCGGTGCGGGCGTGGACAGCGGCATCGGGCGTGGCTGGCGTCCGCGCCCGTCTGCGGGCAGTGCCAGCATCACAGGGCCTGATTTTGCCCCCCCCGCAAGCCGCACTTCGGCCTGCAACACGCGATAGCTTTCCTCTTCCAGAAGCAGCCCCAGCGGGCGCGGATCGTCGAGGAAGGACGCATAACGGAACCCTCCGGCCCAAACCAGATCTGGGTCATATTCCAGCCCCGCCTCAAGATCCTGCAGCGCCCGGTCGACGATCCCCGCAACCATCGAAGCATCGGTTCGCGTGGGCTTGCGCGACGGCGGGGCAATGCTGCCGACCCGGCCCATGGTCTGCATCTCGATCATCGCCGACAGCACCGGAGGCGACAGCGTCAGGATGCCCAGTCCATCGCCCGGCCCCTCCAGTACCGCGATCAGCGCACGTTCGGGGGCCAGTTCCAGCAGCTCCGCAAGACTGCGCCGTTCGACCGACATCCGCGCCACATCCAGCGGCAGAGCGATCATGTCATTCGCTGCCCGCGCCAGTGCCAACCGCCAGCCGCGGTCGGCCCCCGGCCCGCCGTCAAGCCCGTCCTGCCGCCCCGCCGCCACTTTCCGCCTGATAACCTCGCCTGCCACGTCTGATGCCCCGCCTGCCCGATCCGAACATCAGCCTAGCGGTGGCACCCTTAACAGCACGCTAAGATCACGCGGCGTCGCGCAACCGCAGCGGGAAGGTCACGCGAAACGCCGCCCCGCCCTGACCCGGCAGATAGGTCACCGTGCCACCCAGATTTGTCATCACTTCGCGGCAGATCGACAACCCCAGACCGGCGCCCCCGGCGCGTGCATGATCGGTCAGCCGTGCAAACTTTTCAAAGATCAGCGCCTGGCTGGCGGCGGGAATGCCCCGGCCGTTGTCGATGACATCCACTGTCACCCGGCCGCCCCGCTGGCGCACGGCAATCCGCAATTCCGGTGCCTCTGCCATGCAGTATTTGCGGGCGTTGGAAATCAGGTTGATGAACACCTGCGTCAGGCGGTCAGCATCGGTCAGCACGAACAGGCCTTCCGACGCCGGATCGCGCTGCACGGCGAAGCTGCGCTCGGGGCGTGTGCTGCCGGCGGCGACCAATGCCCGGTCGATCATGTCCTGCAAACTGGCCATGCCAAGATCAAGCTGCACCGTCCCGTTTTCCAGCACGCTGAGATCCAGCAGATCATCCAGCAGCCGCGTCAGGCGGATCGCCTCGTCCTGAATGATGCGCGCGTGCTTCTGGCGCAGATCGGCCGGCATGGCATCATCCATCAGGATCTCGGAGAATGCCCGGATCGAGGTCATGGGCGTGCGCAGCTCGTGGCTGATCTGGCTGAGAAACGCATCTTTCTGCACCGACAACTGGGTCAGCTTGTCATTCGCCTCGCGCAACTGGCGCGCGGTGCGGGTCAGCTCGTCCGACTGGGTTTCCAGCCGGGCCGAATATTCCATGATCTGCGCCGTCTCGTTGGCCACCGCCATCAGATCTTCGACCGAAACCGCCGCCCCGCCGACGCTTTGGCTGATCATCGCATGGGCCGTGGCGGCCCCCACCGATCCCGAAAGGCGCCGCTCCAGCGCGTCGACGAAACCGGGCGAGGCATCGGGCAGAAAGCCCAGTTTGCCCTGCGCGCGGGCCTCGGCCTCGAAAAACCCCAGCGCGCCCTCATCGCCCATAATGCGCTGCGACAGGATCAGCAGGTCTTCGGCCTCGGCGGCGCCGCGCAGCCATCCGCCCTGCCCAACGCCATCCTCGAACACGTTGACAAAGGCAGCCCCCTGCACCCGCTCCACCGGGTTCGGAAAGGTCAGGATGGACCCAAGGCAGAATACGCTGGCATTCAGAGCCAGCGACCAGAACATCGCATGGATCAGCGGGTCCATCCCCTCAACCCCGAACAGCGCCTGCGGGCGCAGCCAGCCAATCCCCCACGGCCCCACGGCCATCACGCGCGCCGACATCACCGCGTCCGGCCCGAACGAGGGCAGATACAGCGCATAGGCCCAGACCGCCGCCCCGATCAGCAGCCCTGCCACCGCCCCCACTTTCGTCGCCCCGCGCCAAAAGAGGCCGCCCAGCATCGCAGGCAGGATCTGTGCCGCACCTACAAATGAAATCAGGCCGATCGCCGCCAGTGCCGCCGATCCGCCCGACAGCCGGAAATAGGCATAACCCAACGCGACGACGCCTGCGATGGACAGCCGCCGCGACACCAGCACCACGCGGCGCACATCGCCCGACACCGCCTGCGCCGGGCGCAGCCACAGCCAGAGCGGCATCACCACATGGTTCGACACCATCGTCGCCAGCGCTATCGACGCCACAATCACCATCGAGGTGGCCGATGAAAACCCGCCCAGAAACGCCAGCATCGCCAGCCCGCCCTGCCCCGATGACAACGGCAGCGTCAGCACGAACAGATCGGGGTTCGCTCCCGCCGGCATCAGGTCAAGCCCGACCACGGCAATCGGAACCACGAACAGGCTCATCAGGAACAGATACAGCGGAAAGGCCCAGCTTGCCGTGGCCAGATGCCGCTCGTCCACGTTCTCGACAACCATCACCTGAAACATCCGTGGCAGGCACAGCACAGCCGCCGCCGACAGAAAGATCAGCCCGGCCCAGCGCCCCGGCCGCAACTCCCATTCCGCGATGCGCGAGGCGTCCATCCGCGCCAGAATATCCGACGGCCCCGCCGCAAGACCCCAGACAACGAAAATCCCCACAGCCAGCAGTGCCAACAGCTTGACCACCGCCTCGACGGCAATCGCCGTCACCACGCCGTGGTGGCGTTCATTCGCGTCGATATTGCGGGTGCCGAACGCGATGGTGAACACCGCCAGCCCCACAGCCACCCAAAGGGCGGTCGCCGCGCGGTCCGGCACTGCCCCCCCTGCCGCCGTCGCACTGGCGAATGCGCCGAACGACAACGTCACTGATTGCAGTTGCAAGGCGATATAAGGCGTCGCCGCAAACACCGAGATCAGCGTCACCACCACACCCAGCAGGGTCGATTTGCCGTAGCGCGACGAGATCAGGTCGGCGATCGAGGTAATGCGCTGGGTCTTGCCGATCCGCACGAGTTTGCGCAGCACCCACCACCAGCCGACGAACACCAGCGTCGGCCCCAGATAAATCGTCAGAAATTCCAGCCCCGACCGCGCCGCATAGCCGACCGCACCGTAAAACGTCCAGGCCGTGCAATAGATTGACAGCGACAGCGTATAGACCAGCGGCGAGCGCAGCCACCGCAGACCCCGGCCCGCCGCCCGCTTCTCGGCCAGAAAGGCCACCCCGAACAGCAGTATCACATAGGCCACGCACACAAGCACAAGGATGTTGAACGGAATCATCAGCCGTCCTCATCCTCGGCGCTGGCGGGCGGCACCCCACCGCGATCCGCGGCCATAAGACCGGATGCCAGCAGCCGTGCGACCACGATCAGTCCGGCCCAGACCGCAAACAAATAGATCGCGTCCCGTGCGGTGCGCCGCCCCATATCCGGCACCGGTTCCCAAAGCATCGGCAACAGCAACAGGAACAGCCCGAACACCGGCAACAGCCGTGCCGCATCCATCCGCCGCCGCCGCCGATACGGGCGGCGCTGCAGGAACAGAGGAATGCCGGGCCGCTTCACAGGCCCGCCAACTCGCGTACGGCCGCAAGGATGTCGCTGTTGGAAAAGGGCTTGCTCATGAAACGGCTGGCCCCGATCCGCTCTGCCTCGGCGCGGTCGCGGCCCTGCCCCTTCGCGGTCAGCATCAGAACCGGCAGCGCCACTGTGGCGGCATCGGCCCGAATTGCCGCCAGTATCTCGAACCCGCTGCGCCCCGGCAGCATCACGTCAAGGATCACCACATCCGGGCGACCATCGCGAATCGCGGCTTCGGCCCCGGTGCCGTCCGCCTGCGTCGAAACCGTCCAGCCATCCCGCATCAGGATGAACCGGATCGCCTCGATGATGTTCGGCTCATCCTCGATCAGCAGAACATGCTTGCTCATCGCCCCGGCCCCTCCCCTCACCTGCGCGGCTTGCCCTCGCGCTCCCGACTATCGGCGCAAAGGCCGCGCCTGTCAAAACCCGTCAAATGGCACCCGCCCCGATATCGGTCACGATCGACGGCTCGCGCCGCGCCGCACAGCCGACCAGCGGACAGATGCGGCAGCTGGTTCCCACCGCCTGCGCCTGGCCCGTCCGGTCATCCAGCGGCAAAAGCAGCATGGCAGCCTCGCTCAGTTGCGGGCCGCCGAACCCCTCGGGCAAGCGCGGCTGACAGAAGGCCAGCACCCGGAACCGGCGCGGGCTGCGCCCCCACATTTCGACTTGCCCCTGCACCGGGGTCATCGGACGCCCCAGAGCGGTATAAAGCGGCCAAAGCGGACAGGCCGCCCCAAAGCGCGGCAACGCGAACCCCTCGACCGGCTTGCGGAAAGTGATCGTGCCTGACGCATCGCAGATCACCACGCCCAGCCGCGCGCCCGGCATCAGCGCCAGCCTGCGGAACACTGCGATCACATCCGCCCCGAACCGCTGCGCCAGCCGCACCGGGTCCGGCCCCAGTTCGGCCACCGACGCTTCCAGTTTCGCCATTGGCAGTGCCTCGGCATCCCGGCCTGCCTGTGCCAGCCAGTCCCGCGCAAACGCCCGCCCCGCCCCTGATGCCAGCCCGCCCGCCTCGGCCAGCAGTCCTGCACGCGCCTCGGCCGTTGCCCCGAGTTCCAACGCATCAACCTTCCAGTGCCGGGCTGCCAGCCATGCCTCCAGTTCCTCCTGCGGTGCCGCGAGCCCCGGTTCTTCCGCTTCCGTCCCGCCCGCGGCATCGAGATAGGCCACCAGCGTCTGCGCCCCCGCTGCCAGCCGCTCGGCGTCACCGTGCAGATTGGCATGAAAGCGCGCGCGCCATTCGGGTGCGATATCCTCGCTTTCCGCCAGGATCGCAGCCGTGGCGCGTACCGCGCTGACAACCGACAGCACTTCATGCAGCGCCGCCGAAAGATGCGGATCATGCGTCATGCGGTCCGAAAATGCTGCAACACTCCGCTCCAGCCGCCCCAACCGGCGATGCTGTGCCACCAGCAATTCCGCCCATCCGGGATAGCGTGCGACAAAATCCTCGATTCGTTCGGTTTCCGGCAAGACACCCGTGGCGGCCCCGGCAGCATCGCGCAGATCGTCCGCCAGCGCACCTTCGGCCCCTTCTGCCAATGCCGCCGCTTCGACCCCCAGCACCGTGGCCAGCCGCGCCAGAACGGCATCTCCGATCCGCCGCCGGTTATGCTCGATCAGGTTCAGATACGACGCCGAGATCCCTGCCGCACGCGCCACATCCGCCTGCCGCAACGCCAGCAGCAACCGCCGCTCTCGTACCCGACTTCCGGTCAGGGCGGTCATCGGCATCCTGCACAACCTTTGGTTACATATATAAATTTACAACACAGAGCAGTCTTCACATACAACTGAAAACTGCGCAGTCACGGGAATCACACCCGCCCAGAAATTGAAAACGGCAGCAAAACTTCCACGCATGCGCGCCCGGTTAAAAATGGCGGAAAGACCCGAACTCACCATCGTCCAGTAAGCGACGCCCAGAACAGCCCCCCCTTTCGGGCGAATTCCGACAGCCCGATCCGCCCCTCTGCCACCCGTCCCGGCTCGCGCAGTACCTGCCGCAATAGCCCTTCCGTCTGCCATCCCGCCAGAAATGCCGGCCGCAGTTCAACACGCACCCTGCCCCGTGCGCTCTTCGCCCGCGCAAGCCTTTCCAGACCCGTCCGTGCCAGCCCCGCCACGGCCTTCGCCCGCCCATCCACCAGCGGCACCCTGCCCCGCGCCTCCAGTTCCGGCACCGCCCGCAGAAACGCGGCCAGTCCCGCCGCCCAGCCAAGATCCCGCGCCACGCCTTCCACTTCTGCCCCGCCCCCCAGCGCCGCAGCCGCCAGCCACATCAACCCGCCCCCGGTATCCTCCAGATAGGCCGCAAACGCCGCATCATCCTGAAACGCCTCGCGGTAGACATCCCACCGTCGCGCCTCGATCAGCCGGTCCATCACATCCAGCGGCAACCCCTGCCCCCGCACCACCGCGGTCAGCGGCCCCGCCACCTCATGCGCGCGTGCCGGCCCGTCACCTGCCATCGCCTGCACAGTATCGCGCCACCATTGCAGCCGCATCTCGGCGATCATCGGCTCTTGGGTTACCCAAGGCGCGCGCGCCACTTCCAGATTGAACGCATACAGGGGAAACAGCCGCGCCCGCGCCTCAATCGGTGCCGCCATCACCGCCAGAAACCGGTCTGGGTCGCCCCGCTCGACCAGTGCCGCACAGGCGGCAAGGCTCACGCCGTGGCCTCCACCGGTTGCCCCACATCGCGGATCAGCTTCCATGTGATCGCATCAAGCAGCGCCTCGAAACTTGCGTCCACGATGTTCGCCGACACGCCCACGGTAGACCACCGCCGCCCCTCGCGGTCCTCGGAGTCGATAATCACCCGCGTTACCGCCTCGGTCCCGCCCTGCGTGATCCGCACCTTGAAATCCACCAGCTTCAGATCGTCGATCACCGCCTGATACGGCCCCAGATCCTTTGCCAGCGCCTTGGCCAGCGCGTTCACCGGCCCCCGGTCGGTTCCCGCCTCATCCATGCTTTCGCTGACCGACAGCATCTTGCGCTCGCCTATTTTCACCACGACGACCGCCTCGGACAGGCTGATCATCCGGTTGTACTTGTTCTTGCGCCGCTCCACCGTCACCCGGTAGCGCTTTACCTCGAAGAACTGCGGCAAGAGGCCCAGTTCCGCCCGCGCCACCAACTCGAAACTCGCCTGCGCCCCGTCATAGGCATAGCCCTGATCCTCGCGCTCCTTAACGATCTCCAATATCCGCCCAAGCCGCGCATCCTTTGGCTCGACCATGATGCCCGCCACCCGCAGCCGCTCGCGCAGGTTGGATTGCCCGGCCTGATTGCTCATCGGGATCACGCGGGCATTTCCCACCAATTCGGGTGCTATATGCTCATAGGTCGCAGGGTCTTTCAGAATTGCCGAGGCATGCAGCCCCGCCTTGTGGGCAAAGGCCGATGCGCCAACATAGGGCGCAGACCGCAGCGGCACCCGGTTCAGCACATCATCCAGCATACGGCTTACTCGTGTAAGCCCCGCCAGCGCATCCCGGCTGACCCCGGTTTCAAACCGGCTGGCATAGGGCTCCTTCAACAGCAGCGTCGGGATCAGCGTGGTAAGGTTCGCATTCCCGCACCGCTCGCCCAACCCGTTCAGCGTGCCTTGAATCTGGCGCGCCCCTGCATCCACCGCCGCCAGCGAGTTCGCAACCGCGTTTCCGGTATCATCATGGCAATGAATGCCCAGCCGATCCCCCGGAATGCCCGATGCGACAACCGCCGCCGTGATCCGCCCCACCTCGGCCGGCAGCGTCCCGCCGTTGGTGTCACACAGCACCACCCAGCGCGCGCCTTCGTCCAGTGCCGCGTTCAGACAGGACAGCGCATAATCCGGGTTCGCCCGAAAGCCGTCAAAGAAATGCTCGGCGTCAAACAAGGCCTCGCGCCCCTTGGCCACCAGATGTGCAACCGACGCGCGGATCGCCTCAAGGTTCTCGTCCAGCGTCACACCCAGCGCCGTGGTCACATGAAATTCATGCGTCTTGCCCACGAGGCATACCGCCGGCGTCCCGGCATCCAGCACCGCCGCCAGGACATCGTCATTCGCGGCGGACCGCCCGACCCGTTTGGTCATGCCGAACGCCGTCATGGTGGCCCGCGTCGCAGGGGCATCGGCGAAAAACTCGCTGTCGGTCGGATTGGCCCCCGGCCAGCCGCCCTCGATATAGTCCACCCCCAAGCCGTCCAGCATCACCGCAATCTGGACTTTCTCCGGGGTCGAGAACTGCACACCCTGCGTCTGCTGACCATCCCGCAGCGTGGTATCAAAAAGGTAAAGGCGTTCGGTCATGACAATCGCGCCGCGAGGCTGCAGTCACCTTTGCAGAGATATCCTCGGGGGGGCCGGGGGGCAGACAGCCCCCCGGCGCTCGTGATGCAGAGCGAGATCATTTCAGGGCCTCAAGTTTGCCCAAGTCAAATTGATCCGTTGGTTCAGCTTCGGGCCCAGCGACAGTAACCTTCACTTTCAGGCCACAGTCCTCCAATTGGCGCTTTAGGCTGTCTGCGGCAAAGTAGTCGCGAGCGTCGCGAAGTGATTGCCAACGGATCAGCAGAGGGTAAAGCGCATCCAATAGATCAGGCGCATTTGAAACTGCGGCCATAGCAGGGCCTTGCCTGAACCAATCCACGACTTCCGAATCTGGGAAACCCAAAAGGCGAAGTGACGCTTTCAGATCAGCATATCTTTCCTGATGAAAGAGCTCGTGCATCGCTGCCAATGCACCAGAGGTATTGAGGTCATTTGCTAACATCTCCACGACTTCCGTTGCAGCCAGGCTTGCCGCCTTTACTCCGTCAGTCGCTGAATACCAAGTCTTGAGGTTTAATTGTGCGTCAGACCGTTTGGATGCCGTCCAGTCCATCGGCTTGCGATAATGCGTCCCCAGCATCACAAACCGGATCACCTCGCCCGGCACCCCCTGATCCAGCAGGTCGCGCACGGTGAAGAAGTTGCCGAGCGATTTCGACATCTTCTTGCCCTCGACCTGCAGCATCTCGTTGTGCATCCAGACCCGCGCAAAACCCTCGCCGGGATGGGCGCAACGGCTTTGCGCGATTTCATTCTCGTGATGCGGAAATTGCAGATCGATGCCGCCTCCGTGGATGTCAAAGCTCGCTCCCAGCAACTCGCGCGCCATCGCCGAGCATTCGATATGCCACCCCGGTCGGCCATGGCCCCAGGGCGACGGCCATCCCGGTTGCGTGGCGTCCGACGGCTTCCACAGCACGAAATCCATCGGGTCTTCCTTGAACGGTGCCACTTCGACCCGCGCGCCTGCAATCATGTCATCAACCGAACGGCCCGAAAGTTGGCCATAGTCCTGATACGACCGCACCCGGAACAGCACATGGCCCTCCGCCACATAGGCGTGACCCTGCGCGATCAGCGTCTCGATCATTGCGATCATCGGGCCGATGAACTCGGTTGCGCGCGGCTCATGCGTCGGGCGCAGCGCCCCCAGCGCGTCCATGTCGGCGTGATACCAGCCGATGGTTTCATCGGTGATCTCGCGGATCGAGCGGCCGGTTGCTGCCGCCTGCGCGTTGATCTTGTCATCGACGTCGGTGAAATTCCGCACATAGGTCACATGACCTTGGCCATAAACATGGCGCAGCAGCCGGAACAGCGTGTCAAACACCACCACTGGGCGGGCGTTGCCGATATGGGCGCGGTCATAGACGGTCGGCCCGCAGACATACATCCGCACGTTCAAAGGGTCTGCCGGGGCAAAAACCTCTTTCAGCTTGGTGGCGGTGTTGTGCAGCCTGATCGTGGTCATGGTACGTCCTTTGGCGCAGGTGTTATCCCGTGGCGCATCCCCGCGCGGGCTTACAGACTTTGTTCATTCTTGGAAACAGAAGACCGGCCCGCCTGACGGATGTCAGCAGGAAATACAGCAATTCGTGATGATGCCGATGGTCGTCATAGAGGCTTACTACCCTGCCCCGGCCCTTTCGCCAAGCATCTTGTCACCGTGGCGCACGGCTGGCATCGTTGGGCGATGACCCGTGCGCTGATCAACCGCCATTGCGCCACCCTGCCAGGGGCCGGGCGATCCGATCCGTGGGGCGGCGGCCATGATGCGTGGAAGGTCGGCGGCAAGATGTTCGCCGTCGTGGGTGCCGTCGACGATCACGGTGTTTCGGTGAAATGCGCAGATCTGGAAACGGCGGCCCTGCTGATCGAAATGGGCCGGGCGCTGCGCGCGCCCTACTTTCATCGCAGCTGGGTTCGCATCCCCTGGGACACCGTGCCGGATGAAGAAATCTGCGAGCGGCTTGATACGTCTTACCGAATTATCCGGGCGGGCCTGCCGAAGAAAGTACAGGCCACGCTCGGCTGACGCCGCCCGCCGGGTATCTTAGATCCCGGCACGTTTGAAGCTGTCGCGCACATCCGGGCCTGCACCCAGCCAGCCGGCAATAACCCGCTGCAAATGCGACGTTATCTGCGATTTCTGCGTCTCGCCCCGCTCGCGCGCGGCAATCATCTGGGGTCCCGAAAGTGCCGGCAGTGCAGCCTCGATCGGATCAGGGCCGGCCAGGATTGCCCCCGACCGCGCATCCACGACCTCAATGACGAAGTCGATGTTATGCACGCCCGAGTTCGACAACCGTGTTTCCGCCTCGAATGTCAGCGCGTGAAAGCGTGACACCGTGATTTCCAAAACCACACCACGCGGGCCGTTCAGGCCACGTGCGCCTTGCTGCGCCGCTGTTTTTACAATTGCTGCCACCTGTGGGCGGCGGTCGCCAACGGGATCTTCACGCCAGACGATATCGGCGGTCGGCACCAGGGATTTCTGCTCGCTGACCACAAGGCTGTCGGGGACGCTGACGCGCACATCGGTCACGCGCCAACCGCGCGACACCTCGGGTGCAATGGAGGCCGCGTAATAGGACCGGAACGTCCGGCTGACGCAACCCGAAAGGGTCAGCACCCCCCCAAGGCCGGCAAACAAAAGGATACGGCGCGATATCGGCATGCTTTTCTCCCTTGCGCTTGGGTGCCCGTAAACCGGACTTTCCCGCTCATGGCTCCCGGTCAGTCCCGTCGATAGACCATTTCTGCCACGGATGCACGCAAGCCCAAGCCCCCATGACCCAATTGCCCCATCCTGTTCAGGTGGCCTTTGGTGTTTCACGGCATGGCAAGATGCGGCAAAGGCGGATCAGCGAGCGGCTTTTTCTTCCAGCGCCAGCCAGTCTTCCTCGGCTGCGACAAGGGCCGCCTGCCGTTCTAGCATGGCTTCGGTTGCCTTGCGGAACTTCGCCGGTTCGCGCGAGAAAAGCGCATCCTCAGACAGCAGAGTAGCAAGTTTGGCGATCTCGGCCTCCAGACGCGCGATCTGGGCGGGCAACCCCTCCAGCCGCTTGCGTTCGGTGAAGGTCAACGGCTCGGTCGACTTGCGCGCATCGGGCTTGAGGCTCGGCACCGATGTGTTGGGCCGTGCATCCTGTTCCGCCGCGATCACGCCGCGCTGTGCGGCATAGTCCGACCACCCGCCGGGATAAACCGTCGCGCGCCCGTCGCCTTCCAAGGCAACCGTCGCCGTGGCAACCCGGTCGATGAAATCGCGGTCGTGGCTGACCAGCAGCACCGTGCCGTCGTAGTCGCCCAGAATGTCTTGCAGCAGATCCAGCGTTTCGACATCCAGATCGTTCGTCGGCTCGTCCAGAATAAGCAGGTTCGATTCCCGCGCCATGATCCGCGCCAGCAACAACCGTGCCTTCTCGCCCCCCGACAGCGACCGCACCGGCGCACGGACCTGTCGTTCATCAAAGAGAAAATCCTTGAGGTAGCCCACAACGTGGCGCGGCACGCCGCGGACCATCACCTGATCGGCCTGCCCCGAGACGCGCATCGTCGGATCGCCCGTCAGATTGTCCCAAAGGCTGGCGCTGGGATCAAGCTGCGCGCGGGTCTGGTCGAACACGGCAATCTGCAGGTTGGTGCCAAGCGTGACGCTGCCCTGATCGGGGGCCACTTCACCGGTCAGCATCTTCAGCAGGGTGGTCTTGCCGATGCCGTTCGGGCCGACAAAAGCCACCCTGTCTCCGCGCAATATTCGCAGGTCGAAATCGCGCACGATGGCGAGATCGCCGAAGGATTTGGTCAGCCCCTTCGCCTCGATCACGCGCTTGCCCGATTGCTGGCCTGCGTCGAATTCCATCGCGGCGGTCCCCTGACGGCGGATCTGGCTGCCGCGTTCTTCGCGCAGCTCGGCAAGCGCGCGCACGCGGCCCTGATTGCGCTTGCGCCGCGCCGAAATCCCTTCGACGGCCCATTTCGCTTCGGCCTTGATCTTGCGGTCAAGCTTGTGGCGGGCGTCGTCCTCTTCGGCCCATACGGTTTCGCGCCATTCCTCAAACCCCTCAAAGCCCGAGTCGCGGCGGCGGACCTGCCCCCGGTCGATCCAAAGCGTCGCCTTGGACAGCGCGCGCAGAAAGGCGCGGTCATGGCTGATCAGCACGAAGGCGGCGCGGGTGGCCTTCAACTCGGCCTCAAGCCACTCGATGGCTTCGATGTCCAGATGGTTTGTCGGCTCGTCCAGCAGCATCAACTCGGGCGCTTCGGCCATAAGCTTGGCCAGCGCGGCGCGGCGTTTTTCCCCGCCCGAGGCTGACGATACCGGCGTTTCGGGCCGGAATTTCAGCCCTTCGGCCGCCATCGCCACACGGTAGACCTCGGATTCGTCGAGACCACTCGCGGCATAGTCGCCCAACGTCTCGAACCCGGACAGATCGGGATCCTGTTCCATGTAGCCGACACCGACCCCGGCAGGCACCACCCTGTCACCGCGATCCGCCTCGATCAGATCGGCCATGACCTTCATCAGCGTCGATTTGCCGGACCCGTTACGCCCGACCAAGGCCACCCGATCACCGGATTGGACCACAAGGCCAAGATCGTCGAAAATCGGCTCGCCCCCGAAGGTAAGCGAGACGCCGGAGAGTTGCAAAAGGGGTGCGCGTGCCATGAGCGCCGAGGTATGCGGGCGGGCGGGCGGCGTCAACCTGCGGCAAAATCCTTCAAAGGATTTTGACAAGAGTTTTTGAAAACTCTTGTCGTTACCCCGCAACGCCGCGCAGCAGACGCGCGCGCGCGGGCGGGATCGCCCTGATTTCCAGCCCGGTAAAGACATGCAGCGTGTTCAGGTCACGGTCCACGACCGCATGATCGCTGACCCAGCCCCCCATCAGCAGATATGTCCGCAACAAGGGCGGCATCGCCTGCATCGCCCGCTTGGCATCGGGGCGGAACCGGCGCAAGGCGCGGGCAAAGCGGAACACGTTCGGCGCCTTTACCCGTGGCAGCCAGCGCTTGGGTGCCAGATGGCGATCCTTCAGCATCGCAAAAGCGTCGTGATAGGCCGCGGCCTTTGTCCCGTGAAAGGACGAACAGCCAAACAGCATCTCGACCCCCATCTCATCGACGAACCGCGTCATCGCCCCCCAGGCGACACGCAGGATGTCAGGGTCGCGCCAGTCGGGATGGATGCAGAAGCGGCCCATCTCGACCATCGGCCCGTCGAACTGGGCCAGGGCGGACAGATTGTAATATTGCGCGGAATAACTGCGGTCGATCTCGGTCCCGTTGTTCAGCGGCAACAGGCGGAAACAACACACCAATGTGCCGGTTCTGGTATCTTCCACCAGCACATGCCGGCACAGCTCATCGAAATCATCTGCATCGCGCCCATCATGCCGGTCACCCGCAACCGTCGCACCCGTGCTGGCGATGAATGTCACAAAGCGCAATTGCTGTGCGCGGCGCAGATCCTGATCCGTTTCGGCCATGCGCGCCGTGTAGCGTCCCTTGCCGAGTGCGAGCATCGGTTCCTCCTGATGCCTTGCGACTGTCTGAGTGACCTCTAGATTATACACCAAAGTTGATAGCATACATGACTCAACGGTGTGACGAAGCACGGAATGAATGGACGAAAGATGGAAAAGATCGAAAAGACGGATGCCGAGTGGCGGAGCCAGCTTTCAGAACTGGCCTACAAGGTATCGCGCAAGCACGGCACCGAACGCGCCTTCACCCATGATGACTTTCCCAAAGGCACGGGGGTGTATCGATGTGTGGGGTGCGACGCGCCCCTGTTTGACCAGACGACAAAATTCGACAGCGGCACCGGCTGGCCCAGTTTCTATGCCCCGCTGACGCCCGAAGCTGTGGGCGAGACGGTGGACCGCAGCCTGTTCATGCGCCGCACCGAAGTACACTGCGCGCGCTGCGACGGGCATCTGGGCCATGTTTTCCCCGATGGTCCGGCACCGACGGGATTGCGCTACTGCATGAACGGCGTCGCGATGCGGTTCGACCCCGCAGACTGATCCATGGACTGTGGCGGGCGGGGCTATCCCGCCCGCCTGCGTTACTGGATAAGCTGATCTGCCGTCAGGCGACCGAAGTTGCCCAGAAGCTGCCCGATAAAGCTGACGCCGGTAATATTCGTCTCGGTCACACGCCGTGACAGCGCAACAACCCGGCCATCTTCAAGCCCGAAGCGTTCGATATTGCTGACCGTGCCGCCCTCGTTGAACGAAATGACGACCACCTGACGTTCGATCTCTTGCGGCGCGCGCACGCCGCGTTGACGATAGCGGCTTTCGACAAAATACCATTCGCTGTCGTTCAGCACGCCCGACGCGCTGGGGCGACCCACGGCTGTGGCCACCGTCTCGCGCGTGTCGGTGCCGACAACGACGACCGAAAGTTCGGCATCCGTCGGGGCATATCCATGATCGCGGTAAAGTGGCTGACAGGCCGACAGCGTAACGGCAAGCAGGCCCACCACGGCCATGTTTGCCGATCTGGCAAGAAGCCGAAGCCACACCGTTGCCCGGCTGTCAGCGCTCGATGCCATGCTCTGCCTCCTGCCGCCTCTTGCCTTGTCGGCTCCGGGCCATTATTCGCACTTGCTCCGGCTTACAGAAGGTCGCGCTCCGGTTCAAGAAAGGAACGCATGACCTGACCGGTGCGAAAGGAGGCCCCCTTGATCGACCCCCTTCCGGTTTCGCATCCGCTGCGCACCGCAGGCCTTACTGCGCGCAAGCCGACGCGGTTCGACCTGGCACCCGATGCCGCGCAACGGCAGAGCCTTGCACAACTGATTGGCGCAAGCGCAATCCAGAGCCTGCGCTTCAAGGGCGAGATCCGACCCGTCGGGCGCACTGACTTTACGCTTGAAGCCCAATTGCTCGCGGTCGTTGTTCAGCCCTGCATCATCAGTCTGGTACCTGTCACCACTCGCATTGATGCGCCCGTGTTGCGCCGCTATCTGGCTGAACTCGTGATCGCGGCGCAAGACGACCCCGAGACCGAAATGCCCGCCGACGATACCCAAGAGCCGCTGCCAAGCGTGATTGATATTGGCGAAGTGATGACAGAGGCGCTGGTGCTGTTGCTGCCGGATTATCCGCGCGCGCCCGGCGCTGTGCTGGACGAGGCCGTTCACACCGCGCCCGGTTTGACCCCGCTGCGCGACAGCGATCTTCGCCCCTTTGCAGGGCTGGCGGCGCTGGCAAAACGCCTGTCGCCGGACGATCCCGACAGGGGTGGGAATGACGATACCTAACGCCGCGTGACTGCAGGGCCGCAGCGCAGAAAGCGCTTGCGCCGAAACAGAATCCCGCTATGTTCCGCCGCTCGTTTACAGGATCGGGCTTGCGTCGCCACCGGGCGGAGTTTTGCACGATTGTTCCAATAAAATCAGGGGCATGTCCCCGCTACCCGAGGTTGAGACATGGCTGTCCCGCAGAACCGAGTCACAAGTTCCAAGCGCAACATGCGCCGCGCACATGATGCGCTTGTTGCAGGCAATCCGGGCGAATGCCCGAACTGTGGCGAACTGAAACGCCCGCACCACGTCTGTGGTGCCTGTGGTCATTACGATGCACGCGAAGTCGTGGCGCTGTCAAAAGAAGTCGATCTGGACGAGGACGCGGCGTAAGCCGCGCCTCTTTTGCGCTGCTGACCGATGGCGAACGGATCTGATACTCCGGCACCGGACGGCCAGAGCATCGTCATTTCCATTGATGCGATGGGTGGGGACCGCGGTCCTGCGGCGGTTGTCGCAGGAATGCTCGCCTCGGCGGACAAGAACCCGGATATTGCGTTCATCGTTCACGGCGACCAAACTGAACTGCGCCGTCTGATTGGCCGGCGCAAAGGGCTTGCCGGGCGTTGCGACATACGCCACGCACCCCGCGTCGTCACGATGGAAGACAAACCAAGTCAGGTGATGCGCCACGGTGAAGGCACGTCGATGTGGTCCTGCATCGAAAGCGTCAAATGCGGCGATGCAACTGTCGCAGTGTCCTGCGGCAATACCGGCGCGCTGATGGCACTTTCGATGATCCGGCTGCGAAAGCTGCCGGGCGTGAACCGCCCCGCAATCGCCTGCCTTTGGCCATCGCGCAATCCGGGCGGGTTCAACCTGATGCTGGATGTGGGTGCCGATATAAAGGCGGATGCCGAAGACCTGCTGCAATTTGCAACGATGGGCGCATCCTATGCCCGCAACGGCCTTAACCTTGACCGACCGCGTGTCGGCCTGCTGAACGTCGGCACCGAGGAACACAAGGGACGCGCCGAATTGAAGCTGGCGCATGACCTGATCGCTGCCGCCGCGGTCAACGGGGATTTCGAGTTTGTAGGGTTTGTCGAGGGCGGTGACATTCCGGGCAACCGGGTCGATGTGATTGTGACTGACGGCTTTACCGGGAACATCGCGCTCAAAACTGGCGAAGGCACGGCCAAGCTGATCTCGGATTTCCTGAAAGACGCCTTCAATGCGACATTTCTTTCCAAGATCGCGGCGCTGTTGGCGCTGACTTCGCTTAAACGGCTGCAAAAGCGGATTGATCCGCGCCGGGTGAACGGCGGAGTCTTTCTTGGGCTGAACGGCACGGTCGTGAAATCGCACGGATCGGCGGACGCTACGGGCGTTTCGGCAGCCATCAAGCTGGCCTTCCAGTTGGCGCAATCGGGTTTCCAGGAACGGCTTGCGGCGCGGGTTGCATCGGCTGGTCGGGCGGGGCAGGATGCCGCCGCAGATGGGGCCATAACCGGCAGGACCGAATGACAATACGTGCCGTGGTCAGGGGCGTCGGCCACTACTTGCCCGACCGCGTTGTGCCGAACTCCGAGTTCGAATCCATCGTCAATACAACCGATGAATGGATCAGGTCACGTTCGGGCATCGAACGGCGCCATTTCGCGGCCGAGGGGCAAACCACGTCGGACCTTGCCACACGTGCGGCGTATGCTGCCCTGAACGACGCAGGCTTGGTCGCGGATGACATGGATGCAATCATCGTCGCAACATCAACTGCCGACATGACTTTTCCCTCTGCCGCAACGATGGTGCAGGGCGCGCTTGGCATGACCAGGGGCTTTGCCTTTGATGTCCAGGCGGTCTGCGCGGGATTTGTCTATGCCCTCTCCAACGCCCAGGCCCTGATCGTCGCTGGTCAGGCAACCCGCGTGCTGGTGATCGGGGCCGAAACGTTCTCGCGCCTGATGGACTGGACCGACCGCAGCACCTGCGTGCTGTTCGGCGATGGCGCCGGTGCGGTGGTGCTAGAGGCTGCCGACGGGGGAGGAACCTCTGCCGACCGGGGCATCCTTGCGACCGATCTGCATTCGGATGGCCGGTTCAAGGATCTGCTTTATGTCGATGGCGGGGTCGCCACGCAAAACACCGGCCACCTCAGAATGCAGGGCAAGGAAGTGTTCCGGCACGCGGTGGAGAAGCTGGCCCAGACGGCGCATTCGGCGCTGGAAAAGGCCGGGCTGACACCGGAAGATGTCGATTGGATCGTGCCGCATCAGGCCAACCTGCGGATCATCACGGCAACGGCACAGCGCATGCAGGTACCGATGGAGCGGGTGGTGGTGACGGTTCAGGATCATGGCAACACCTCGGCAGCGTCGATTCCCCTCGCCTTGTCAGTGGGCAAGCAGCGCGGCCAGATAAAGCAGGGCGATCTGATCGTGACCGAGGCAATCGGCGGCGGGCTTGCCTGGGGGGCGGTCGTTCTTCGCTGGTAGGGCGTCTGAATTGCCTGCCCCAAGTGGTTGATATTGACTTGGGTTTTCAAAGCGACCAATCTGTTGAAAATGACGGAGGGTGAAGATGGGTGACAGTACACTGACGCGCATGGATCTGAGCGAGGCCGTCTTTCGCGAGGTGGGCCTTTCGCGCAACGAATCGGCGCAGCTTGTGGAATCGGTTCTACAACACATGTCCGATGCGCTGGTGAAGGGCGAGGCAGTGAAAATCTCATCCTTCGGTACGTTTTCGGTGCGCGACAAGTCGGCCCGCGTGGGGCGCAACCCCAAGACTGGCGATGAGGTTCCGATCAGCCCGCGCCGCGTGCTGACCTTCCGCCCGTCGCATCTTATGAAGGATCGCGTCGCGGACGGCAGCAAGCGCTGAAGGGTAAATCTGCATGGAAAAATCGCGCGACGCCTTCCGCACCATCAGCGAGGTCGCCGATCTTCTGGAAACCCCTGCCCACGTGCTGCGCTTTTGGGAAAGCCGCTTTCCGCAGGTGCGCCCCGTAAAGCGTGCGGGGGGGCGTCGCTACTACCGGCCAACGGATGTCGCGCTGTTGTCGGGCATAAAACAACTGTTGCACCGGGATGGGCTGACCATTCGGGGTGTCCAGAAAGTACTGCGTGAACAGGGCATCCGGCACGTGATGGCATTGGCAGATGGTCAGATCACCGTCACCGAACCGGACGGTCTGACAGCGGGAGCGCCGGGTGATGAAGCCGTTGACCCAGTACCGGCGGCAGAGCCTGCCGCCCCCAGGTCGAACGTCCTGATCCTTGGCGCCGTGACGCCGCCGCCGCCAGCCGTGGATCCCCTGCCGTTGTGGACAGGCATCTTCGACGAAGAACCCGTGCCGGACAGCGAACCAGCCCCAGCCGAAGCGCCCCTTGCCGACGCGCCAGACGATGACCCGGCCGATTCCGAAACGCCCGAACCGGCACGCGCCGGTTCCGACTGGCTTCCCGCTCGGCTGCGCGCGCTTTCCGCCGCTGACGTCGCACAAAACCGCGAGGTGCTTGCGATTGTGGCGGGGCGTCTGGCCGATTTGCGCGCCCGTGTCGCCGGGGCGTCCACGGGTGGCGGGCGCTGAAAAAGGCATGTGCTTTCCCGCTTGCCCCTGCCCCCGATATCGTTATGTATCACGGTCGTCGGGCCGTGGCGCAGCCTGGTTAGCGCGTCCGTCTGGGGGGCGGAAGGTCGCGAGTTCGAATCTCGCCGGCCCGACCAACACGAAACCGCCCGCCCCCGCAAGGGACGCGGGCGGTTCCGTTTAAGGGGGTAGATCATCATGGCCGAAGGTGTGCTGCCGCTTCAGTTCCTGCGCGCGATGATTGCTGATGGTGCAATCCGGGCCATCCCTGCGATCCTTCCCGATCAGCTGCAACCCGCGAGCCTTGACCTGCGCCTTGGGGCTATCGCCTACCGTGTACGCGCCTCCTTTCTGGCGGGACATGGACAACGCGTAATCGACCGGATAGCCGAGTTTGGCATGCATCAGGTCGACCTGACACCCGGTGCGGTGCTGGAAAAGGGCTGTGTCTATGTCGTGCCACTGATGGAACGGCTTGCCCTGCCCCCTGGTATCACGGCAGTTGCCAACGCCAAAAGTTCCACCGGCAGGCTTGATCTGCTGACCCGGACGATTACCGATGGCGGGGTGGAATTCGATCGCATTCCGGCCGGTTATGATGGCCCGCTTTACGCCGAAATCTGCCCGCGCAGCTTTTCCGTACTGGTGCGGCCCGGCATGCGGTTGAACCAGATCCGCTTTCGCAACGGGCAGGCCCCGCTGACCGATACCGAATTGCTTGACCTTCATTCGCGCGATCGGCTGGTTGATGGCACGCCGGTCATCTCGGAAGGTCTGGGGTTCTCGGTCGATCTGCGCCCGGCCTCTGGTGATCTTGTGGGCTACCGTGCAAAGCCCCATACCGGATTGATCGACCTTGACCGCATCGCGGCCTATGACCCCGCCGAGTACTGGGAAGAAGTTCGGTCGCGCGACGGTCGCATCATCCTTGATCCCGGTGCCTTCTACATCCTTGTCAGCCGCGAGGCGGTGACGATCCCGCCCGACCATGCAGCCGAGATGGCACCCTATCTTGCCATGGCGGGCGAGTTCCGGGTGCATTACGCGGGCTTTTTCGACCCCGGCTTCGGCCACCGCAACGCAGGCGGTGCCGGGTCTCGTGGTGTGTTGGAAGTGCGCTGCCACGAAGCGCCCTTCGTGCTTGAAGATGGGCAGATCGTCGGGCGGTTGGTTTATGAGCGCATGTCCGAGATCCCAGAAGTGCTGTATGGTCAGGGCCTTGCGTCAAACTATCAGGGTCAGGCGCTGAAGCTGTCCAAGCATTTTCGGGCAGCGTGATCTGCACCCGCTTGTGCGTTTCAGTCTTCGAAAAGTTCTGACTGCCCGGCCAGCGCAGTGGCGTCATCGTCATCATCGGACGGATCTGCAAGACCCGGCAGCGGTCGGCTGTCCAGCAGACCAGCCTGCCGCAACTCCTTGAGGCCCGGCAGATCGCGCGCGGATTCCAGCCCGAAATGGTCAAGGAACCCTTCGGTCACCACAAAGGTCACCGGGCGGCCGGGCGTCATGCGGCGACGGCCAAAACGGATCCAGTCCATTTCCAGCAACTGGTCAATGGTTCCCCGGCTGACCGCTACCCCTCTGATCTCTTCAATCTCGGCGCGGGTGACGGGCTGGTGATAAGCGATGATTGCCAGCGTTTCGATGGCAGCGCGTGACAGCTTGCGCGTCTCGACCGTTTCTTTCTGCATCAGATAGCCAAGATCCGGCGCGGTACGAAATACATATGCGTCCCCGACCCGCACCAGTTGCACCCCGCGCCCGCCATAGCGGCGGCGCAGATGGGCCAGCGCTTCGGCCGGGTCACAGCCATGTGGCAGGCGCGCGGTCACCTCGGCTAGTGTCAGAGGCTCGGCGCTGGCAAACAGGATCGCCTCGACCATACGCTCCTGCTCGATCATCGGCGGCGCGTCGAACAGACTATCTCCAGCCGGATCTGTCATGCGTCCCTCCGCCTGATCTGGATCGGCGCAAAGGTATCGGATTGTCGCAAGCTGATCTGTCCGCGCTTTGCCAGTTCCAGTATCGCCGCGAAATGGGCGGCGGTGGCCGAGCGGCGGCGCTGCGGATGCACATCCCAACCCTCGGGCAGGTAGCTGACAAGGTCCGTCCAGTCGCCGGCATAGCCGATCAGCCCCCGCATCCGGTCCAGCGCCTGTTCCATTGTGAACACATGGTCACGGTCCATCACGAAGGGGCGGAATTCGTCGCGGGTGCGGATGCGCGCATAGGCCTGCATCAGATCAAGCAGCGTCGCGGAATAACGGATATTGCGAACGCGGGTTACATCTTCCGGCACGCCGCGCGGGAAAAAGTCACGCCCCTTCTGATCCCGGGCCATCAGCCGTGCTGCGGCTTCGCGCATCGCCTGCAAGCGTTCCAACTGGAACGCAAGATGGGCCGCCATATCTTCGGCGGACGGGCCGGCATCGCTGGGGTCCGGTGGTAGCAGCAACCTGGACTTGAGATAAGCGAGCCATGCCGCCATTACCAGATAATCTGCCGCAAGTTCGATCCGCAGTGCCTTGGCCTGATTGACGAAACCCAGATACTGATCGGCCAGCTGCAAGACCGAGATACGCCGCAGATCGACCTTTTGCGTGCGCGACAGCATCAGCAACAGGTCAAGCGGCCCTTCAAAGCCGTCAACATCGACAATCAGCGCTTCGGCGATCAGCCGCGCCTCGACGGTCGGCGTATCATCCCAACTGTCAGCCATTGACCCCGGCCTGCATCAACAACTGAAGCTCTGCGTCAAGCGCGGCCAGATCGGCACCGTCCGGCACGTGGCGGCACGCAAGCGCCGCGTCGGACCGCACCAACGCTGCACCAGACAATAAGCCCGCCGCCTTGGCGACATCCTCCATCTCGGCCTGTCGACCGTTGCAGTGCAACAGCACGTCGCACCCCGCAACCTTCGATGCCAAGGCCCGTTCGGCAATCGTACCGGAAAGCGCCTGCATCGACAGATCGTCCGTCATGAGCAGACCCGCAAACCCTATGGAATTGCGGATTACACCGATCATCCGGGCGGAACAGGTCGATGGCGCATCATCATAGGCCGAAAACACGATATGCGCCGTCATTCCCAACGGCAGATCCTTTAACGCGCGAAACACAGCGAAATCGGTCTGCTCCAACAGGTCGGCGTCTGCGGCCACCCGCGGCAATTCGAGATGCGTGTCCATCGTGGCCCGACCATGACCGGGCATATGTTTGACAACCGGCAGAACGCCGCCGTCCAGCAAACCGGCGGCAACTTCGCGCGATACATTTATGACGGCAGTCAAATCACTGCCATAGCATCTGTTTCTTAGAAACGGATGCGTAGCATCGTTTGCAATATCTGCTGTCGGAGCACAGTTTCCGTCTATTCCGACGGCGCGCAGTTCGCCCGCGATCAGCCGCGAACGCAAGTACATCGCGCGCGGCGCGCCCGCCCCGGCCGCCTGAACCATATCCAGGGGCGGCAGCCATTCACGCCAATGGGGCGCACGCAGGCGCTGCACCCGCCCCCCCTCCTGATCGACAAAGATCGGCGCATCCCGCCCCACGGCATCGCGCAAATCAGCCGTCAGGCGCCCAAGTTGCTCAGGATCAGAGACATTTCGGGCGAAAAGGATAAAGCCCCAGGGATCAGCGGCACGAAAGAAAGCCCGCTCCGCCGCGCCCAGAACCGTGCCTTCACAGCCAAAGATGCAGGCACCTATTGCGCTCATGGGCGGTGGGCGACCGGGATGCAGGACGCGTTTTCGGCCAGCAATGCCGAGCAAAAGCGGCGGGCATCGGCCTCATCCTCAAACCCCAACGCGCGCAGTCGCACAAAGCTGCGCCCGCCGCTGTCGGCCTGTTGCAGCACAAGCGCTTTGGGTGCGATCAGATCACCGAACCGGACCTGCAGCTTTGCCCATTCGGCGCGCGCGCCGGCCTCGTCATCAAAGGCACCCAGTTGGACCAGTCGCGTCCCCAGCGCCAACGACGCGACATCAACTTCGCTGCTGGCAGTGGCAGCAGCCGTTGCAGAGGCCGACACCGGCACAAGCCCCGCGTCGGCGGTGCTGTCACCTTCCGGTCTGCGTTCTGGCCGGGGGGACCGCACGACTGCACCGGGCGGGGCAGGCTCGGCAGATGCAAGCACCTGAGTTTCGTCGACGGCACCACCCAAGGCTTCGGCCAGCGCGTTGTCAACGGCAGCTTCCATGGCCTCGGGGGTCAGCGCTGCTGGTTCGGCTAGCACCGTTTCCGTCAGTTCTCCGACCGGCACGACAGGCACGATCGGCTCTGGCAACGGCTCGGCGGGAAGCGAAGCGAGTGTCGTCACCTCGGGCGTGCCGGCCAGGGGAGCGGCTGCGATAACAGGCTGATCGTCCTGCGAAAGGTCAACGGGGCGGGGCGCAAGGACCAGCTGATCCGGCAATGGGGCAGCGGCCCCTGCGGCGGCAACCTGGTTCACGGAAAGCCCGACATTCGCGGCAATCTCTCCGCCCGGATTCTGCGGCGCAATCCGCATCGGTCCGTCCATCGCGCGCACGACCGGAATACCCGACACATCGCGCACCGCCAGCTTGTAGCCCCAGACGGTCACGCCCAGAACAAGCGCTGCCGACGTGACAGCCCCCGCCACATTCACCAACCACTGGGCCCGCCCCGACCTCGGCGCGGGGCCATAGCCGCCGTCTACATCATCATCCACGATCGCCATGCTCTGCCCCACTGGTCCGGCGGGTGGAGGCGCCAGACTTGTCTTGCCTGTTTCACGCGGGCCGTTGCGCTTGTTGTCAGCGCATTTCCTCGACCGGCGTTACCCCAAGAATACCAAGACCTGCGGAAATCACAACGCCCGTCGCCCGTGCAAGGGCGATTTTCGCCTGCGACGTGGCCTTATTGTCCTGAATGAAGCGCAGGGATGG